>WBXD01000021.1 GCA_008932935.1 Verrucomicrobiota bacterium
CGGGATCTACCAACAGCAAGGTTTCTTCAGGGGGAACTTCCGGCATCGTGCGCTGCACACAGTCAAGCAGGCTGGCCGCCAATGGCACGCAAAAAAATCGCGGTGCCGGCGCTACGCGTTGCCACGCGTGCATCGTAGATTTATCTTGGCACGCTGGCTAGGGCTGCTAGGGTCACTCGCTCTCATGTCTACCATTTTCCCATGAAATCGGCATTCCGCTCACACCCTAGTCTAACATTCCAGGCCCTGGCTATCGCACGATTTGATCGGAGGCCGCGCCGTGCATGACATCATCCGCCAACTCGACGAGAAACGGGCGCGCGCAGCGCTGGGAGGCGGAGCCAAACGCATCGCGGGACAACACGCCAAGGGCAAGCTGACCGCCCGCGAGCGCCTCGAAATTTTGCTAGACGAGGGCTCGTTCGAGGAGTGGGACATGTTTGTCGAACACCGCTGTACCGATTTCGGCATGGACCGCGAGTCGGTGCCCGGCGATGGCGTGGTCACCGGCTTCGGCATGATCAACGGCCGCCCGGTGTTTGTTTACTCGCAGGATTTTACTGTCTTCGGCGGCTCGCTCTCAGAAACTCACGCCGAAAAAATCTGCAAGGTGATGGATCACGCAATCAAGGCCGGAGTGCCCATCATCGGCCTCAACGACTCCGGCGGCGCGCGCATCCAGGAAGGCGTGGCCTCGCTGGGTGGCTATGCCGAAGTGTTCCAGCGCAACGTGATGGCTTCGGGCGTCATCCCGCAAATTTCACTGATCATGGGCCCCTGCGCCGGCGGTGCGGTGTATTCCCCGGCGTTGACCGATTTCATCTTCATGGTCAAGGATTCTTCCTATATGTTTGTGACAGGTCCCGCGGTGGTCCAAACCGTCACCCAGGAGCAAGTCACCGCCGAAGAACTCGGCGGTGCCATCACCCACACTACCCGCTCGGGAGTGGCCGACCTGGCGTTTGAAACCGACGTCGAGGCGCTGCTGATGGTGCGCCGGTTCTTCAACTATCTGCCGCTCAACAACCGCGAGAAGCCACCCCGGCGCCAAACCACCGACACCGCCGACCGCCTCGAGATGTCGCTCGATACCCTGGTGCCAGACAATCCTAACAAACCATACGATATCCAGGAATTAATCGTCAAGGTGGTTGACGACTGCGAGTTCTTCGAGTTGCAGCCAGATAACGCGAAAAATATTGTCATCGGGCTGGCCCGCATGCAGGGCGCGCCGGTGGGTATCGTCGCCAACCAGCCGCTGGTGCTCGCGGGTTGTCTGGATATCAAGAGTTCGATCAAGGCGGCACGGTTTGTCAGATTTTGCGATGCCTTCAACATCCCTCTGCTAACATTCGTGGACGTGCCGGGCTTCATGCCGGGCACGGCGCAAGAGTATGGCGGCATCATCACCCACGGTGCCAAATTGTTATATGCATACGCCGAGTGCACAGTGCCAAAAATCACCGTGATCACCCGTAAAGCGTACGGCGGCGCTTATGACGTGATGAGTTCCAAACACCTGCGCGGCGACGTGAATTTCGCCTGGCCCTCGGCCGAAATCGCGGTCATGGGTCCCAAGGGCGCGGTGGCAATCATTTTCCGCGACGAGAGCCACGACCCGGAAAAACTCGCCGCTCGCGAGCAGGAATACCGCAGCGCCTTTGCCAACCCGTTCATCGCCGGTCGCCGCGGTTACATCGACGACGTGATCATGCCCCACGAGACGCGCAAACGCATCTGCCGCAGCCTCGCGATGTTGCGCAACAAGCGGCTCGAAAACCCCTGGCGCAAACACGGCAACATCCCTCTCTAACATGTTCAAGAAGCTCCTCATCGCCAACCGCGGAGAAATCGCCTGCCGCATCATCGCCACCGCGCGCCGCATGGGCATCGCCACGGTGGCCGTGTACTCCGATGCCGACCGCGACGCACGCCATGTCCTGCTCGCCGACGAGGCCGTTAACATCGGCCCGGCTCCGCCGCACGCGTCGTATCTAGCAATCAACAAAATCCTCGCGGCGTGCCGTACCAGTGGGGCCGATGCGGTGCATCCTGGGTACGGGTTTCTATCTGAAAACGCTGACTTCGCACGGCAGGTCGAGGCGGCGGGGTTGGTGTTCATCGGCCCCCGGGCCGCTGCAATCGCCGCCATGGGCGACAAGATCGCCTCAAAAAAACTGGCGTTTGCGGCCAAGGTCAACACGATTCCCGGGTGCAGCGAAGTGGTCATCCATGCCAGCGACGCCGCGCGCATCGCCCGTGACGTGGGCTATCCGGTGATGCTCAAGGCATCGTCTGGCGGCGGTGGCAAAGGCCTGCGCATCGCCCACAACGACATGGAGGCACGCGATGGATTTGCCGCCTGCCGGGCTGAGGCGCTGGCGAGTTTCGGGGATGATCGCATATTCATTGAGAAATTTATCGAGGAACCGCGGCACATTGAAATTCAGGTATTAGGTGATGCACACGGCAACGTTGTGCATTTGTTCGAGCGTGAATGTTCGATCCAACGGCGGCACCAAAAAGTCATCGAAGAGGCGCCCTCGCCATTTCTCGATGAGGCGATGCGCCGCGCGATGGGTGAACAGGCGGTGGCACTGGCCAAGGCAGTGGGCTATCAGTCGGTGGGCACGGTGGAGTTTATCGTCGGCAAGGATCGCGGGTTCTATTTTCTCGAAATGAACACCCGCCTACAAGTGGAGCATCCGGTCACCGAAATGATCACCGGCTTGGATCTGGTCGAATGGATGATCCGGGTGGCAGCCGGCGAGGCGTTGCCATTCCAACAGCACGAGTTGCAAATGGACGGTTGCGCGATCGAGTGCCGCATCAACGCCGAAGACTCACTGCACGATTTTCTGCCGTCCACCGGCCGTCTCGTACGCTATCAACCGCCAGCAACCGTAACTGACTGCGTGCGGGTAGACAGCGGGGTGGATGAGGGCGGCGTGATCCAAATGCACTATGACTCATTGATCGCCAAAGTCATCTGCCACGGTGCGACGCGTGCCGAGGCACTTGGCCGGATGCGCGACGCACTCAATGCATTTGTCATCCGCGGGGTCGCGACTAACATCGCATTCCAGGCCGCGCTGGTGCGCCACCCGCGTTTCGAGCAAGGACGGCTGAGCACAGCATTCATCGCCGAGGAGTATCCTAACGGTTTTCATAACTCTCATTTGGCTGCGGCCGACGCGGAGTTTCTCGCAGCGGTCGCGGCGGCGGTGCACCGCATCTATCTGGAACGCGCGTCGCGCATCGAGGGTCAGGTGCCGGGACACGAATTGCGCATCGGCGAGAATTTCGTGGTTGTGGGCAACGCTGCTGAGCGCGAGGTAGAGGTCCAGCGGGTGGCAAATGGCTGCGACGTGCGCATCGAAGGCATCACTCATACAATCCGCAGCGACTGGCGCTTTGGCGACATCCTGATGCGCGGCATATTTGATGGCACGGAGTTTTGCGTGCAGGTCGAGCGGCCAGGGCTGCTCTACCGGCTCACCTGCATGGGCGTGCAAATCGAATTTTCGGTGATGCCGCGGCGCGCCGCAGAACTATTGCGCAGAATGCCGCGCAAGTTGCCGCCGGACACTTCCAAGTTTCTGCTCTCGCCGATGCCCGGTTTGCTAGTGAGCGTGGTGGTGCAACTCGGCCAAGTCGTCAAAGCCGGCGAGCGCTTAGTGGTGATCGAGGCGATGAAAATGCAAAACACCCTGCACTCCGAACGCAGCGGTACCATCGCCGAAGTGCTCGCCTATCAGGGAACTAGCCTCGCCGTGGACCAGCCGATCCTGCGCTTCACTTAACGGGTATCCTCTGATGCTGTCATAGCGGCGGACCTGCGGCTACAACTTGCAGATGGCTTTCTCCACAGCTCGGCGCGCCGCCGTGGCCAGCTTGGCTTCCTAGGCGCGTTGGGTCATCACACGCTATTTTTGGGGCGGGAAGCGCCGGCGTCTCGCCGACAGGATTGGGCATCGTGCCGAATCCTCTTCCGTCGAGGTGACGTGCAAGCAAAGCGCATTTGCAAGCGTGTAGGACGCAGGCGTGGCAGCTCAATGGACTTTTTCGTGAGCACATCGCTGCGCGTATGGATCACGGGGTTCGGCAGGATGCCAAACCCAGCCGGCAGGATGCCGGCGCTCCCCACGAGGAGATCCGGAAGGCGTCCGCCCGCCGGGAAATTCGTGATTGTGCCTTGACCTAGAGTCGGATGTTGGGGGAATATCGGCCACCCCCAACCGCAACCCCAACAAAAAACCATCCCATGTCAGAAGTCACCCTCACCCAGATTAAGGACAGCAGCGCCAATCCCGCACCGCTCGGACTGCTCGCCTTCGGCATGACCACCGTGCTGCTCAACCTGCACAATGCCGGCTATTACGAACTCAACAGCATGATTCTGGCGATGGGCATTTTTTATGGCGGCAGCGCTCAAGTGATCGCCGGCATCATGGAATGGAAAAAGGGCAATACCTTCGCCACCACCGCCTTCATTTCCTACGGCATGTTCTGGCTCACCCTCGTCGCCTTGATCATGCTGCCGAAACTCGGCTTGGCCAGCGCCACCGACGAGACTGCCAAAGCTGCCTATCTGGCAGTTTGGGGGCTATTCACGGCTGTCATGTTCCTCGGCACGCTCTACCTCAGCCGTGCTCTGCAATTCGTGTTCCTGTCGCTGACGATTTTATTTTTCCTGCTAGCCTACGGCGACCTGAGCGCTGCCGGCCCCGCTTACAAGCACTTCACCGGCTTCGAAGGCATCGTCTGCGGCCTGTCTGCCATCTACGCCGGCCTCGCCCAAGTTCTCAACGAACTCGCCGGCAAAACCGTGCTGCCGCTAGGTTTGCCGCGCAACTAGCCCCTCCCGCCTCACTGCAGACTAGAGTTCTGGAAAAGCCCAAGTTTTTTCGTTAGATCAAGTTTTCTTCAAGTCTCCTGAGTAACTTGGCGTCAACCCAAGTTACTGCCTGCTCCATACTCGCCCCGGGTTCGGGGCTTGCGTCTTCACGTCTTGGGTCTGAGGCACAGCCTCGCTCGGTGATCATCGCCAGAATGCTGGGCGGGGTGGCGACCAACCGAGTCAGGGCTGCTGCAGGAGTTTGATCTTGCGGGCGAGTGCGGCGGCATTTTCGGGCTGCTTGCCCGCTTCGTAGGCCCGCGCCAACCCTTGCATGGCCTCAAGGTCATTGGGAAAGGCCAGCAGGGCGTCGCCAAATGCCTCAATCGCCGCGGGCACCTGTTTTTCACTTAGATAATAATCTCCGAGGCGGGCTGACATGGCAGAGAGCACCACCGGTGGATAGAGCAACACCGCCGACCGCTGGCGGTCTGCCGCGGCACGAAACCAATTGTAGGCGGTGCCTCGCAAGTTGGCGGGGCCGGCCATGGCGAGGCGGCCGCGGTCTTCGTTGGCGAGTAATTCGATCGCGCGAAACGAGCGCGTCCAGGCCGAGCGCTCGCCACCCTCGGCAGCCATGGTTTGGGCCTTGGCCATTTGCTCGCCGTGGAATGTCAGGGCGGCGGCGGTGTTTCTAGCGTCGTCGAGGTTGCCCTCCTCGATCTGGCGGCGCAAGTCCAGCGCAAGGCGCAAGCCGTCAATTCCCCAATAGGCTAGGCATTCGTCATGATAGGGTTTGATCGCCGCGGGCTTGGGCAGCGCAGCGAGTGCCAGCGCAGCATCCCCGGGCTGGCCGCGGCGCATCAGCAACCGCGCCGGCAGCGTCGTGGCCTCCCACAGCATCATCCGCACCCCGGCGGACGAGGCGCAGACCACCGGCAGCGGCGTGCCGGCCAGGCGCTTCGCGGCGGTTAGGGCGGCATCAAACTGCCCCTGCGAGGCCAGCGCCACCGCATGGTAACACTCGGACTTGACCCAGTCTGGGCAATCGGCAACGGTGGTTTTGTTAGCCTTGATCCAAACTTCAAACAAAGCGGACGCCCGAGCGAAGGTGGCGGCCGCCGCGGCGTGGTTACCGCAGCGCCACTCGTAGTGGCCCAACAGATGGCAATACGGAGCGTAGTCCGGTGCCATTGAGCACAGTGTGCGGGCAGACTCCAGCGCTGGCGTTAGATCGGGGGCCTCGGCGCGGATGAGCAACAGGGCGTTGAGAGGCAGCGGGCTTTCTGGATGGGCTTTGACTAGGGCGCGCAATTCGTCCTCGGACTGTTGTTGGACGAGCGTGGCCGCGCCGGTCTCATCGTAGCCGCCGCGGCCAAATAGCGCGGCAAACACGGCGGCTTGCACGTCGTTAGGAAACTTTCTGGCGACCTGGTGAAAAGCCGCGGCCGCCGACACCGGTCCCTCTTCGAGATATTTGACCAAGCCGTAAACGTAGCCGCGCTCCAGTTCGCTGCCGCGTCCCATGTCGAGCAAATCGAGCATGCGTTCCACCGCGGCATTGCGGGCCTTGCCGGTGGGAGGCGTGGGCACCAGCAGTGCCATGGCCATACCCCAGTGGGCTAGCAAGCAATGCGGATCGGCACGCAGAGCCACGGCAAAATGGCGGCTGGCCTCGAATTCCCAGCCGGCGTGGAGGTGATTGAGTCCTTGATTGACGGCGGCCTGCGCCTCGTCAGTGGCGGCGGTCACCGCCATGGCAATGCCACCGGCAAACTCCCTAGGCGTCGGCGCAGCCAGTGCCTTGACCGCTGCTGGAATCGCGTCTTCAAGTGGGGGGACGTCGTTGCCGCATACGCTGCCACACAGCCCGGCCGCTATCCCAATTGCCATCCATTTACTCATACGGCGACCCTTCCACACCTGCGCCCCAGCGCCAAGCGCAAAACCACGGACTGCAGCAGCTTGCTGCCGCCTAGCTAAGCCAGCTTGCTGGCGCGTGCCCCCCTGACGCGGAGTGCGACAGATCGGCTCCAGCGGCGGGCAAGCCCGCCCGCTCCTAGGCGGGGGCAAGCCCCCGCACTCCAAGCCAGCTTGCGGGTGCGGCTCAATCCGCTTGCTCGGCAGTGGGTTGACTCGTGACGCTCCAGCGGCCATCGCAGCTTAGTTCCAGGCAGGCGTCAAACCGCAAGTCCGATTCGCCGTTTTTGGCCAGCACCACCACCCCCATGCCTTGCTCCAGCAGCAAGTCGAGAATCCGCCGAATCTGCTCCTTGGGCAGCGCGCTGCCGGGTCGGTCCAGCACCACAAACGCCGGCTTGGCCAATAAAATCCGCGCCACCGAAAATAAATGCTGTTCGCCGATGGCCAGCAAATCGTCCCAATCCTCGTGCGCTTGCAAGCCGCCGAGACGTCTGACCACCTCGGTCAGATCCAGCTTATCGAGCACCTCATGGATGGCGGCATCGGCAGTGGTTCCGGCGTTGTCCATCCGCACCAGAATGTCCCGCAGCATCCCCGGCGGCAAATACGGCCGCTCCGCCAAAAATAAAATGTCATCCAGCCCGGGGCGTACAATGCGGCCGCTGCCATTTTCCCAAATGCCGGCCATCGCCCGCAACAGTGCCACCTTGGGCTCGTCCTCCAAGCAGGTGACTAGCCAGCATTGGCCGCGTGCCACCACCAAGCTGAGCTCGCCGATGAGTCGGCGTTTGCCGTCACTCGAAAATAGCGTCACCCCGTCGAACTCCACCCGCTCCCGGGCCTCCTCCAGCGCAATGGCCGACGGCTGGGTGTTGCGTGCCTGCTCCATCGCCTCGCCCAGGCCGTTGAGCCGCGCGGTGACCGCGGAAAACGCCGAGATGGATTGAAACTGTGTGACGATAAGCGATAGCGCCCCGAGCAAGGCGGAAAACGCCATCGCCGACTGGGTGACGACCCCGAAATCCTTGATTTCACCCTTAATGAACAGCGGCGCGACAATCAACGCCGGAATGATTTGGATCAAGTAATTGTAGCCGGTGGTGAAAAACCCCAGATTGCGGTTGACCTTGACGATGCGCCGGAAGTTCGCGGTGAGGTTATCCAAACGCTGGGTTAGGCGCACCTTGAACCGCCCCTCGCGGTGGGCCAGGGCGATGGACTCGGAGTTTTCCCTCACATGAATGAGCGCCGCGCGGAACGACGCCTCCATATCGAGCTGACGATAATTGAGCCCGATCAACGGCTTGCCCAGCCAGATGGTCAGCAGTGAGCCACACAGCGCATAGCCCACGGCCACCCCGAACAGCCGCGGACTGATACTCCACAACACGCCGGAAAATGACACCGCCGCGAGGCTGCCGTTGAGGATGAGCAGGGTGAACGACAGCGTGGTGGTGGTAAAGGCGCGCACGTCTTCGGCAATGCGCTGGTCGGGGTTGGCGATGCCGGCGGCGCCATCCAGTCGGTAATAGGTGCGCTCGCTCAGGTAGAGGTTGGCCAAGCGCCCGGTGAGTTGCTCGCGCCAGACCAGGCCCAGCCGCTCCTCGGCAAAGCGATAAAACACCGCCACCGCCGTGGAACCCCCAAACACCGCCAGATATAACAGGGCATTGTGCCAGAATTCACCCAGATTCTGGTGCTCGATGGCCGACATGAAATCGCGGCCGACGTAGCTGTTGAAAACATTCAGGCCGGTGATGCCGAACATGCAGATGAACAACAAAATCACGAAACGCAGTGCCTTGGGCGCATACTCCGAGCCGGCAAGGTGCACGATGGCCCTGGCAAACCGCTGCCATGTCAACCGGGCTCGCTGCAATGTTCCTCGGCGCATCGCTTTATGGCTGCTGCAGCGCGCGCTCAATCGACTTGAGTATACCGATGCGCCCGCCGCCGGTTTTAGAGGAGGAAAAAAGCAACTCCGGCGCGGCCCCAAGCCACGGGCCGGCCGCCTCTTGGAATAAATCCATGTTGGCCTGCAGCTTGGCGGGTGCCAACTTGTCCGCCTTGGTGAACACCAGCGCGAAAGGCACCCCGCGGCCTTCCAGCCAGCCGACGAAATCCAAGTCGATGCGCTGCGGCGGCAAACGCGAATCAATTAACACAAATACCCCGGTCAGATTCGCCCGTTGCTCCAAGTACTCTCTGATGAGTACACTGAAATCGTATTTCTGCTGCTTCGTCACTTGCGCAAACCCGTAACCCGGCAGATCCACCAGACACCACGCCTCGTTCATCAGGAAAAAATTCACCAGCTGGGTCTTGCCCGGCAGCGCCGACACCTTGGCCAGGTTGGTTTTGCCGCAAAGCATGTTGATGAGCGACGACTTGCCCACGTTGGAGCGGCCGACAAAGGCGAATTCGCGCCACGCCCAGGCGGGACAAGCACCGATGTCCGCTGCACTCAGTTGGAAGGTAGCCGATTTGATTTTCATAATGACTCGCAATGCCAGCATGGTTGCCCGGCCGCGCCGATAAAACCCCGGCCACCCTTTCCCGGCGAGAACCAATTTGCTCCTGCACTCTGAAGATGCCTGCGAAGTTTTAAGTAATAGTACTATACCACGCCAGTCATAATGGCAAGAAAAAATACTGTGTTTGCTGACGCGGCCAGCGCCGCGGCACTTGCTTAGTGCCGAGTGAAAGTGTGCGAGCGTGGATCGAAGATGGGAGACGCACAGACGGGAAGGACGTGGCGTTAGTGGGTCAATGGCGCTGCGACCGGAGGCGCGCAGCCACGTGCCGTGGCTGCCGCGTCTCGCGGCAGGCCGTGGCTGCGTGCCTCTGGCCGCAGCGTCCATGCGATGAGAATGAACATGCGCCAAGCCCGGCGCATTCCCCAAGCATGGTCAGCCGGACAAGTGTCGCTCCGTGAGCCGCTTCGGTCTTGCGCTTCGGTCTTGCCATTGGAGCATTTCCGCGCATCCTTGGCGGCACGTATGATGCAGTCTTTGATAGAAACGTGGTTCCACTGGGTGCATGAGTGGGGTTATGGCGGAGTGGTCCTGCTGATGGCGATGGAGAGCTCGATTTTTCCGGTGCCCAGCGAATTGGTGATTCCCCCGGCGGCAATCCTGGCGGCCCAAGGCAGTGGCAGCATGACCCTAACGGGGGTGATAGTGGCCGGCACCCTCGGCTCGTGGCTGGGTGCGGCCATCACGTATTGGGCGGCTCTGTTAGTCGGACGTCCGGTCGTGCTGCGCTTTGGCAAATACTGTTGCATGCCGGCGCCAAAGGTATTGCGGGCCGAGTGCTTCATGCACCGCTACGAGGGCGGCGGGATCTTTTTCGCTAGATTGTTGCCGATCATCCGCCACTTGATCTCCATCCCCGCCGGCCTCATCGGCATGGGCTTCGCCAAGTTTAGCGCGCTCACCCTCATCGGCTCGGCTATCTGGTGCGCGGTGCTCGCCGCGCTCGGCCAGAAAGTCGGCAACCAGCTCGATGCGCAACAAATGGCCGCGCTCCGCAAGGGCGCAGGCGTCGATCTAACTCTCCTGATCCACTCCGTTAAGCACGAGGCGTTCTGGATCATTCTGGCCGTGGCCGTGGTATGCCTCCTGTACTTCGTCGCCATGCGTCTGACGAAGGCCGGTGAATCCTGAGTCTCAGACATCCTGAGCTCGGAGGAAATGACATGACCTTTCTAACAACTTTGGCGGCAGGTCACAATGCCCGCAGCCACACAGCGTGGCTGCATGTCTCCGGCCGCAGCGCCCATGTGCAGAGCAAGAAGCCGTGTCATGCTTTGTGCCTGCTCCAAGCATGGGGCGGGCACCCACTTTGAGGTCGTCCGCGCGCTGGCTGGCGGGCCTTTTCGGTTCACCGATTCAACAATTTGCGCAGGAATTCCGCGTCGGAGAAGTGCGCGTTAGTGCCCTGGCGCACAACCACCAGATCCAGCGAGGGGATCACGAATAACCGTTGATAGCCGGAGCCCACCACGGCCACCAGATCGGCCGGAGCGCTGCGGCAAATACAGCGCAGGTGCCAATCCTGATCCTGCCACTTCTTTTCCAACATGTCTTCAATATCAGACTCACGACTGCCCTTGCGGGTGGCACCGCTATTGAGCCAAAACCCCAGCCCGAACATCGGATTAATGCGGCTGCCTTGCCAGCATGCCGCAAACGCCTTTGGCGGCACAATCTCGCGCCGCCCGATGGTGCCCCGCCCTAACATCAACGCCCCGAAGCGCGACCACTGGCGCGCGGTCAGGAAAAACCCGCTAGCAACCAGGGGCATGCCTTGGGCGTCGGCACGATACGTCACCGTGCCCATGCCTAAGGGGTTGAGTAATTTGTGCTGCACATAGCCGAAGGGCGTTTCACTGCGGGCGGCGAGTTTGCGGCGTAGCACTTCGCAGAGCACCTGGCCATGGCTGGGACCGTAGGTGAAGGCTGTGCCGATGGGGGCCACCGAAGCCGTGCGCAGGGCCAGCGCATTGCGATCGGTGACGCGGTCCGAATGCAGGTGAAAGACCGGGTCGAGTCCGTCGCTGAAGTTCATCAATTCGCGCAGGGTGATATCGCCGCGCCGGGAGGTGCCCCGCCACTCGGTGATGGTGTTGGCCACTGGTTCATCCAGGAGCAGCAGGCCTTCTTGGGCCGCCACCAGTACCGCCAGCGTGAAAAATGCCTTCGTGCCGCTATAAATTTGATGGGCCAAGTGAGCGTCGCCGCCATTCGGGTACTCCTCCAGCAAGGTTTTGCCGTGCTCAATCACCAGCAGCGAACACCCTCTGCGGCCCGCAGAATAATCCGCCGCCTCATGCAGCGCTTGCCGCGTCAAGTCGGCATGGACCGGCGGCGCGGCGAGCGCCAGCAGCAGCCAGAGGGCGGGCAGGATGTTGGCAGCGGCCAGCCTGAGGCGGCGGCCTGCCGCATTGAGCGGCATCTGGGCGGGAGGCGAACGGAGCATGGCGGATGTGAGAGCCCCAGTATAGCTGCGCGGCGGTGTTACGCAACCCCCAGGGACGGCTACTGTCGGCCGGGGTGGCCGGTGAATACCTGTGCCCGCTCGTCCGCGCTGAGTTGGCGCCAGGCGCCTTCCGCCAGATCGTCGGGCAAGCGTAGGCCACCGATGGCGATGCGCTGGAGGGCGAGTACGTGATTGCCGGCCGCGGCGAACATCCGGCGCACCTGATGGTAGCGGCCCTCATGCAAGGTGACGAGTGCCTGCCGCTCACCTAACATTTCAAGGTGTGCCGGCAGCAACGGCTTGGTGTCGCTCTTGAGCTGCAATTCGCCCGAGGCAAACAACGCTGCCTCATGGCCTGAGAGCGGCCGGTCCAGCTCCGCCTGATAGATTTTGAGGCAGCCGGACTTCGGGTGGATGATTTTGTGCAACAACTGGCCGTCGTCGGTTAGAAGCAACAAACCGGTGGTGTCCTTGTCGAGCCTGCCAACCGGGCTGAGCAAGGGGTTGCGCAAGGCAAAGCGCGGCGGCAGCAGGTCATAGATGGTGGCACCCGGATCATCCGCGCTGCAGGTGTAACCGTCCGGCTTGTGCAACATGAGCAGCAGCGGAAATGCCGGATCGAGTGGCTCGCCGCGGAAACGGATGGCGGCATGCGGCGGAAAATCGCCCTCGCCTAACACATTCCCCTGGTCATCGCTCAGCGCGCCGGCGCGGATCAGGCGTTGGACTTCCTTGCGGGAGCCGTAGCCGAGGTTGGCGAGCAGTTTGACGAGTTTCATGGCGATGATGATAGAAATCTAGCGACGTTGCGCGAACAACAATTTGTAGGTTGGGTCCTCGCCGGCGTTGTGCCAGACGAGACCAGCGGCCTCCAAGGCGGCTTCATAGGCGAGTTGGCGGTTGGCCACCAGAAATAATTTACCGCCGGGCTTGAGTGCGGCGGCGGCGGTCTTGAGAAACGCCCGGCCCAAGTCCACATCGGTGGCTTGGCCGGTGTGAAACGGCGGATTCATCACGATGGCGTCGTAGCTGCCCGGCAGCCCCGTGCACACGTCGTGCCAATGGAACAAAATCTCTCGCGCATGTCCGGCGAGGTTGGCGCGGGCACAGTCGAGCGCCCGGGCATCCGCCTCAAACAGGTCGATGCGCGCCACCTTAGGGCAGCGCCGCAGCACTGTGTCGGATAAAAATCCCCAGCCTGCGCCGAGGTCCGCGACGTTGCCGCGCAGAGTTTCTGGCAACCGCGCGGCGAGCAGGGCCGAGCCGGGATCGATGTGGTCCACGCTGAACATGCCAGGTTCAACCGCAAAGGGCATGTTAGGAATGAGGCGGCGCCGGCCCAACTCCCGCCACTGGGCAAACACCTGCTCGTCCCACTGACCATCTTCGACAGCATAAAACGCGCGGCACTTGTGTTTTTGTAGTGAGGTGATGTTGCCGCAGGCGTTGGCGAGGGTCTTTTCAAAGCGCGATGCGCCAGCGGTGTTAGGCATGGCGGCCAGCAGACGGCCGCCAGGTTCCAATAACTCACGCGCCAGACCAAACCAGCCCAACGTCTCATCGCGCGATTTGCCCGGCAACACCAGCACTAATGGAAAGCGCCCTGCCGCTTGCTCCACCCGCGCCAAGCCGGCACGCTCCCAAGTAGCGGCCAGCGGCTTGAGTGGCTGCCAGCCGCGCAGCATTGGCCAGGCGGCCAATGCCGGGTGTGCCTGCGCCCCAAGGAACATGGCGCTGGCGGGCACTGCCAAGGCGTTCTCGCCGGTAAAGGCGAGCATCAAAGTTTCAAGTGCAGCGGTCACGGCTGCAGCATACCGCGGAGTGCTGAGGTTGGAATACAAATGATTTACCCACCCTGAAGTCATGCCTAACAGATTACAGCCACTCCAGTGCGGCATCGAGGGACTCGACCACACGGTCAGCACCGTGGAATGTTAGATCAGCGGCACAGAAGCGTCCGGTGGCTACGGCGAGGCAGCGGGCACCGATGGCATGGGCGCAGGCAATGTCCTTGGGGGTGTCTCCGATGACCAGTGTCTGTGCCGCGGTGAACCGGCGGCCAGCATGCGCTGCGGCGCGTTCCAGTGCGAGCGGGCCGAGCTGGTTGCGATCGGTATGTGCCTCGCCGAACGCGCCGAAGGCAAAAAAGCCATCCAGCTTGAAGTGGCGCAGCTTGGCAGCGGCACCGTCCGGGGTGTTGCCGGTGAGTAAACCGAGGGTGGCACCGGGCCGCCGAGCCAATTCTGTAAGCACTGCTGGCACGCCGGCAAGCACCCGGCCGGAGTGGGGGCCATGGGCGAGTTGCCAATGGAGGCGGAGATGATAAACGGCGAAAAAATCCTCGATGCGCTGCGGTTCGGGTGGGATACCGAAATGCGCGTGGATGACCTCTGCTATGCCAAGATCCGTGCTGCCTGCCAAATCCAATGCCGGCCCCGCAGCCCCGAAAATGTCCAGCGTCGCCTCACGCAGTGCCTGCATCCCGGCCCCTCCGGTGTCTATCAGTGTACCGTCAATATCAAATAGATAGAGCATGGCGGAATAAGCACTGAATTTTAAGCATGAAATTCTAAACGACGACAGTAAGGTCGTCGCTCCCTATCATGCCGCAGCCGGGCCAAGTGAGTCGGGAGGTTAATGGCTCTATTCCGCGGTCGCCAACGCTTCAAGCTCGGCTTCTGGCTCGGCTTCTGGCTCGGCTTCCAGCGCGGTTGCGTCGTCGCTGGTGGTTTCGACGACCTCATCGGGCACTTCCTCGTCTTGCGGGGCTTCTTCGTCCTCGAAGTCGTCTTCTTCCATGAGTTCGCCGTGGAACAGGTGGAACTTGCGCTTGCGCTGGTGTTGGGGCAGCGGCGAGAGGATCATGGCCACAGCGCGGCCGTTGAGGCGCGGCGGTTGATCGACTTGGGCCATGGTCTTGAGGTCCTCGATGATGCGGTTGAGGGCAACAAAGCCGAGGTCCTTGTGGGCGTTTTCGCGGCCCTTGAATTGGAGGACGAAACGCACCTTGTGGTTGCCGTCAAGAAAGCCCTCGGCACGCCCGAGTTTGATATTGTAGTCGTGCTGGCCGGTGACGACGCGGAATTTGACTTCTTTCATCCGTGTGGCGCTCTTGGACTTTTGTTTCTTGAGCTTAGCTTGCTCGTACTTGTATTTCCCGTAGTCGATGATTTTGCACACGGGCGGGTCGACTTGGCCGGCGATTTCAACGAGGTCGAGGCCCATGGCGATGGCCTTAGCCATGGCATCACGCGAGCTCATCACGCCAAGTTGCTCGCCGGTGGCGAGGATGACGCGGACTTTAGGGGCGCGGATTCGGTCGTTGATCCGCGTCATATCGCGGAAACGACCCCTGTTTTGGTCTCTTTGTGGCTTAGCTATGGCGATGTCCTCCGGTGGGTGGGTGGGAAGCAGAGGGGTGTGAGTGGGCCAAGCGGCCGCACAATACCCGTGCGAAGTAGGATGCGAAACGATGAACCAAACGCCAAGGTCATGGGTGGGTGACGGCGATCCCTAGCCGCTCATTGAGAGTGGCGGCAGGAGTTGTTGATGAGGATCGTTTCTGAAAAATCATGAGGTGGCTGGATGCCCATGGCCCGCAGACGAATGGTGGACGAAGCGGGTTCGTACACCGCTCTTGGGCGGGCGGAAGTGAAGAAATAGGGAAAAACTGCCGCTTGGGCAAGCTCGAATTTGCCTGGCGGGCAATTTTGTGGGGTTTTCGCCCGCCCCCACGGACCAGAGTGTGCAAGCATCGGGGCCCCGGCCATAGTTTATTCCACTTCAGGGAGAGCGGGGGGGCGACGAATTTTGTTGGCAGGGCGGATGTGAAATGACTAATTCGCAGTGTTCGAAGGTTTTTGCCGATAAATCCATCCCACTGTATCCCAATGCCTCCCCAACTCAGTCGCAGATCATTTCTTAAGACCACCAGCGCAGTGATCGTCTCCAGCCAGTTTGGCTGCAACATCCTCCACGCCCAGAACAAGGGCGATAAACTCCGCCTAGCCATCATCGGCACCGGCGGCAAAGGCGGCGAACATCTCAATTGCGTCAACAGGGCCGGCGACCTCGTCGTGGCCCACTGCGATATTGATAGCGCACGCCAGGGCATCGCGCCGGCAACCTGGCCGGGCTCCAAATTCTATCAGGACTACCGGGTGCTGCTGGACAAGGAAATGAAAAACTTTGATGCCATCATGGTGGCCACCCCGGACCACAGCCACTATCAACCCACCGCCGTGGCGATGGCGGCAGGCAAGCATTGCTATACTCAGAAGCCGCTGGTCCACACCGTGTGGGAAGCCCGCCAACTCAAACTGGGCGTGGAAAAATTCAAGGTGGCGACCCAAATGGGCAACCAAGGTCACTCCAATGAGGGCAATCGCATCATCTATGAATACGTCAATGGCGGTTTGCTCGGCGATGTGTCGGAAATCCATTGCGTCACCAACCGGCCGATCTGGCCCCAAGGCGGTCCGCGCCCGGAGGGTGAGGATCCGGTGCCAGCCAATATTAATTGGGACTTGTGGCTCGGGCCGGCACCGCTGCGGCCCTACAAGAAAGGCACCTATCATGACTTCAACTGGCGTGGTTTCTACGACTTCGGCGGTGGCGCACTCGCCGATATGGCCTGCCACACCATGGACAGTATTTTCTGGTCGATGAACCCCGGCACCCCCAAAAGCGTCGAAGTGCTCGAAATCTATCAACACAGCCTGGACATGTTCCCCTCCGGTGCGATTTTCCGCTGGATCTTCCCTGCCGGCACACTGCCTAACGGCAAGCCCCGCCCCGAACTCACCATCTATTGGTACGAGGGTAAATTGCTCAAGGACGGCAAGGAAGTGCCCGCCCTGGAACGCGTCCGCCGCCCGGAAAAACTCGCCGCCAACAAGCGCATGCCGGAAAGCGGCAACGTCTATTTCGGTAGCAAGGCGGATCTGCTCATCCATGGCGACTACGGCGACAGTCCGCGGATCGTGACCGCAGCGGGTGACGATCCGGGGGGCAAGCCGCCGCAACTCCTTGAGCGCAATCCCGATGGCAGCGGCGATTACGGCCAGTATTGCGATTGGCGCCACTCCTGCGTCGGCGACAAAGACTGGAAACATCCCGGCTCCAACTTCACCTATGCCGCCCCGTTCACCGAGGCTATCCTGTTAGGTAATATCGCGCTGCGCGTCGGCAAACTCGGCGAAAAGCTCGAGTATGATGCGAGCCAGATGAAATTCACTAACAACGAAGAGGCCAACCGCTACCTCAACAAGAGCTACCGCCAAGGCTGGGCCCCTCTCAAGCTGGTCTAACGACAGCCCCGGCTCACTTGCACGTCACGTCAGCCGCTGATGCCGAGCTTGGTGCGGAGGGTTTCGATTTCGGCGGACAGTTCGCCCCAGCGGGAGTAGCTTATTTCGAGGCCGCGGGTGACTTTATCGATGGCGTTGGACGTGTTGCGAAGCGCGGCGGCATCGGCGGCACCGGCCTGACCGGATAGATGTTGGGTGAGGGTGGCTTGGGAGGCCTCCAGTTCGGCAATTTTGATTTCCAGCGTGGCGAGTTCGGCTTCGCGGGGCTTGAGGAATTTTGAGCGCAGTTCGCGGGCCTCTGCCTCGACCCGTCGCTGATCTTTGCGGGAGATGCCACTTTTAATGTTAGGTCCGCCAGCGGTGGTGGTGGCGGAGGTGTTGGAGGCACTGCGGGAGGGCGAGCTGCGGCCTGAGGCGAGGGCTTGGTCGCTGGCGGATTTAGCGAGATAGTAGGAGATATTGCCGTGATAGAGGACCGGTTGGCGGCCGGGGCGAAATTCCAGCGTTTTGGCGACGAGCGGGTCGAGAAAGCCGCGGTTATGGGAAACGATGAGCACGCTGCCCGGGTAGTCGATGAGAGCGCGCTGCAATACGTCCTGCGATTGGATGTCCAAGTGATTGGTGGGCTCATCGAGGATGAGGAAATTTGCGGGGGTGAGCAGCATGCACACCAAGGCGACGCGCGAGCGCTCGCCGCCGGAGAGCACCCCGACTTTTTTAAAGACATCATCGCCTCGGAATAGGAAGCTGCCGAGCAAACTCCGGGCATGCGGCATGCTCTCGCGCGAGGCGGCCTTTTCGACGGTCTCCAGGACGGTTAGATGAGGATCGAGTTCGTCGGAATGGTTCTGGGAGAAAAATGCCGGGGCCACCTTGTGACCGAAGCTGTGGCTGCCGGCATCGGGTGCCTCGCGGGCGGTGATGATGCGGCAGAAGGTCGACTTGCCAGCGCCGTTGGGGCCGACGATGGCGATTTTATCGCCCTTATTGATTTCAAAATCGAAGCCAGTGAATACATTGAGCGCGCCGTAACTCTTGACCACTGCGTCGAGCTTGGCCACCAAATGCCCAGAGGCTGGCGGTGCCGGAAACTTGAATTTCATCATCGAGTCATCCTGCTCGGGGGCCGGGATGCGCTCGATTTTCGCCAGCAGCTTGATGCGCGATTGCACCAGGGTGGCTTTGTTGGCCGAGGCGCGGAAGCGGTCGATGAAGCGCTGAGACTCAGCGATTTCGCGTTGCTGGGACGTGTACTGCTTGAGCAAAATTTCGCGGCGCAGCACCGACTCACGCTCGAAGAACGAGAAATTGCCGGCATATTCTTCAGCGCGGCCATGGTGGAAGGCGATGGTGCGGGTGCACAGCATGTCCAGCAAGGCCCGGTCATGCGAGATGAGCAGGATGGCACCGGGGTAGTTTGCCAAATATTGCTCGACCCACAGCTGGGTGTCGATATCGAGGTGGTTGGTCGGCTCGTCCAACAACATCACCTCGGGCTCCTGCAGGAACAACCTAGCCATGGCGATGCGCATCTGCCAGCCGCCGGAAAACTCGGAACAATCCCGGGTGAAGTCGCTTTTCTGGAAGCCGAGCCCCTGGAGGACCGATTCGATGCGCGGTTTCATGCGTTCGGGGTTGGTGGCGTCGAGTTCAAGTTCGAGCCCACCGATGTCCTCTAACATTTCGCCATACGGTGACGAACGCGGGTCGAGTTTGGTGAGTTCGCGCGATAAGCGCTCGATTTTCGCGCGCAAGGCAACTGCCTCACCGAACGCCGACTCGGTTTCCACCCACAACGAACGGCCGGTCACGTGAATGCCCTCCTGCGGCAGGTAGCCGATGCGCGTACCCTTGGGGGCGTGAATGGCGCCGGCGCTGGGCGGCAAAATGCCGGCAATGCATTTCATGAGGGTGGATTTGCCCGCGCCGTTGTGCCCGGCGAAGGCGATGCGTTCGCGCGGTTGCACGGAAAACGCGAGGTCATTGAAAAGTACGCGGGCGCCAAACTCGACGCGGAGGGACTGGACTGAAATCATCGGGGGCGCAGGTTGCACTGGCCAGCGCGGACGTCAAGGCTGGAGATGGGCGGCGCGGGAGATGGTCACGGCTTCGTCTCGATGGTTTTGAGCGCTGCCGAGTGTGCGTGGGCAACCCGCCGGTGTCTGGTCCTAGCCAAAAATCGCAGGCCAATCTCGCGGTCCATCGACAGTTGCGCCTCATTTCGCCGCCCTGATCGCCATCTGCCGAGCACTGAATATAGGCTGGCGCAGCGGCCGTGCCCCGCTTGTTCGTCTCGGCCCGAAGTGCGATAAGGTCGCCTAAGTTCGCGTCCGGTCATGGGATGAGCGTTGGTTGCACAACGGGCTTACTTGCCATCCTTGTTGTTGAAGTAGTGGAGGAATGGATTGCGGAGGGTGGCGGGGCCGCCGGAGATTGCGATAGCCAGCTTGTCACAGGAGCGGTCCGCAGCGCGCACGCTCAAACATTGCTGGCCGTCCACAAACGCCTCCATATAATTGTCACAGATGAAGATCTGCAGGCTGACCTTGTTCTTTCCGGGAAAAGCGTATGCCTTGTCGTTAAGCACAGGGCCTGTGACTGGGTTGTCGAACCCGCGGATCGCGATTTTCCTATCAGCCGGAGCCAGTGCGAAGGCGTAGCCGCGCTCGGCCGTGTCAGAGGAGCGCATCACGATGTTAGCGCTCGTCCCGGGCGTGCCGAATTCCAGCTCGGCCTCGAAATAGCAATTGGGGTTCTTTGCGGGCAGGTCCAGCAGGATCACCCCGCCGCTCCCGCCGGTGCATTGCAGCGTCCGCTGCGCGGCCTCGATTTTCCAATCTCCGGAGAGCTTTCTAACAGTAGAGAAGTCTATCTTGTTGGCCTTTTTCCGGATGGCTGCTAGCAATTCCGGAAACGGCCGCACGCCCAGCGCGCCGTTTGCCTGGGGAACCATTTCCCTGCCGACACACATGGGGCCGCCGTAGCTCTTGATTTCCACGTTCGGCTTGGCAACCCAGTCACACAGCCAGCCCCAGGCAATTTGGCGTTTGCCATCGGTGGCGAAGCGCGAGGCGGCTTCAACAATGATGCTGAGGTATTGACCCCGGTTGGTCCACGGGCCGTTGGGGGTGTCTGCGGAGTAATACCAATTGCCGCAATCCTGAATGGCCAGATACCAGAGCTTGCCCTGCTTGAAGATTTGCGGGCAACTGCCATACTCACGGCCCTTGTCCTTGAAAATCGGCTCGCACTGGGTCCATTGCAGCAGGTTCTTGGACTTGAACAGCCCGGTGCACACTTCAGGGCAGCGCCCCTCGAAGAGCATCCACCACTGCTTCTCACTTTCGTTGTAGGTGACATACACATCGCGAAACCAGCCTTTTTGATAGACCTTCCCATCCGCTTCCGCCGCCAGTTGGCTCTTGCTGAAATCGAACTCCCATGGATTTTTGCTGACGACCACGCGCAGGGCCTGTGCAGCGCCATCAGTATAAAACAAATAATACTTGTGGTCATGGCGCAGCACCGAGGCCGTGCAGATGTCCTTGCCGACCATTGCGGGCTTGTGCTCGGCCCACTTGACCAGGTCGGTGCTCGTGAAATGCACGACCCTGCCCGCGTCGGCGCTCATCGAGTACAGATGCCACACGCCATCCCAGAAAGACGGGAACGGGTCGCCGAGATCCTTGCCGTCACTCGTCACAATGAACGGCTTGATGGTGGTGTCCTGTACGTATCCTGTTAGACGCGGGCCCTCCGGCGCACCAAGCGCGCAATGCAGCACTCCGCATAGCACGCCACATATTCCTAACCAAAAAATAAAGGTTCGATATTTCATGTTGTTATTTTTACTAGGTAACAGTTCAAGAGAATTCACGGTGCGATGATGCACAGCCGATAGAAGCGCTGCGGATGTAGGCTGACGGCTGCGGCGTCCGTCGCCGTGGCGGGGGAGCCGGTACCGCTCAGGTCACTGCCGAGTGGGAGCCAGCCACCCGCGGCGAGCGAATCACTGAACTCGACCCGGTAGGTCACGCCATAGCCCGTGGCAAAGCTGATTTGGTAGTCTTTGTTGGCACCGTTTGGCAGCACCGCAATTTGGCCTATGGCCAGCTTGCTGGATGGGTTGTTAGGTTGGGTCCCGATCAAGTATTCCTCTAAATTGGTGAACCCGTCGCCATCGGCATCTGCGGCGGGGTTCACTCCGAGATGGCCAAAATACGCCAGTTCCCACCAGTCCGGCAGGCCATTGGCATCGCTGTCCACCACCCGCGCCAGGTTGAGCCGCCCACCGCTGGCCACCTTGCCTGTGAGGGCGGCTACCGGCGTGACGCTGGCGACGATGCGAGCGACGCGCTGGCTGGCGGATTCGTTGGGAAAATTGCTCGCGGCGAAGGCCACCGCGGCGCTCACGTACGGGGTGGCCATCGAGGTGCCGTCCAAATAGGTGTAGATTGTGGCCGGGTTAACTATGTTAGACATGGACACGCTGGTGGGCAGCGCCGCAGCTTCCAGCGCCTGGCCATCGGTTAGGGAAATGGCCACGGCCGGGATCCAAGTGCCGGCGATGGCGGTGGGAGTGGGGGTTCCCAAGGTGCCAGTGATAGCTCCGGTGGTGTTGTTATAGATGATGGCGGCTACCGCGCCGGCCTGCATGGCGTTGGTGACTTTGGCGGCGAAGGTCAAGGCATTGCTTGATGGGCCGCGCTCGATGAGGGCGATGTTGCCGGCGAGCGCCGCAGGAAATTCACCACTGCCGCCATAACCGCAATGATAGAGCTTGCCAGTGATGCCGGCGCTTAGACCGGCATAAGTGAACGGCGATGCCGCATAGCTCGTCGCCGCGCGGGTCACCGTCGAGGTGGACGTGCCCTGCCAAGTCGGGATGGTCGACAAAATGTTGGAGCCGGGCGCGGCCAGATCCACGTTGCTGCCGAAGTTGGAAAATGCGGCCAGCTTGTCGGTGGAGTCACTGGCGGCGACGACAAGCATGTTGGAGAGTCGATAGTTGGCCGGATAGGTTTGGGCGAGGGTGTTGTCAGCGGAGTCGTTGCCGGCGGCGGCGCAAAACACGATGCCGGCGTTGCCAGTGGCTTGGATGGCGCTGCTTTCGCTGGTGGAGAAGCTAGGGCCGCCGAAGGAGGCGTTGATGGCCACGATATTGACGCCGCGGTTTTTCATCAGTACCGCGTAATTGAGGGCGGCGAGTTCTGAAGCGGTGTCGATGGTGGAGCCATCCGAGGATACTTTGAGTACCATGATGTGGGCATGGAAAGCGGTGCCAACCACGCCCATGCCGTTGTTGGCGACGGCGGCGATGATGCCCGAGACATGCGTACCGTGTAGACCGGCATCTGACGGATTGGCCACATGACCCACGAAATCATACCCATGGATGTCATCGACGTAGCCGTTGCCATCATTGTCGAGGCCGTCGCCGGCGATTTCACCGTGGTTGGTCCACAGGTTGGCGGCTAGATCCGGATGGCCCAGATCGATGCCGGTGTCGATCACGGCGACGACTACCTCTGGTGGGTTGGGTTTGGCTAGGCCCCAGGCGTCGAGAAAGTGGATGTCAGCGCCGCTGGTGCCAGTGGTGCCGTTGACGGTCTGGCCGGTGTTGTGCAAGGCCCAGAGATTGGTGAAGCTCGGATCATTGGGGGTGGGTATGCTGCTGACGTGGCGCAGGTA
This sequence comes from Verrucomicrobiota bacterium, assembly GCA_008932935.1. Classification (GTDB taxonomy): domain Bacteria; phylum Verrucomicrobiota; class Verrucomicrobiia; order Verrucomicrobiales; family Akkermansiaceae; genus Luteolibacter. Next base: position 22,741 of record WBXD01000021.1, read on the forward strand.
ATTAGGTTCTGCGAGTTCCACCGTGGGGTCGAGTTGGAGTTCGGCAATGAGCTCGGCGGTGGATTGGCTGCTGGATCGCACGTGGCAGTGCTGGCGCCGGCGCTCGCGCGAAATTGCTGGAAATGATCTAACGGCTTCGAGGTGGTGGCGTGCCGTCGCCGCGGCGGCGGCGGGCGCGGAGGTGCTCGTCGTGAAAATAACCAGCGCCTCACCTGCCACGTAATCCGCTGGCTGCCCGCCCGCCCGTGCGTCAGCGATCAGCAAGCCGAGGCTGAGGGCCAGTGCCGCCCGTGCGATAAGCGGGTGTGAAGCGGCTAGCGCCAAGAAGCTGGCTTGGGAGTGTCGGGGGATAGTCACGGGATAAGGGTCGAACTTCGTGCAAATGCCGCTCTGGGCAAGTGAAATATGCAGGGTTCGTCTCAGAAGCAAGATGCGAGATGCCAGCGGAAGAAACTTTATTGCTGACTTCGCTGTCCCTCAATTAAATGACATTTCGGCTGAAAGGTCTGAGTTTTTCATGCCGTAGCTGAGGTCATCTTGCAAACTGCCGCCACCAGTGGCTGCAAACGGCGCAGGTTGTCCTCCTCAAATTCCCATTATCATCCCATTATGCAATCTCTCAAAACCCATCACCGCATAGCGGTCCTTGCCGCATCACTGGCCCTGGTTCTAACTGGATCCATGAACGCCGCACCGGTCGTGCCGCGGCCGGAACATCCGCGCCCCGACCTGTTGCGCGAGAATTGGCTGACGCTCAACGGCGAGTGGCAATTTGAGATTGACCAAGCGGCCGATGGGATCGCTCGCGGACTGATCCATGGTAAGGACCTCAGTGGTAAAATCATCGTCCCGTTCTGCCCGGAGAGCAAATTGTCAGGTCTCGGGTTGGGCAACACCCGCAAGTTCAAGGACGTGTGGTATCGCCGCAGCTTCGAACTGCCGTCTGCCATGCAAGGCAAGCGCATCCGGCTGCATTTCGGTGGAGTCGATTACCAGACATGGGCCTACGTCAACGGCCAGCCTGCCGGCACTCATATCGGTGGCAGCGCCGCCTTTGATTTCGAGATTACAAAATTATTGCATGCCGGCCCCAACGAGGTGGTGGTCAAAGTGCTCGATGATATGTCAACGGGTCTTCAGCCGCTCGGCAAGCAATCGGTGGATAAGAGTGGTGGCTGTAGTTACACCCGCAC
>WBXD01000022.1 GCA_008932935.1 Verrucomicrobiota bacterium
ACGGCTAGAATGACCAGACTGGCATCGGCGATGGCCTCCTCCAGTTGATGGGTGACGTGGGTGATGCCGCGGCGTTTGGCCTCGGCCAAGGTTTGTTCGCGGCGCGCCCACAGCCGCACTTGCGGCGGCCGCTCCAACTCGGCAAGCGCCAGAGCCAGCGAACCGCCTAACAGACCGCCGCCGAGAATCGCAATGTGTGGAAAGGTGTCGGTCATCCGAAATTTGGAGTTTGCTGTGGTCGAGGTGAGTTCGTCAGGGGACGCGGAAATACTTTTTATTGGCGTCTGGGGAGGCTGGATCCCGCACTTCGGTACCGCTCGGAATGCCGCGCACCAAGATAAGTTTCTGGTTGTACGGGCTCAGGACGTAGCCCACTTTGCCGGGGGCTGGGTGGGCCACGGGCCAGTCCGAACTCGCGGTCGCGGGTGGCTTTTCCTTGGCGGGTGGAGGTGCCGGACGGGTTGGCGGGAGGGTGATGGGTTGGCTTGCCACCGGGGGGCGGGGCCGTGCGACCACCGGATCGAGCGATTTATCCGGCGCGACCGGCAGCGTGGCCGAAACCGCGGGCCGGGTGATTTGTGGGGCGTGGGCGGGCTTGTGGATCGGGCGGTGGGTCGGCCGATGCGGCGGGTTTTCCGGATAGGGCGAGCAGGATACCAGTAGCCCACAGCCGAGCCCAGCCAGCCAGGGGAGAACCCGGGGAATCATGCTGAAACGGGGAGGACAGGCCATGCAGAAAATTTAGGACAAGGGGGAATCACGGGCAGCGCCGGTCACTTTGGCCAAAACCGCCAACCCGTCAAGGCGAGGCTGCCGGAAAAGTGGCTCATCCGCAAGCCACCATCAGCCGTGCCAGACGCGCTTGCTCATGGCCTGAGATCTGTCGGCGGTGGCTCGACCGCAGCTCACGGTACAAAAAAGCGCTTTTTTTCCGACGCCGGGTAGGTCGGATCACTCACCAGGGTATGGCTGGGAATGAGTGAGCCGTCCTCATTGCGGATGCTCACCTGCATGTTGTTGTATGGGCTCAGAACCACGCCTTCCTTGCCGGGAACTTTTTTGGCGGTGGGGTAGTCGAAGCGCTTGGGCTCGGGGAGTTTGCGGCTGGTAGACGGGCTGACCGCGTGCTCTTTGGGCAACTCGGGAGCGGTCGGCTCGGCCTGGGCCTGGGTCTGGGCCTGCAACTGTTTCTCTTCCTCGGCGCGTCTCTCTTCCTCTTGCTGCGCCTGGAGTTTCGCCTGCTCCACTTGTGCCGCGCTCGGCTTGGCCGGCTTGGTGCCCGATCTCCGTCCCTGATTCGCATGCTCCGGATAGGGGGAGCATGACACGAGCAGCACGCTGGCGACTGCAACAAGGCCGAGAAGGAGGCTGGAAATCATGACAACAATGGGGGAAACTGAGAAATTATGCACCAAAATACGCTTCGCGCACTTACCGAAAACCGGCATCACTCTAGGCCTACTCACCCTGCCGTCAAGCCGCTATTGCAATTTTTTCCCGTCGCTACACCGCCATGGAACGGTCGCACCACCGTGACGGTGTATGGTGACAGATAAATAGTAGAGAATCCTAACTTCAAGGCCTTGGGTGAGTGCATCGAGCGTGGAGCAAAGGTGCAGCAGGGTCATGACTCGGGTCACATGACAAAATCAGCAGCCATGTTTAGCCCGGACTTGAAAATCTTTGCAGTTCCTTCAATAGAGGCGGATTGAGCCAGCACCCTCGGGTTCAGCCGTCGGCTGCGGCGCGGTGCAGCGACTCGCCAACCGCTTGATAGGAGCGGCTGAAGGCCGTGAATTCCGCACGCCAAGGCACGGCATGAGTTTTTGGATTGATGGAGCGGTCGTGGGTTGCGCGGGTGAGTGTGCGCAAGGCGATCACCAGATCGTGCACCTGGGTGTAAAGCTCGTGGTCGCGGATTTCCGCATAGCGTTCGAGGTGTTCGACATCGCGGAGACAGACATCGCAGGTGTCACTGAGGCTTTTGTTGGAGAGTTTGTCGACTTGGCAGGAGGCGATCCAAGCCATGGGGCGGATGAGTCGGCGCAGTTCGTTGGCGAGGATGTTGCGGGTCAGGGAGGCGGGCCGATCCCCGGATCCCTGCAGCGCCAACATTCGGGCGGAAGCATGGTAGGACGCTTCGTGGACAATCTCATCGAGGCGCAGGCGCACAAAGCGGTTGGCGAGGTACTCGGTGGGGCGTTGATTGCCGAGTTTGGAGCGGACTTCGAGGAAATTAGCAGAGAGCTTGGCCAGTTCAGGGCTGGGTTTTTTGGCGCTGCGTTCGATGAGTTCGTGGAGGTTGGCGGCGAGGAGAATTTCGTAGTGGAAGAAAAAGCTGGTTTGTTCGAGTGCCAGCATTGCAGGCAGGTACTTGGCTGCCTCCATCGGCAGGATCAGGCGGCCGCCGGGGCCATCAGCCAGGCAGCGGAGTTTGTCCCAGAAAAACGGCGGCAATTTCAAACTGCCATCGGCTTGGACCTCGCCAATGACAGTGGCGCTGGGTTCGCAACCGGTGATGGCGGCACTCATCAGCACCGCCGCCGCCGCGGAAATAGCGCTGTGGTTGCGCTCGATGAGGTAGTCGACGTTGTCGCCGCACACCAATCCCACCGCCACGCCGGTGGGCAGTGGGCCGTGGTCTTTGGCCAGCGCTGCAACCATGGTGGCGCTGGTTAACTTGAACGGGCTCGACTCTGGTGTCACGGGGGCTTGCGGCGCGTCCAGCGCGCACGACAGCGGCTCGGCCCTAGCATTGCCGTCTTTCCACTTGGCGCTCATGTGCACCGGCAGCGCCCGCATCGCCGTCGCACCAGTCGCCTTGTCAGTACTCCACAGCGGGGTGGTCACCATAGCCGCCGCCAGCAATATTGGACTGGCGGCAGCGGTGGGTTGTGCAGGAAGGCGTCCTTGGGCGGGTCCGGACGGGGTTTCTTTGGTGGCCTCGGCTTTGCGGAAGGCCTCAAGTGGCTCGACCCAGCCGCCCCAAGCACCTTGTTCACCGAGTTTGCGTAATGCCTCGGCGTGCGGGTGTTGTGGTTCAGCGCTGGCCATGACGTCGCCGAGGCACGCTGCCAGTGCGTTGGCATCGGCTCCCGCGGCAGGCGTTTCCAGCCAAGCGAGCACCTGCCACAGCTGGTTGCGGGCGGCGTCGATTTGTTTCGCATCACCTGCGGGCTTGAGCTCGTTTTTGGTGAATGTTTCCACCAGCCTGCGGGCGTCGGGATTGCCTGGCTGCAAGGCTAGGGCGAGGGCGAGCATTTGGGCGGCGCTGCGGCGCTGCGGCGGATTTTCGCCGCCTTGGGCTTGTGCCAGACTGCACAGGTTGGCAGACAGGTCGAGCATGCGCTCGGCATCCAGTGGCAGCCGGTCGCGCCGAAATGCCAAGGCCCCCTCGGTGGGTGCGGCGAAGCAACCCGCCTGCAACGGGAGTGCTGCCAGCAGTCCCGCGCAAATCCCAAGGTAGGTTGGTAGGTGAGGCAGCTTCATTGTCGAAGCCAAGTATGAAATCAATCGCCGCGGATTCAAGCCGGGATTGCGGATTTCTAGCGCTTGAGGCATGCTCGGGCCATGTGCAGCGCCCGCCCCCAGCTCGAAACCCGTGAGGAAGTGATGTTTTTCGATACCGATTGTGGCGGTGTCGTCCACAACCTGGCATATTTGCGCATGATTGAAACCTGCCGGACCCGTCTGGCTGCGCTGATGGGCATGAACCTGCGGAGCATGGCCGCCACCCGCGAATACCCGGTGGTCATCCGCACCGAGATTGACTACAAGCGCCCGGCGCAGCTCGGCGACTGGCTGGTGATTCGGGGTCGGCTCGATGAGATTTCACGCGCCCGCTTTTGGTGCGCCTTTGAGATGATCCGGGAGGCCGACGGCCAAATCCTCGTCACCGCGCGCCAAGCCCTTGCCCTCGTCGCCATGCCGCAAGGCAAACCGCTGCGCCTGCCTGCCGCCTGGACCCAACAATGGAACCCGTGACGCGTGGGTTGGGCTGGGCCACGATTGTGCCATCGGCTGTCGCGGGGCCAGACGACGGCCTGCCGCTTGCTTTCACACAGCCGGATACCAATACCACGAATCTCGCCCGCGTCTGGTTTTTTCAGTGAACCCGCTGCGGCCCTAGCGTTGAAAGCGTCTGTGCGGGATTGCGGTTCGAGTGATCTTGGCTAGCCAAAATCACCCGGGCGGATATTTTTGGTGGTTTTCAGCTTGGTTCGGGGATTGAATCGTGGTCCACCACCATGTCCTCCGAAAAGACCGCCATCACCCCGACCCGCGCCCAAGACTTTCCTGAATGGTATCAGCAAGTCATCAAGGCCGCCGACCTCGCCGAAAACTCGGAAACCCGCGGCTGCATGGTCATCAAGCCGTGGGGCTACGGGATTTGGGAGCTCATCCAGCAGCAGCTCGACCGCCGCTTTAAAGCCACTGGCCACCAGAACGCCTACTTTCCGCTGCTCATTCCGCTTGCCTATTTGGAAAAGGAAGCCCAGCACGCCGAGGGTTTTGCCACCGAATGCGCGGTGGTCACCCATCACCGGCTCGAGGCGGTCAAGGACCCGCTCACCGGCAAGACCAAGCTCATTCCCAGCGGCGAGCTGGCCGAGCCCTACGTGATTCGGCCGACATCAGAAACCATCATCGGCGCAGCGTTTGCGCGCTGGATTGAATCGTACCGCGACCTGCCGCTACTGATCAACCAATGGGCCAACGTGATGCGTTGGGAGATGCGGCCGCGGCTGTTTTTGCGCACCGCCGAGTTTCTCTGGCAGGAAGGCCACACCGCACACGAAACCCGCGACGAGGCGATCGCCGAAACCCGGATGATCCACCTCTTGTACGAAGAATTCCTCCGCGACCACCTCGCCATCCCCGTCGTCGCCGGCGAAAAAACCGAGAACGAACGCTTCCCAGGGGCCGATATGACCCTCACCATCGAAGCTATGGTCCAGGACAACAAGGCAATCCAGGCCGGTACGTCACATTACCTCGGCCAAAATTTTTCCAAGGCCCAGAACATTGCCTTTGCCGGGCGCGACGGCCAAGTCCAACACGTCCACACCACCTCGTGGGGCGTGTCCACCCGCCTCATCGGCACCCTCATCATGGCCCACTCCGATGACGACGGGTTGATCCTGCCGCCGCGTGTGGCCACCCAACAAATCGTTATTCTCCCGATCACCCCCAAGGAAGACAGTCGGCAGGCGGTGCTCGATGCCTGCCAGGCGCTCGCCGCAACCCTGCGCCATCAGGCGTATTGCGGCGAACCGCTGCGGGTGCTGGTGGATACCCGCGACCTGAGCGGCGGCGTCAAAAAATGGGAGTGGATCAAAAAAGGCGTGCCCATCCGCATCGAGATTGGCCCGCGCGATTTGGAGACCCGTAAAATTTGCGTGCAGCGCCGCGACCAAGCGGTGGCCGCCAAGGAATTTGTCATTCAGGAGGATTTCATCCGCAGCGCTCACGAGTTGCTCGACGAGGTCCATCAGGCGTTGTTGGCCCGCGCCACCGGCTTGCGCGATTCTAACATAACTCACTGCGACGATCTCGCCACCTTCCACGCCCACTGGGCTCAGGATAACCCCGGCTGGCTCTACACCCCGTGGGCCGCCAGTCGCGAGCAGGAAGAGGAACTTTCCAAACAACACAAAATTACTATCCGCTGCATCCCCGTCCCCGGCGCGTCATTGCCGCCCGATCTCGCCAATGCCAGCAGCGGCAAGTGCTTCCTCACCGGCCAACCGACCGCCACCCGGGCGATCTGGGGTCGGAGTTATTGATCGCGAGACACAAGACGGGAAGGCACAAGACTGCGGGACACAAGACACAAGATAAGATAAGAGAGCGCCGCGCGTCAATTAAGGAGCCGCGACCTTATTGTCGTGGCACCGCCAATGCTCGATAGGCGCGGAAGAAACCTCGGATGATACCGATGAAGAGAGCCTCAAACCCATGAAGCAAGCTCCGCAACTCGGCGTTCGACATCAATACAGCCAAAGGTGCGGGCAAGTTGGATTCCCTTAATCGCCCAAAGCAAGAGCCGCATACAACGATGGCAAACAAACCCCCCAAATTTCCCTCACTCTGCGCCACGGCGCTTCTGGCCTTGATGACGGCGCTGGCATCAGCCGATGTGTTCTTCGAGTATGAGGCACCCGGCGGTCGCAACGCCTATCATACCGATCCAAGCGTGAATAGTCGGCGCTCGGATCACTTCCTGATCCGCTTCGGGCCCAAACCCAAAGAAGGCTTCATGGTGGAGCAGATGTATCAGGGGCATTTGCAGTTCCTCGAAAACTGTTATGATACTTGGCAAAGCTTGGGACTCCACCCCTTGGGCGGCACCGATCCAAACACCAAGTACAAACTCATCATCCAGCCGCATGAAACCTGGGATGGCGATACCGCGGGCACTGCGGTGAGTTTCGGCGAAGCCATCGCCGCAACTTCATACTGGGTGCCCGGCATCCACATTCCGGGCAATTCGCTCGGTTACAAGGCTCCTAACGGCACCACTCCGCATGAGTGTACCCACAATTGGCAGAACCAGGGCGGCTTGCCTGCTACCACCCCGCAGGGACTCACCGAATCCCTCGCGAATTGGGGGGAGCAACTGGCCATCGCAGGCTATCCGCAAGATTGGACCGTCGTCGGCATGCCGATGGGTCATGCCGCAGTCGGCTACAATTGCATGTCGCTGTTCAACTACTTCATGGCTGCTCCCGGCTACGGTGCCACCTTCATCAACAAACTCGTTTTTGATCCCAATCTGAACACAGCTCCCGACTACCTATCCGATGACGTGATCCGCAAGGCCATCCGCGTGGATACTTCCGGCGCGGTGGACAAGGCCGGCGCCATCCACGACGGCCTGGGCATGATGAATGCCAAAATGTTGGGCATGGATTTCTGGAACCACCGCGTCAATAACGCCTACACTTACGATCAGGATCTAACCTGGTCGGGCTACCAGTGGAGCCGCATCCCGATGGTCAGGCAACCCGGTGTGAGCGGCATCTGGTATCGCCCGGAGTGGACCTGCGTCCCGCAGTCGCTGATGAACAGCTACATACCTCTGAACGTAACCGCCACCGGGTCGCCGCGCTCAATCAGTTGCGACTTCCGGCCCGTCGCCGATGCGGTTAGAGGCACCAGCTTCCGGGCATGCTTCGTGGCGTTCGGTCAGAGCAAAGAACCCCGATATGGCAGGCTGTGGAACGTGGGCGTTAACTCATTCACTCTCGCCGACGACGAAACCGCGGTTTACCTCGCAATCATTGCCTGCCCAAAAATTCAAAATGCAGCGTCCGCTCATTGCGACTACACTCTCGATAACGTGGCGATGTTTCCCTACCGCATCAGTCTCGCCGGAGCGACTCCCCGAGGCTGGCAATGGCCGGTTCCAACGAGCGGCTTCACCTATCATGGCAACGGCGGCGGCATCAAGGCCAGCACCGCGACGGTGGATTCGAGCGCCTACATCGGCCCCAATGCGATGGTGCTCGGCACGGCCAAAGTCTATGGCAACGCGAGAATCGAGGACTACGCGGTGGTGGACAGTTCGGCGGTCATCGGCCGCAGCGGACTAACGGATAATCCCGTTATCTCCGGGCACGCTTACGTCACTGGCACCGCCCAAGTCTATGGTCATGCCAAAGTCCGCGACTACGGCTGGGTCTGGGGCGCGTCGAAAATCTATGACAATGCCATCGTCATGGCGCATTCCATGCTCAACGGCGCAAGCGTGTTTGGCGGCGCCGTCATGAATCAGGCGCCTTTGCGCGATTCCGGCCTCAACTACAATGGCACTTACAGCGGTTCCGCGCAGGTGGGTGGCGACTGCTCAAGCCTCGGCGTGATGACGAGCGACAGGGGCATCTGGTGCGAGTTTCCCGCTATGAGCGTCGCGGATAATAAGTACCAGTATTTGGGCTATAACTTCAAAAAGCTAAGCGGCGTCTTTGCCATGGATCAATATGGAATGAACCATAGCTACCTGATAGGATCGCCGCAAGTCGTCGGCGACTCCCTCAACAGTGTGGCCTCCAGTGTCTTGAATCTGAACGGCGCCAACCAGTATATCGAACTTAGGCCCGACGCGGTTGATTTCGCCGACCTAACGATAGCAACCTGGGTCAAGTGGAGCGGCTCCAACAATGACCAGATGATTTTCTCCACCGGTGACGGTAACGCCCGGGTCATGTATCTCACCCCGAAGGATGCCACCACCGGCAAGCTGCGGTGGGTTATTTCCGACGGCACCTCCACCCAAGCCCTCAATGGCACCAGCGCACTGGCGGCTAACACGTGGACCCATGTCGCCATTTCGCTAGCCACAAATACCGCCACACTTTATGTCAATGGCACGGCGGTGGATACCAACGCCGCCATCACCATCGACCCGGATCAACTTCATGCCCCGTTGATGGCGGATTGGAACTTTATCGGCCGGGGCAATGCTGGCAACTACTTCGCCGGCCGCATTGACGAGTTCAGGGTTTACAACAAATCTCTCAGCGCCGCGGAGGTTGCCGCTCTACTCAGTGATATCACCCCCGGCGGCGTGCCCGCCGCCGACACCAGCCCACCCACGCCCAACACCGCCACCTGGCTGGTCAGTCCCATAGCCGCCGCCGATAACTCAATCACAATGAGCGCGACCGAAGGCATCGACGCCGGGGGCAATGGCGTGCTGTATTATTTCAGGTGCGTCAACGATAGCATCCACGATAGCGGATGGATATCCGAAAATAAGTACATCGATTGCGGCTGTGCGGCGGCCACCACCTATACGTATGCCGTAAGAATGATGGATAAGTTGGGCAACACTGGCGTCGAAAGCGGCTTGCTTGGCGCGAGCACCAACGCCGCAGGCACCACTGCTCCCACGCCTAACCCACCGGTGTTTGCCGCCGGCCCCAAAGGCATAAGCACCACTGCCATCTCGATGAGCGCCAGCATCGGCAGCGCGAGTGACGGCACGGTGTTGTATAAATTCACCAGGGACGGCACTGGTGCCTCCAGTGGTTGGACCGGTAGTCGAAATTGGACCGACACGGGGGTCTTGGCCGGGGGGAGCCATTCTTATACCCTGCAGATGATGGACGGCCATGGCAACACCACCTCCACCACCTCTTCGGGTTCTGCCGTGGCCAGAGATGATACAGCGCCGGCCCTGGACGCGGACTTCAGGTTGCAATGGGGCACCTATCCATACACTCAACTCGACAAGACCTTGCGCATGTATGCCGCCGATCCCGCTGAGACGGCCGTGGACTACTACTACGAGTGCGTGGAGGTGCCGACGATTACCAGCGGGTGGACCAGCAATAAAATGTGGGTCACTTCCGCCATGGCTGATGGCACCTACACGTTCCGCTTCAAACTCAGAGACCGATCGCCACAGCTCAATGAATCCGCATGGTCAACGCCAAGATCCGCCAAGGTCCTCACCACCAATTGTTATCACGACTACGATCTAACCCAATTGGCGGCCTTGCCCGACAGCACGCTGGCCAGATTCTCCGGCAAGGTAACCCAAGTGACGGCGACGAGTTATACAGTCAGCACCCCCGACAGCCTCACAACCATCAAGGTGGTGCCGCGCACCTTTGGTTATAAGATCGACGGCACGTTGCTCAACCAGAACGTCAGCGTCAAAGGCCACCTGTGGACGTACAACGGCGGTGCCAAGAGCGTCACCGGCGCGGTGGTGGCCGGCAGCCCGCAAAGCGGCAAGATTGAATTTGAAAATTGCGACTATGATGACGACCTTGCCCGCCCGCTTTACGATGCGAATGCGTCCGGCTCGGAATACCTGGGTTGGTACCAATCCGGCTGGGCTGTCACCATTCCCAATGTGGCAGCTGCAACTCAACTTAGCTTGGCTTATGCCGGCGGCGGCGGCACGCTCAGTCTCTACCTCAACGGGGTCCATTATAAGAAGCTCACAATTCCGGGAACCGCCAGTACCAGCATTTGGGGTACCACCACGATAACCGGGCTGAGCATCCCTGCCGGAGCCACCCTCAAGTTGCAGCAGGATGCGGGCGACACCGCTCCGAATCTCGACTATATGATTCTCGGCCCGGCCTATGTCATTTCAGGCAAGGTCACCAATAGCAGCGGGGCCGCCATCGTCGGAGCCACGGTGTACCTCTCCGGCGCGCCCAATGCCGCACTCAACCAAACCTATAGCGCCGTCACCGATGCCTCGGGCAACTATACCCAAACGGTGCCAAACGGCACCTGGTATGTGGCGGCCGCCGCTAATGCGCTGGCCTATATCACGGCGAGCGACCAGGCCGTGGTGGTGAATGGAGCCAACCAAGCTAACATTAATTTCACACTCCAATCCATCATGCGAAGTTTACCGCGGCAGAGTGATCTGCTCTTCTGCTGCATTCCGGAAATGCTCATAGATGCCGGTAACGCAAGTACCTGGGTCGCGTATTCTCCCACCTCCCTATCATTCAGTGCTGGCGGCACTCCGCTGGTGGAAACTCTTGGCATTACCAAATGGGAGAAAAACAGTTACGCCACTGGGGATTGCTTTCACGCGCCTACCTACTCGTCTCCCATCGCCATCTCCGGTGCCACCATCGTGGTCGCCATCAAGCCAACGCGCAACACCGCCAACGGATATCTGTATTCCATCGTGAATGCCTTTTTCGATCGCCTCTCAATCGGTCTGGAAAACTCGACCGGCAAAGTGTTGGTCAGGTGCAACGGCAGCCTGGATTGGGCCGCCGCCAATACAGCTATCCCTGACGGCCAAGCCACTATCCTGAGCCTGGTCGCCCAGCCTACCGGCCAGTTTAAAGTGTACGCCAATGGCACTCAAATCATGTCGGTTACCACACCGAGCGACTTGACCTCGCTGGTCCCTAACGTGCCAGGTCCTTATGCCAACATGCTCAGCATCGGCAATAACGGCCCCGATGGCGGCAGTACCTTCAACGGCAACATCGGCGATGTTTGCTTCTATAAAGTGGCGTTGGCAGACGCCGAGCGACAGACGTTGGAAGCGACCATGATAAGCAGGTACATCAATAGCGTCGATAGTTATGTGCTAAGCGCCAACGCGGGTGCAGGCGGCACGATCAACCCCAGCGGATCAGTCACGGTGCTCCCGGGTGCCAGCCAGACTTTCAGTATCACGCCAAACCCGGGCTACGTCATCGCGCAAGTTACGGTGGACAGCGTCGCCCTAGGTATGGTGGCCGGTTATACGTTCAACTACATCTCCGCTAACCATTCGATCAACGCCACCTTCATGCCTGCCCCAACGCCGACCGTCAGCTTGGTGCGGCACTCTGGCACCGGCAGTTCATCGCTCTACGGTGATGCGCTGAGCTTCGACGTGACTGTGGTCGGTACCCCGAGCGCGACTGGCACGATCACCCTCTGGGATGGCGGCCCAGGCGGCACCTCCGTGGCCAGCGCCCCGCTGGTCGCCGGTGCCTGCTCCCTCACCACCACCGCGCTGGCGATCGGCAGTCACCCTAACATCATCTCCGCCTATTCCGGCGACGGCTATTATCTGAGCGCCGTCTCCAGTGCCTTGAGCGCCCAAACGGTCAACAAGTCGACACCAACTCTGTCAGTGACCAACGCGGTGGTGGCCTACACTGGTTTCGCGCAGGCGGCGAGCGTCATCGGATCGGTGGCGGGCACGGCGAGTAACTTGAAGTACAACGGCACGGCGACGGCGCCATCGGCGTCCGGAACGTATGCCATAACTGCGGACTTTGCTCCAGGTGATAGCATCAATTACAGTAGTCTCACCGGTGCTACGGCAGGCAATTTTGTTATCAGCGTGCCGTGGGGGATGACCACCGCCGGCACCGCTACGGCCACCGCTTTCGGGCAGACTGGCATCACGGTAACCATGCCCTACACCGATGATGCCAACTCCAACAATACCTACACGGTAGAGTATAAATTCACGTCCGGCAGCACCTGGACCACCTCGGTATCCAATGCCGCGCATGCCGCCTCTCCCTACACCACGACACTCACCGGATTGACCCAAGGGACCAGCTATGACATCAGGGTTACCTACAACGATACGGACGGCGTCACCGGCACCAATCCTCAAACCCTAACAGTGGTGACGGGCAGTCCTGGAATTATTGAACTGAGCGCTTGGTCCAATCTCTATCACGGCACTGCAACGACCGCGCAGAATCTCACCTATGTGGTACCCGCGGGAAGCGGGGCCAGACGTGTGTTGGTGGTCGCGATCGCCTCGGAGCAAACCGCCGTTGCCGCACGCACGGTAACGCTTACCTATGGCGGGCAGACGCTCACCCCAGTCAGTGGCGACATGGCCACCACCACGGTAAGACAGCATACCGCGCTTTATTATCTCAACAATGGCGGTCTCATCTTGGCGGCCGCCAACGCGAGCCCGACAATATTGGCGGCTACGGTCGGCGGTGGGGCCACTCGCATGACGGATGTTTTCGCCGCGGTCTATGACGGTGTGGACCAGACCACCGCGATCACCGATTTTAAGACCTATAGCAACGGTACTACCGTCGGCAGCACTTTTGCCTTTGGCACCGGACTGGTGGTCAATGCGGGAAATCAAGCGGTTGGGATCACATGTTCAGATCGCACCGGCAGCACGGCCCTTAGGACGGTTTCCACGTATGCGGCAAACTGGAGCCTCGCCACCGAGAAAACCTCGACCACCACCGATGCAATTAGGAATATGGTGACGAAGCGCTTGATTCCAGTTGCCAACGTCGCCGCCGACACATCCTCGACGTTGATGAATGGCACGGCATTGGGTTCCATGACCGCGCTGAGTCTAGCCAACGCCAAAGCCACGCCGACCGTGATGGTGTTCAATTCGCTGGTGACCTACAATGGTTCCGTACAGTCAGCGACGGTCAACGGCTCGGTAGCGGGCACCGTTAGCAACGTGAAGTACGACGGCGCGGCGACGCTGCCGACGTCTGTCGGCACCTATGCCATCACCGCGGATTTCGTGGCAAACGACACCGTCAATTATGGCAGCCTCGCCGCTGCCTCGGCAGGCAACTTTGTCATCCAAAAGGCGGTGGCGAGTATCTCGCTGGGCAATCTCGCGCAAACCCAGGATGGCACGGCCAAACCAGCCACGGCAACGACTGTCCCGGCCGGGCTGACGCTTACCCTGACTTACAATGGCGCGGGCACCCCGCCGAGCGCTGCTGGCAGTTACACGGTGTTGGCTAACATCAACGAAGCTAACTACTCGGGATCTGCCAGTGGCACCCTAGTCATCACGGGCGCGGCGATCACCAGTTGGCGGGCCGCGCATTTTACTGCGGCGGAAATCGCGGCCGGGCTTGCCGCAGACGCTGCCGATCCGGACGGCGACGGGGTCACCAACCTAGCTGAGTTCGCCTTCAATGGGGATCCGCGCAATGGCGCCAGCAGCGGGTTGTTTTTCACTCGTGTGGCAGATGCCAGCCTGCTGTTCACCTGCGCCGTGCGCCGTGGCGCGGTGTTCGCGCCCACTGCCGGCAATGCCCAGGTCTCGCTCGCCATCGACGGACTTGTCTATGCCATCGAGGGCAGCCGCACCCTTAGCGGAAACTGGGATGGCTTGATCACCGACCAGGGAACTGCCGACACCGCGCCCATTGGCAGCGGTTTGCCCGATCTAACTGGCTCGGGCTGGCATTACCACACCTTCTCCGCCTTCAGCGGCCTGACGGACAAGGGCTTCCTGCGTGCCAAAATTGCCGGCAGTCCGTGACCCCGATATCAATCGGCCGGAAAGCAACCCATCTTGGAGGCCCTGCGACGGTTGTTAGTGCGCGGCCACTTACACCTCCCCAACCACGATGCGCGGAAACACCGGCTTGGGCTTGCCGATGGCGTGGCCGTCGGGCAGTAGGCCCCAGTGCAGGTCGGCAAGCCCAATGTTTGTCAGAGCTGGCAAATTGAGCTGGGCGGCGAGCTTGGCGGCGGCGTCCGGCAGGATGGGGGAGAGCAGTACGGCGGCGTGGGCCACGCTTTCAGCTAGGTGATAGAGCACCGTGGCGAGGCGCTCGTGATTGGCCGGCTCCTTGTTGAGCTCCCAAGGCTTCATCCGCTCGGCATAACCATTGCAATGAACGACGTGCCGGCTGATGGCTTCGAGCCCACGCGAGACATCGCATTCGTCCATCGCTGCCTGATAGGCGGCGGCGGCTTCAGTTAGGGACGTTTGCAGCGCGGTTTCGTCGGGGGTGAGCGGGCCGCCGTGATGGAGGATGCCGGCGGTGAAGCGCTGGCTCATGTTGAGTGCGCGGTTGCAGAGGTTACCCGTTTCGTTGGCCAGCTCGGTGTTGAAGAGCATGATGAGCCGGTCCTGATCAAAGTCGGAGTCCTTGCCGGTGACGATGTCGCGCACCAAGTAGTAGCGCAAGGCATCGACGCCGAAGGTATCGGCGAGTTCGTTAGGATCGACGATATTGCCGGTGGACTTGGATAGTTTGTCGCCGCCCTTGCTATTCCAGAAACCGTGGACGAGCAGGCGCGGGATCTGGGCATCGGCGAAGCCCATGGCATGGAGCATGCACAGCCAGTAAATACCGTGGGCCGGCACCAAGATATCCTTGCCGATCAGATGAATGCTGCGACTGCCGCCGACGTTCCAGAGTTTGTTAAAATCGGGCAGGCCGGCATCCGGCGCTGCCTGATAGCCGGCGAACGAGATATAGTTGATGAGTGCATCGAACCAGACGTAGGTGACGAAGGAGGCGTCGAAGGGCAGTTCGATGCCCCAGCGCAGGCGCTCCTTGGGGCGGGAAATACACAGGTCGGTGTCTCCGGAGCGCTCTAAGGCATTGAGCAGCTCAGTCTTGCGGAAGGCCGGTGTGATGATGTCCGGATGGGTCTCAATGAAGGATTTGAGCCATCCGGTGTGCTCGCTGAGCTTGAAATACCAGTTCTCTTCCTCGACAATATTGACCTCGCCCCACTGCGGGCCAAAGTTGCCGTGCTCATCGCGGTCGCGATCCTGGAGGAATTGCTCCTGGCGCACCGAGTAGGGCGCCGAGTGGGATTTTTTGTAGAGTTGGCCGCTTTGTTGGAGCGCACTGAGAATTCCCTGCACGCAGGTCTTGTGTCGCGGGTCGGTGGTCTCCGCCCAGCCGTCGTAATGCACCCCGAGCTTCTCCCACAGGTTGCGAAACTGTTTGGTGGTGCGTTTGACAAAAGTGGCCGGGTTCACCCCTTCGCGTTCCGCGGTTTGTTGGACTTTTTGGCCGTGCTGGTCCACGCCAGTTAGAAAATACGCATCCTCGCCGCGCAAGCGGCGGTAGCGGATGATCACATCGGCTAGCACCTTCTCGTAGGCATGGCCGATGTGCGGCGCGCCGTTGGTGTAGTCGATGGCAGTGGTTAGATAGAACATGGAAGGCCGGTTGTCAGTTGTCAGTTGTCGGGGGACAAGGATCGGGCGGATCGGGCGGATCCGTCCGATCTCTTATCTGCTGCCTTGCGTCTGGGAGCGCAGCGATCCTGAGTCTTGGGTCCGCGGTCTGCTGTCTTGTTAGTGCTGCCGATTCAACTGCTCGACCTTGGCGTCCTCGATGCGGGTAGCCAGCCATGAATCAAACACAAACATTTCGTTTTGGGAGGCGTCGGTGGTTACCGCGGCAGCGATGCTGGCAGCGCTGTTGGGGTCCTTGACCACCTCGCGCTTAACGATGTGCAGGACGAAGGCGCGGTCGGATTCGATGATGACGTCGGCCATGGCGCCGGGATCGACGTTAGAGGCGGCCAGGAAGAGGTTTTGCGGCTCGGTGGCACCGTCAGGTTTGTAGGTGCTGGTGATGGCTGTGACGGTCTTGATTGCGGTCAGCTCGGCGTCTTTGGCGGCATCGGCGAAGGTTTTGCCATCGGCGAGGGCGGCCTTGATCTTGGTCGAGGCGGTCTCGGCGGCAGCTTTCAGGTTGTCGGCGGCCTTTTGTGCGATGTATGTGGCACGGGCTTCGGCACGGGCTTCGCCGAAGGTTTTTTCCCGGGCCTTTTCCTCACCGTCGAGGCGGGCGATGAGCCACTGGTTTTCGCCAACGGCGATGGGCTGGTGGAATTTTGAGATGGGATCAGAGGTTTCGCGGATGTGGAAGAGCTCATCGACGGCCTTGCCGCCACGCGACGAGGCACGCACGTTGATCGCCAGCTCGCTGGGCGCATCGCTGAGCGTGAAAAAATCAGTGGTCTGCATTTCCCAGCCGTATTTCTTCACCAGTTCTTCGAAACCCGCGCCCTTCTCGTCTTCGAGTTGATCGGTGAAATCCGCCACCTTGGTGTCGGTGGCGATTTGCTTTTTGCGGCGGTCCTCGGCGAGGACTGCGGCCTTGAGGGCCTTGGCCTCGTCTTTTTGCTTTTTGGCAGCGGCCTTGGCTTCGTCGGTCGCGGTGGCTTCGGCGATGGTTTCGGCGGCATCCGTGGCGTCGCTCGCGGCGTCGGCGGCGGCATCCGGGGTCACCAGGACGTAGGAGAACTTGCGGCGCGGGGTGGTTTGGAAGCCATCCTTGATAGGCTCCCAATAGCCTTTGATGTCCTCCTCGGTAGGCTGAACCTTATCCTCGAACGGGCCGAGGGGGAGGCAGGCGAGGTCGGCGGTGATTTGTTGTTTCGAGAGGGCCAGGGTTTTGGCGGCGGCATCGCGGTCGCTGGCCAATCCGGCACTCAGGATCACCTTGAGTTTCTTCAAGGCCAGCACGTCCGCGGCAAAGTCGAGCAAATCATTCTCGGTCAAACCGAGCCGGCCCATGCCTTTTTCGATGAACGCATGGTACTTTGTTGCGTCGAAGCTCTTGTTGGTGCCGGCGAACACTTTGATGGAGCGGATGTAGGCGGACACTTCTTCAGCACCCGGATAAATGCCGAATTGTTCCTTCGCGTCATGCAGCAGGAGGCGGCCTACAAAAAACTTCTCGGCTAGGTCGTTCTCGGATTTGAAGCCTTTGGCGAGCTCGAGCATGAACATGGAAATCTCGAAATCGCCGCCACCGGCAAGCATTTGAGCCAGATTGACTGGGCCGCTACCTAGTCGGTTGAATTCCTTGTCGCTGTAGGATCTGCCGGCCACGCTGAGGATTGCTGTGCCGCCGCCAGCCGAGTTTCTGCGGCCTCTGGAAAAATCGCCGAACACGAATGCAGCAGCCACCAGTACCAGCCCGAAGACCAGCAGTCCCTTATATCTGTGAATTTTTTCAATCATGCGATGGGGGCCTGTCGTTATCACAGGCGCGCTGAGTTAAGATGGGCGCGGGTCTGGCTGCAATCGTAATTTTCCCGTCGGGCAAGATTCATCGCGGGCGCCCCGGAGTGCGGCAGCTTGCTGCCGCCAGCCCAGGCCAGCGCTGCACCCTTACTCGGCGGCTTTCGCCTTGGGGGCAGGGGTAGTCGCCGCGGCGGGTGCTGTGCTGGTGGCTGGTTTGGCGTCGCTCTTCGTTGCGCTGTCTGGTTTGCCGGTGCCAGTCTCGGACTTGGCACCAGCCTGATAGGACGACGAGCGGTAGTCGGTTTGATAGAAACCGGAGCCCTTGAAAATAATCCCCGCGCCGGTTCCCAACAGGCGCTTGACCTGTCCGTCGCAAACTGCGCCGAGGCAATTCACCAGCTTGGCATCGTTCATGCTCTGAACCACCTCAAAACGGTCTCCGCATTTCTGGCATTCGTAATCGTATGTTGGCATGGTGCGCCGCGACCCATAGCAGGTTTTGCGGGCCGCGCAAGTCCTGCTTGCTCTGGATGCCTTGTGATCTTGACCGGTTGCAGGATTGGGCGTAGCTTGCGCCCGACCCATGAAGGCCTCCATTTTTCCGACCCTCCGCTCTGCCGCCATTGTTTTCCTGGCTTGCTCACTTTCCGCCTGCATGGATTCCCGCCCGCCGGGGTCCGACTACCTCGTCGACGTTGGCGGCTTGGCACGGCATGAGGCGTCGGGCGGTCCGCACCACCCGGCACCCGCCATCCCGGACGATATTTCCTACTGGAGTGGCGATGAGGTGAGCGGCAAGTCGCTCATCAAGATCAATCGTAGCGAGCAGAAGGCGTCGTTTTACAAGGGAGGCGTGTTGGTGGGGGTGTCGCGCATTTCCAGCGGTAAGGAAGACCACGGCACCCCGGCGGGCATCTATAAGATCAAGGAAAAGGACAAGGATCACAAGTCCACCCTCTACGGCGTGTTCAAGGACAAGCGCAGCGGCAAGACCATCAACGACAACGTCGATATCCGGGTCGATAAAATCCCTCCAGGCGCAGAATTTTTCAACGCCCCGATGCCCAATTTTATGCGCTTTGCCGACGGCATCGGCATGCACACTGGCTATTTGCCAGGTTATGCGGCGTCCCACGGTTGCGTGCGCATGCCGCATGCAATGGCCGAAAAGTTCTTCGAAAACGTGCAACTTGGCACCCCGGTCATCGTCGAGTGAGCGCGGATTGCGCTTGCGTCACCAGTCGCGACCGATAGTTTGAAGCCCAACTCGCTAGAGCCAAGCCCCATGAATCAAACCATCCCCATGAACCAAGCCCTCCCCAGCCCGTGGTCCCCGCGTGCAACCGCCAGTCGCCAGCTGCGCGCACTTTGCCTGTTGCCACTCGCCATGATGACGTTAGCCATCGCCGAAGAGCCACAACCGCCGGTGGTCACAGCTGGTGCGACAATGGGTGCTCCTCCCTCCGACGCGATCGTGCTGTTTGATGGGACGGATCTATCCAAATTTCGCGGTGAACGCAGCCCCGAGCCCAAGTGGAAACTTGAAAATGGTGTGATGGAAACCACCCCGGAAGGTGGTCTCTTTTCCAAGGAGGAATTCACTGACTGCCAGTTGCACGTCGAGTGGGCCTCGCCAACCATCGTCAAAGGCGATGGCCAGGGCCGCGGCAACAGCGGTGTCTATCTGATGGGCCGGTACGAGATTCAGGTCCTCGATTGCTATAACAACAAGACCTATCCCAACGGCCAGTGTGGCGCGTTCTACGGTCACAACGCGCCGCTGGTCAATGCTTGCCGCAAGCCCGGCGAGTGGCAGGCTTATGACATTATTTTCCACGCGCCCAAGCGGCTGGCTGATGGCAAGTCGCAGGCCGGCTCGTACACGGTGTTGCATAACGGCGTACTCATCCAAGACCACATCCCTGTGGGCGAGGACAGCACCACTGCTGCCCCACTCAAAGGATTTGTCGAGAAGGCCCCGCTCTATCTGCAAGACCACGGCAACCCCGTGCGCTTCCGCAACGTCTGGCTGCGCAAACTCTAAGGTTTTTTGCCTTCGGCGCATTGGCGCAGGGCTTGGCGCAATGCCCCGAGCTCTGTCTTGGCGGCGGCGCACAGCGGTTGGCGCGGCGTGCCAACGTCGCGGCCAAGCATGGCGCAGGCTGCCTTGACCCACTGGGTGTACTTGCCGCCGCCTTCCATCAGCTCGAGAATGGGTAGCATCTCGAAGAAAAGTTTGAGCGCCGCAGCATGATCCTTCTTCACGACGCTCAACTCGTAGAGCTTGGCGTGCGAGGCCGGCAGCACGTTGGCCACCCCGCCCACCCAGCCGAGCGCGCCTACCACGAAGCTCTCCAGCGCGAGGGTGTCGCAGCCGCAGAATACCCCTAAGCGATCGCCGCAAAGGCGCATCAGCGTGGTCATGCGTGCCATTTCACCGCTGCTCTCCTTGACGTAGCGGACGTTGTGCAGGGCGGTTAGGCTGGCGATGAATTGCGGGCTCATGTCGACCCCGGTGCGACCCGGATAGTTATACAACATGATCGGAATATTGATGGCGTCATTGATCGTGCGGAAGTGCGCGAACAACTCCTCGGGCGTCGGCAGCGAGTAATACGGCGCGGCGAGCAGCACCCCGGCACAGCCGAGTTGCTCGGCTTGCTGCGCAAAGGCCACCACCTCGCGGGTCGATGCGGCGTTGGCACCAGCCACTACCGGCACCCGCCCATTGGCGCTTGCCAAGGTGATTTCCAACACCTGCTGGCGTTCCGCCGGCGTGAGCGCGTAAAATTCACCGGTGCTGCCTAGCGGAATGAGCCCGTGAATGCCCTGGCTGATCTGATGCTCCACGAAGCGCTCGAGCTTGAGTGGGTGAATGTCCCCGTTGGCCTTCATCGGCGTCACGAGTGCGGTGAATATCCCGCGAAACCGGGTCGTAGTTGTTTTCATGGTAGTTGATTAAAGGTGTTAGATAGAGTCTTGATGTATATTATATGTTAGATTCTGTATGTTGGCTCAACGAGCGAATCTACAGTGCAACGCGCTCTTCCAATCCACAATTCAAAATTCAACATCTCTGCCTCAGCCCAGCTGCATCCACACCGTCTTGAGCTCGGTGTACTGCTCGTGGGCGTAGGACGACTTGTCACGGCCAAAGAAGCCCGACTCCTTGAAGCCTCCGAACGGGGTGCTCAGATCTCCTTCCGAGAACGTGTTGACCGACACCACACCGGCGCGGATGGCACGGGCATAGCGGTGGGCCTTGGTTAGGTCGCGGGTGTACAGCGAGGCGGCCAAGCCGTAGTTGGTGTCGTTGGCCACGGCGATGGCTTCCTCGTCGCTGTCCACCGGGATGACCGCAAGCACCGGCCCGAAAATCTCTTCCCTAGCAATGGTCATGGCCGGGGTCACATCGTCAAAAATCGTCAGATCGACGAAATTGCCGCCGCTGTCCTTGAGTACCTGCTGGCCACCGAGGGCGAGCTTGCCGCCTTCTTGCTGGGCGATTTTGATATAGTTGAGCACCGTCTGCATGTGGCTAGGCTCGATGAGCGGGCCGACGCGGGTGGCGGGGTCCAAGGGATCGCCGATTGGCCAGGCTTTGGTTTGCTCAATGATTTTGGCGACCAAGGCGTCCTTGATGCTGCGGTGGACGATGAGTCGCGAGCCGCTGCTGCAGTTTTCGCCCATGTTCCAGAAGGCGGAGTTGACGGCGTGGGGGGCCACCAGATCGATGTCGGCATCGGCCAGCACCACCTGCGGGTTCTTGCCGCCGAGTTCGAGCACGATGCGTTTGAGGTTAGAGTCCGCCGAGTAGCGCAGTAAATCGCGGCCGACGCTGGTGGACCCGGTGAAGGCCACCATGGCCACATCCATGTGTCGGCAGAGCGCCGGCCCTAACACCGACCCGGCGCCCGGCACCACGTTGAGCACGCCGTCGGGCAGGCCTGCGGCGCTGGCCAGTTCGGCGATGCGCAAGGCGCTCAGCGACGTCTGTTTGGCGGGCTTGACTACCAGGCTATTGCCGGCGGCCAAGGCTGGACCGATTTTCCAGGCGAGCATTTGCGCGGGAAAATTCCACGGCAGGATCATGCCGACCACGCCGATGGCTTCGCGTACGATCATCGACACGATATCCGGTCCGCTGGGTGTGACACGCTCGTGGAGTTTATCGACGAGTTCTGCGTGCCAGTGGATGCAATGAATGGCATCTGGAATGTCGATATTCACGCAATCATAGATCGGCTTGCCGGCGTCCAGCGAGTCGAGCAGGGCGATTTCCATCGCGTTGGCTTCCAATAGCTCGACGAATTTGAGCATCACTGCCTTGCGCTCGCCGGCGCTCTGGCGCGACCAGCGCCCGTCCTCAAACGCCTTGCGGGCCACCGCCACGGCGAGGTTGATATCACTTTCCTCGCAGGCGGCGATGGTGGTGATGGGCTTGCCGTTGGCGGGATTGATCGAGGCGTAGGTCTTGCCCGAAGCCGATGGGCAAAATTTGCCATCGATAAATGCCTGGGTGCGGAAGTCGAGTTTGGCCACCGCGTCTTGGATGGCTTGGGGAATGAGGGTGAAGTTCATGACCGTGGTTCGATGGGTGGGTTGGGGCGGGGTGTGTGGTGGCCCCAGTTCTTCAGCCATAGAGTAGCTAAACTAAACTAGGGTGGGTAGGGGGCGGGCAAGACGTAGTAGCGCATGGGGGCGGGGTCAATGATATTTTGGAATGCCCGCGGCCCAATTTCCTCTAACCGCGGCCTATGCACCACCCGATCCATTCCGCTGAGGAGGGCGCTACAGGCAACGAGCGCATTCCAGCAGTTTCACAACCCTTTCATGCCCCCAAAAAAATCTCACGTGCTATGGAGCCGCTGGTCGGAATTGAACCGACGACCTGCTCATTACGAATGAGCCATTTATGCCTGTTTTTCCTTGATATTACGTTGTTTTGTTGACAATCTGCAACTTTCCTGCAACTCTTCGTGCGTGTCGGAAGAGAATACAAAAAAAGTGGCGGTGTTGTCGCCGAAGAAGTTGCCCGATGGACGATGGCAGGTGTCGCTTGGAATCACGGTGGAGAATGGTCGTCGAACCAACCCCCGGCGGCAATTCAAAACCCGTGCCGACGCATTGGAGTTTTGTAACACCGAAAAACGGCGGAAGAAGGCCCATGGCGAAATTACGGCTAACGCCGACGGGGTTAAGGTGGCGCAGTGGATGAAGTTGGACGCCCGGATGGATGCGGCCGGTGTTCGCCTATCGGATGTGGAGAGATGGATCCAGTTGCATGCCCGCCTGTCCGATGCTGGCGCCGGATCCCTGAAAGATGTGTGTAGTCGCGCACTGGAGGATGCCCTGTCGGTCCAGTGCAGAGGCACGGTGGGCCAGTGCTACGAGGCCTGGGCAAAATGGTTGAAGACCCAAAAGCGCCGAGGCCGGTATCGGTCCAATGCCCGCAACTTTTGCGCAAACTTCATCCATGGCGATTTTGCCTACAGACCCGTGGAGGAAGATCAGGAGGCTGATGAAGAGATCCAAGTAGAAGTGAGGATTAATTCCGACGGCGAGGGCGACAATGAGGAAGAGGAGAAAGGTTGGAAGGGATTTGGGGCTGACCGGCAGATGATTGAAATCACCCCCACAGCCATGAAGTCCTACCTGCCGCACCACCCGGGTTATTTTGGCGTTCTGTCGGCCTGGTTCGGCTGGTCCACGAAGAACGGGTGGTTGCCCCGAAACCCATGCATCGGGCTCAAACCCTCGGCACCCGAGACGACCGGGGTGGCCACCTTCACCACGAAGCAGGTCGAAACTTTGTTGCGCAAGGCAGCGAAGTCTGAGGATTGGGCGGCGCTGTCCTACTTGGCGATTTCCCTCTTTGGGGGCGTCAGGCCCGAGGAGTTCAGAAAAGTCGCGAAGGGGGATCAAATTGTGGCCCTTAGGTGGGAGGATTACGCATCGGGATGCATCTCGATCTCCCCGGATCTTGCCAAGACCCGCCGTGGACGGATCATCGAGGCCGAGCCCGTGCTCGTGAAATGGGTGAATTTCATCGGCAAGAAGATGGGAAGTTTGAGCGGGGCGATTCTTCCTGCAAACTGGATCAAGGACTGGCGTGCATGGCGTCAGAAGCACTGGAGCGGGAAATGGCCTCAGGATGTACTGAGACACACTTACGGCTCCCACCACCTAGCCCGTAGTCAATCGCTGGAGATTACATCGCGCGTTATGGGTAACTCCGCGGCGGTCTTGGATCGGTACTATTGGAATTGGCAGACCCGCACCAAGGATGCGTCCGCGTATTGGGCGCTTAACCCAGACAAAGTGCTCAAAGACTGATTGGGCTGTGGCACCAGCGCGGTCCGCCTTGCGCCCCTCGTATTGCGCCAATGATAAATGACACCGGAGGGGTTAAGTCGTTGCGCCAGGATTCATGACACCCGGCGCTTGGGTTGGTTTTGCTTCTTTGGGGTGGTTTTGACAAGGTTTTCCGCAGGGG
>WBXD01000023.1 GCA_008932935.1 Verrucomicrobiota bacterium
CCTTGCCTTCACCCTTGGGCATCACGGTGTCACCCACTTTGCCACAGCCAACGTCAAACACTTCGGCAGCTTTGGTTTTGCGAAACTCTGGAACCCCCTCCGATAAGGACGAGTTCTCCGTCCCCTTATCTTGATAGAGAATCCGACGGGTTCTTGATCTAGCAATCCGCCTAGAAGAGACTCAAACGCATGACTATTTATCTGTCCCTCTGTCAGAGGTTCTTCTGTCGTTCCGTTATGTCAAGTTGACTAATACAATACTAGTGGATTAGATGTCGCCACGCAGGTGGATGGACCCCAGACGCTTGCGCCTTTTTTGTCACTATGAAAACCATTGCCGCCCTCCTGATGTTTCTTCTGGCCCCCGTAATGACGGCGGCACCGCGTGATGCCTTGCCGCTAAATGCCGCGAAGTGGCCGGGGAACTACCGCCTGCACGTCGAGTTTTCTGCGACCACCCGCGCGAGCCTGCACTGGCCCGACGGTCCGAAGATGGAATTGCCGGAGGGCAGCTCGCACGATATTGCGGTGGAGCAAGCGGCCCAAGGAGCGGCGGTGCTGCGTGTGTGGTCCGGCGGCAAGTTGCTGCGCGGTCCAGAGGAGCTCAAAGGGATCAAGCCGCTCAGTCGGCCGGTGGTGGAAGCGGTGGGGGGAGCGAAGGTGAAAAGCGCTTGGGTGCAGGAGTTGGAGCGGAGTGATCACGGCGAAATCGTGGCCGGATGGAACCCGCAAGCGCTCGCCGAGGGGGGCAAAATCTATGACTCGCTGTGCGTGACTTGTCACGGCACCAAGGACAAGCCGGGCACGCTGCCCACGGCCTTGCGCTTTGCCGAGGGCCCGTTCAAGAACGGTTCGGATCCGTACTCGATGTACCGCACGCTGACCCATGGCTATGGCCAGATGACAGCGCAACCGCAATTCACGACGGCGCAAAAATATGCGGTCATCCACTACATTCGCGAGACGTTTCTGCGTCCGCACAACCCCGGACAATTGTTCCCGATCACCCCCCAATACCTTGCCTCTCTGCCCAAGGCGCTGGCACACGGAGAGGCCGAGACGAGCGATCGCGACCAGCCTCCGTACCTGCGCATGAATCTCGGCCCGGCACTGTTTTGGACCTACCAGGTGGCCCCGGGCAACATCGCCCAAAAAGGCATCGCCATCCGCCTCGACCAGGGCCCGGGCGGCGTTAGCAAAGGCCGCGCTTGGGTGGTGTATGACCACGATACCATGCGCCTGGCCGCCGCCACCACCGGCAGCTTTATCGATTGGCACAGCATCGCCTTTGATGGCGGCCACGGGTCTCACGTGAGTCTCACCGGCGACAAGCACGTGATCAATCCGGTCGGGCCCGGCTGGGCGTCGCCGGATGGCAGTTGGGACGACGCCCGGCCGCTGGGACGCGACCACCTGCCGTACGGGCCGCTGCCCCGCGAGTGGGCACGCTACGACGGATTGTACCTGCACGGCGACAAGGCGGTGATGGCCTCGACCATCTGCGGCACCCGTGTGCGAGAATCGCCCAGCTGGCTGGAAAACGATGCCACTCCCGTGTTCATCAGGACGTTCAACATTGCCGCCGCCACCCACCCGCTGCGGCTGCGGGTGGCGCCGGATTCACTGAGCGTCGTCCTGAAAGGCGACGGGACCCTGCGCAAGGATGGTGGCTTCTGGCTGGCCGAGCTGCCCGGCGCGGCCCGGACGCGCATTTTTATTTCGCGCAGTGACCCGGCGGCGCTCGCGACCTTGGCCAAAGCCGACAGAACGCCGCTGGACCTCGCGCCGATGACTGTCGGAGGGCCCACCCGCTGGTCGCAGGAACTCACCACCACGTCCGAGGCCGGCAATCCCACCGCCGCGTTCATCGCCGACACCTTCCCGCTGCCGCTCGACAACCCGTGGCAAAGCTGGCTGCGCCCCGGCGGCTTCGATTTCACCGCCGATGGCAAGGCTGCGGTGGTGGCTATGTGGAATGGCGACGTGTGGCGCGTCGAGGGCGTGATGGATCCGGCCCCGGCTACCCTGCGCTGGCGGCGCATCGCCAGCGGCCTGTTCCAACCGTTAGGCGTGAAGTTCCGTGGCAAGGACCTCTTCATCACTTGTCGCGACCAGCTCGCCTGCTTGCACGACCTCAACGGTGACGGGGAAATTGACTTTATCGAGTGCTTCAACAACGACCATCAAGTCACCGAGCATTTTCATGAGTTTGCGATGGGGTTGCAGACGGACGCGGCAGGCAATTTCTACTATGCCAAGAGCGCCCGCCACGCGCTACCGGCACTGGTACCGCATCACGGCACGTTGCTGCGGGTCAGCGCCGATGGCAGGCGCACCGACATTCTGGCCACGGGTTTTCGTGCTGCCAACGGCGTCTGCCTCAACGACGACGGCTCGTATTTTGTCACCGATCAGGAAGGGCACTGGACACCAAAAAACCGGATCAACCGGGTCAAACCTGGCGGCTTTTATGGCAACATGGCCGGCTACACCGACGTGACCGACCCCTCCGATTCTGCGATGGAGCAGCCGATGGTGTGGATCACCAATAACAAGGATCGCAGCCCGGCGGAATTGCTGTGGGTGCCTAAAAACGCCTGGGGCTCGCTCGGCGGCTCGCTCCTCAACCTCAGCTACGGCACCGGCCGCGCCTTCATTGTGCCCCACGAACAGGCCGCCGGTACCTGGCAGGGCGCGGTGTGCGAACTGCCGATGCCCGCCTTTGCCACCGGCATCATGCGCGGCCGCTTCGCCGCCGATGGCGCGCTCTATACCTGCGGCATGTTCGCCTGGGCAGGCAATGCCATCACACCCGGTGGTTTTTATCGGATCCGCCGCAGCGCCCAGCCGGCCCATGTCCCGCTCGCCATGCACCCGGTGCAAGGGGCCATGCGGGTGACTTTCAGTGATGCGCTGGATCCGGCCAGCGTCACCCCGGCGGCCTGCGACTTCAAAATTTGGTCGCTCAAACGCAGCGCGAACTACGGCTCCGATCACATCGATGAACATCCACTGGCGATCACCGGGGCGAGCCTCAGCCAGGATGGCCGCACCCTCACGGTGGACATTCCGACGCTCGTCACCACCCAATGTTACGAACTCATCGTGAAGCTGCGCTCGGCCGACGGGACAGCCGTCGAGCGCTCGATTCACGGCACCATCCACCAGCTCTCCCCACCTTAATTAAGGCGGCGGAGAAGCCATCAGGCGTTGGCGAGGGGGCCGAAGCGAGTGGCAATGGCCAGCGCCGGGCCGACTGGAACCTCCTGGCGTTTGACAGCAGCTGGCATCCAAGGACTATTTATCTGTCCCCATGTCTGATTGCGGGGTGGCCGTGGCAGTGGCGGGCAGCGGCATTTCGGGTGGGGCGGTTTCCTGGAGGAAGGATTTGCGGCAGAGTTCGGCGTATTTTGCGCCGTGGGCGAGCAACTCGTTGTGGGTGCCTTGTTCGATGATCTCGCCCTTGTCCAGCACGTAGATGCGTGCGGCATTTTGGATGGTGGAAAGCCGGTGGGCAATGACGATGGCGGTGCGGTTTTCCATCAGGCGGTCGAGGGCGTGCTGGATTTGGCGTTCGGTTTGTGAATCGACCGAAGCGGTGGCTTCATCGAGCAACAGGATGGGGGCGTTTTTGAGCAAGGCGCGGGCGATGGACAGGCGTTGTTTTTCGCCGCCGGAGAGTTTGACGCCGCGCTCGCCGACGTTGGTGTCGAGGTGCTGGGGCAGGGCGCGGACAAACTCGTCGGCGTGCGCGGCGGTCAGGGCGGCCCACATGTCGGCGTCGGTGGCGTCGCGTTTTGAGAGGAGCAGGTTTTCGCGCACCGTGCCATTGAATAGGAACGGCTCCTGGGTGACGTAGGCGAGGTTTTCGCGCAGGGAGGTTTTTGCGAGTTTGGCAATGTTCTGGCCGTCGATGGTGATGACGCCGGAATTGACCTCGTAGAAGCGCGCGAGCAACGCCAGAACGGTGGTCTTGCCGGCACCGGTGGCGCCGACCAGAGCGATGGTTTGGCCGGGTTGGGCCTCGAGGGAGACGCCGTGGAGGGTTGGCTGCTCCTGATAAGTGAAGCAGACGTTGTCGAAGCGCACGGCACCGCGAAGGTGTGTGGGAAGCGACTTGCCGTGGCGGGAGTTGGGCTCTTCCTCGGCGTCGAGGATCTGGAACACGCGGTCGGCTGCGGCGCGCCCGGAGAGGAGCATTTGGTTGAGCGAGTTGAGGCGGTCGATCGGTTCGTAAAACAACGACAGAAACAGCAGAAACCCCGCAAAATCCCCCATCTTCAATTCGCCGCGCATCACCGCCTGCCCCCCGAACGCGAGTACCAGCACATAGCCGCTCATCCGCAAAAATGACATGCCTGGCGAATACACCGCCCACCACCGCATCATCCGCAGTGTGCTGTGGCGCAATAGGTCCGAAAATCGGTTGAAGCGTGCGTGCTCGTCAGCCTCCGCCGCGTATGCCTTGATTTGGCGTACTCCCGAAATATTGTCGTGCAACAAGGCGTTGAGGTCGGAGGCCGCCTCGCGCTGGTTGCGGTAGCGGTCGCGGCCGCGGGTCGAATAAATCCATGCCGACACGGCCAAAAATGGCACTGGCAGGGTGGCCCAGGCCGCCACAGCAGGGTTCAGGTAGAACAAAAACCCGCCGACGCTCAGCACCTGCAAGGCCGCCACCAAGCCCTGCTCGATGCCGTCAATGAGCACCCGCTCCATGTTGGTAACGTCCTCGACCACCCGGGTCATGATGTCGCCGGTGCGCCGGGTATCGAACCAATGCAGGGGCAGGCGCTGGATTTTGGCGTAAAGATCCGAGCGAATATCGAAGATGACCTTCTGCTCAAACGTGTTGTTGATGAGGATGCGTAGCGAATTGATGCCGTCTTTGACTAGAAATCCGAGCAAGGCGAGCCAGATCCACAGAAAAAATTCGCCGTGGCGAAGGGGATTTGGGATAATATCGTTGATGACATGGCGGGTGGCGTTGGGAAACACAAAGATGGCCAGCGTCATGCCCATAGCGCAGAAAAGCTGAGCAACTGCAAGGCCTGGGTAGTGGCGGAGGTAGGCTAGAACGCGGAAGATTGACTGCATGGAAGGCCTTCACTGATGCTCTCTGGTGCTTGCTTTGTAAAGGCAAGCCGGACAAAATTCAAAACTTCCGTAAAATTGGGATTGCGGTAGTGGTGGCAGCGTCCCTAAAGTGCTGCGCACACGTCGAACCCAACCCGCCTCACTTACCCATCTCATGGTCAACGTCTTCGGAATTCTAACCGCAATAGTGCTCGCACTGGCATCCTTTGTAGCCTACAAGAACAAGGATGCTTACGCCAACGAACTGATCCACCGCAAGGACGAGGATCGCAAACTCGCTGCCACTGAGGCCCGGCTGAAAACCGCGCAGAACTCCCTGGCTGATACCCAGGGGAAGCACACGGAAGCCAAGGCGCTCGTCGCCAAGCTCAAAACTGAGGAGGCTGAGCACGAGAGTGCCAGCAAAGCGCTCAAGGAAGACGTGGATAGCAAGACCGCGGTGGTGGATTCTAATAAGAGCAAGCTTGAGCAGACGAGAGTGGAAGCGGGGAAGATTGGCGCCATACGCGATGACGCCGATAAAGTCAAAACTCTGGGCGTCGAGATGGAGGAGCTCAAAGTCTCAATCGCCAAGGATGTAGCCAAGCTCGAAGAGCTGACCAAGGACAATTCCCAGACGATCGCCCGCAATGACGTTATGAAGGGTCGTACCGACATGATCTCCCGCCGCGAATCGTTCTTCACCGAGACTCGGATCGGCGCTATCTACCCAAATTGGGGGTTCGTGACTCTCGGTGCCGGCAATATTTCCGGCGTCGTCGCTGGTTCTACCCTTGAAATTGTCCGCAACGCCAAGGCGATCGGCAAGTTGCTCGTCACTGCCGTGGAGGCCAATACCGCCTCGGCCTCGATCATTCCCGAGTCACTGGTCAAAGGCACGGTGCTGATGATCGGAGACCAAGTGGTGCCGACCCATAAGCCTGTTGAGATACCCAAGGTGCCAGACAGCAAGCCGGAGGCGCCGCCGTCCAAAGCCCCCAGCAAGGATGCTGAGCCGGCTGCCGACCCCTCGATGGAGCCCGCTGGAACCGCTGCGGAACCGGATGCCACCCCGGCGGCAGCGTCGGAAGCCACGCCTGAAACGCCCGCGGCTACCACTCCCGAGTCCAACTGAGTTTCACCAACCCTAAAACTCTTCGCCAGGAACGCCCATGAAAGTCAAAGCCATCTTATCCATCCTCGCCATTCTCACCATCGGCGGTGCCGCTTATTTTTCCTACGACCACTCGCTCAAGTTCAAGGATCAACAGGACTTGCGCTTGACCGACATCAAGAAGAACAAGGAAACGACCCACGAGGCAGAAATTACCGAAAAGGACCTCAAGGATGAGCAAGCAGCGCTCACCAAGGTGCTGAGCACCCGCGATGAAACCAAGCAAAGCATCACGGTGCTCAAGGCCACGGAAGCCAAAGCGAAAGATGACGTTGCCAAGCTCGACGCGGAAATTGCCAAACAGAAAGACGAATTGAAGCAACTCGCCAATGACCTAGCGGAGATTCAGGTGATTCTAACCGGGATGGGCGCTGGCGTCACCGTCGAAGGCGCTGCTGACTTCATCGATACGATCGCCAAAAAAGTGGCGGACCTCAAAAAGACGGTCGATGAAAATGAAACCTTGGTGGCGAGTGCCGATAAACGCCTCACCGAGAACAAGGCCGAGGAAACCCGCCTGGTCGGCAAGACGCTGACGCGCAATGTGGCCATCGCCCACAATGCGATGGAGGCCGTCATCACTGGGGTCAATCAGGACTGGGGCTTTGTGGTCATCGGGGCCGGCACCAGTACCGGTTTCACGCCGCAGACCGCGTTGTTGGTGAAGCGCGATGGCCGCTTGATTGGCCGCGTGCGTCCCACCGCCATTGAACCGAACCAAACCGTCGCCGATATCGATATGGAAAGCCTGGCTGCCGGGGTGCGCCTGCAACAGGGTGACCGGGTGATCCTGGCCGATCCGGTGACCCACTAACGATGGGCGGAAGAGTTTTTTTACAAACCGGCTCCCTAGGCTTGCGTCCTGCGGAGCTTGTTTTATGCTCGGCCCATGCATGGATCCTTATTGCTGCTGATGACCGCCGCTGTTGCAGGCCTGGGCCTCACGTCCTGCAACACCAACAAGGAACCCGAAATCATCCCGGTGCCGCCGACGAGCAACACCACTAAGATCCCGTGGAACTCGCAAGGTGCAACCGGTGGCGGCCAAGGCCAATTCGGCATGCTCCAACAAAATCAGTACCGTCGCTGAGCGTGTGTACTCAGTCGCGGTGGTAGGGCGCTCCAGCCCGCAGCGACGCCACCCGGTAGAGCTGTTCTAATAATACGACCAGCGCCAGTTCGTGCTGCAGTGTCAGGGCTGAGAGCGTCAGCACCCAGTCGCAGGCGGCGCGCAGTTCGGGGCTGTGGCCATCGGCCGCGCCGAGTAAAAACGCCAGTGTTTTGACGTCGCCCCGGCGCTCCAAGGTTTGGAGTTTGTCGGCCAAGCCGCGTGTGCTCAGGCATTCGCCGCGTTCATCCAGCGCCACGCGCATACAGCCTTGCGAGCGCTCTAACAGTCGAGCGGAGACTTCCGCGCTGGACCCAGCCTTGATGACCACCAGTTCGTAGGAACCCAGCCGTGCGAGGCGCTTGAAGTACTCATCCGCCCCGGCCTTGGTGTAGGCGAGGGCGGGTTTACCGGCAACGATGATGCGCACATGCATGGAAGGTGGCCGAGCATGGCCCGGGCGCCGCCCATCAACCAGCGCGAAGTTGGATTCCCTCTTTGATTCATCCCGGAGGGATGGCAGCTATTAGTCCGGGGTCGAGGCCGCAACGTGGCCGAAAATCCCGGGCTTGAGAGCGCCTCCAGAATCCAACCCTAGCAGGCATGCGCGTCAAGCTAAGACGAAAATACTGTCGACGCTGGTTCAAAACTGGATTTCTTGCCGGAGCAAAACTAGACAGATTTCAACGTAAAATGGTCTAAAATCGGGGGTAGTGTTGAACTTTGCGAAGGTTCGGTGCCCGATAACCTGAAAAACCGTGAAATACACCGTAAGAGCGTTGGATGAGCCGCTCCACGCCTGGCCGCATCACATGGGGGCTCTGCCCCCAAACCACCGGAGTTTATCGCATTGGGCCAATGGGCCTTGTCTCTATCTGGAGCTGTCCAGTTTTGTTCCGTCTCTGTCTAGTTTTGTTCCGGCACCGACAGCTTCAAGGACCATCGGGACGAGCCATCCAAGTCCTGGTTGAAGGTGCCAACCGACTCGATAATGAACTACTTGCACCACTTGCACCACTTGCACCACTTGCACAGCCTGGTATCTGCTAGGACATCCTGGCGTCCGTACGGACAGCGGAATGTCCTAACGGATAAGAGACGGCTGCGGAGCTTTTTTTCTGGAACCGGCCGATCCTGGGGGGCGTCGCCGCAGGAACGTAGGCAAACTAGCGATTTAAGCAGATTTGCTGGGGCCCGAAAGCCCGCCGCATCTGACAGGTGGTGGGCAAACCCGCAGCGTTTGGGGCTGGGGGTGCCACTCAAGGCAAAAGGACACAGGCGCGGTGCCCCGGGCGCAGGACGAGTTGGACATTGGTGATGAAGATGGACCAATCCAGCAGTTCCAGAATTGCTTGGATTCGGGCGTTGCAAACGCTGGAACTGCCATTGGCACGCCCCGACAATAGAAAATAGCCAGTGGTTAGAGAGCCCCCCCTTAACTTGACGCACATGCCCGGCAGGGGTCGCAGCAGATGCCGCTATTGAAGCACCTCCCCGTATCTGGCAGCCCTTCAGGGTGCAAATGTTAGAGGTGTCGGAGTCCCGGGATATTCGTCGCAGGCGCTCCTCAACCCCGGGCTAATGGCTGCAATGCCTCCGGGATAAAGACGCGGGATGGTGCCTCGCTATCTTCCTCTTCCGTTCGATGTTGAATGTTCGATGTTCTAAGGCTGACGCATGCCAGCGACGATGTCGGTGGCGAGTCGGGCCAACAACTTTGACTGGGCAGCGACCAGCGCTTGATAGCCATCGGCGGCGAGTTGCTCGCGGGCGACAAAGGTGCGCGAGGCTGTGAGCCGCCGCTCGGGCAAGGCATAGACGCGCCAGCCAGCCTCGATGACCGCGTAGCCGTCGGCCCCGCCATGGAGTTGGCGGATATCGAGGGTGACTTGGTGGCTGACTTCTCCGTCGTGCTGCCACGGATAGGTGCGGAGGTTGCCGGTGTGCAGGCGCCTACCTAGATTGGTGGCGGTGACACGGGCGATGGAGGCGGCCAAGTCGCCCGCCCAGCGGTGATTTTCGGCTACTGCCAGGCGGTTGGGGGCATCCTGGAGCACGAGATTGGGGCGGTCGATGTACTCGGCCAACACCACTGGGCCGACGCCGATGCCAGCGCCACTGCCGGAGGGTGCCGGGCCATCGGCGCTAAGCATATAGAACGAGCGCGCGGCCCCGCCACAACCGGCGAGGAGCAAGGTGCAGAGTGCTAGGAGAGTGGCTTTGAGCATGGCGGGATTGTTAGTGTTTGGTTCGCGGCGCGCGTGGCTGCGCATTGCCGGAGGAATCGCGGCCGAAGAGCAGCGAATTGGGCTTGTCATCCAGCGTGGTGGAAAGCCCTTTGATGGATCGCAGGGAGGCACGCAATTCATCCAGGGTGCGCAGCAGGTCGCCTTGCATGCTGCCATCCGGTCCCACACTGGCGATGGTTTTTTGCAAATCGCTGAGGGTTCGGCGCAGGTCGGCGGGCACGCCGCGCAATTGCGGGTCATCCAACATGTGGCGGGCGGCCGCCGCGGTGACGTTGATTTCGGCGAGGGTGGTGCGGGCGGCGGTAAGGGTGGTGGCCGATTCGGCGGCCGCCTTGCCGATGTTACCCACCACCTCATCCAGCGGCAAGGCTTGGATCTTGTCGAGAATGGCCGTGACCTTCATCTCAAGTTGCGCCAAGCCGTTGGGCAAGGTGGGAACGGTGGTGAACTCGCCGACTTGGCTGACGGCCGCCACGGCTGCATCCGGATAATAGGCGAAGTCCACAAACAGCGTGCCTGTGATATAACTCTGGATCTTCAACCCCGCCCGCAGGCCCTGCTCCACCGCTTGTTTCAAAAACTCCGCATTCGGCCCCGCCACCTGCCCCTGCATGCTGCGCCGCAACAGCGCCGGATCCATCTCGACGAGTACCGGCACCCGCGAATCCTTGCCGCTTGGCAGATAGTCAAAAGACACGTTGACGACCCGGCCGATCGGGATGCCGCGAAATTCCACTGTGGCGCCCTTGGTCAGGCCGCGCACGGATTGGTCAAAGAGCAACAGGACCTTCAAACTCGGATCGAACAACGAACTCTGCGCCTCCTCCCTATCCGGATAGAGTTTGAACACCGTGTTGTCTGTCGCTGGCTTGCTAGGGTCCAAACCCTCCGGAATGCCAAACGATGCGCCGCCGGAGAGCATCGCCTGAAACGACGGGGTGCGCACCTTGATGCCGGTGGCCCCGGCGCTGATATCCACGCCGCTGGTGTTCCAGAAGCGGGTGTTTTCCCACACCAGCGAACTGAACTCCTTGCGCACAAAGGCATGGTAGTACACCTGCCGCTTATTCGGGGCCAACTCGCGCTTCTCAATGCGGCCCACTTCCACCCCCAGATAGTAAATCGGCGAACCCACGGCCAGTGACCCCGCCTCATCGGCCGTGAGCACCAAGCGCAGTCCCGGCACGTTGCGGTTGGTTGGCGGCGGTTCCTCCAGCCCACGGAACGCGGTGGGTCCCGGCGACCCGCTGCCGGGTTCCACCTCGATGTAGGCCCCGGTGAGCAAGGTGCCCAGCCCGGAAATATCCGTGGCACTCACCCGCGGGCGCACCACCCAAAAGCGGGTATCATCGCACAACAAGGTGGCGGCATGGCGGTCCATCTGGATATAGACGAGCACCGACTTCAAATCGCTGGCCAATTCCAAGTCCTTGACCATGCCCACGCGCACCGAGCGGCAACGCACCTCGGTCTTGCCGGCGGCGATGCCATCCGCCGTTTCGAAGCGCACCTGGGCGGTGGGCCCGCGCGAGGCGAGGTTCTGATAGACCAGCCATCCGCCTATGAGCACGGCTAAAATTGGCACGACCCACACCATGTTCCAGCGCTGGACGGCGCGAAACTCCGGAATGACCGGTACTGCGGGTGGGGGCTCACTCATGATCCAAGGTGGGTGGCGGTGTCTCTGCGGCTTTCATAATTTCCAGGCGATCCCATAACAAGCGCGGGTCAAAACTCATTGCCGCAAACATTGTTAGCACCACCACTCCCGCGAACGCCAGCGCTCCCGGACCCGGTGTGACCGTCATGTACGCGCCAAACTGCACCAACGCAACCAATATGGAAACCACAAATATGTCGACCATCGACCACCGGCCCAACAGTTCGGTGAACCAATAGATGCGCCCGAGGATGCGCGGCGAGGGATGCACCTTGCCCGATGCCGCCGCACATAACCACACCAAGGCCACTATTTTGATGATGGGAATGAGAATCGATGCGACGAAAATCACGATGGCTATCGGGTATGCTTGGCGGTGCCAAAACTCCACCATTCCCTCCAAAATCGTCGATGCCATCACATCGCCAAGCTCCGAAATGGTCATGATCGGCAGTAAATTGGCCGGCAAATACAGCGCGCAGGCCGCCACCAGCAGCGCCACGCTGCGTTGCAGGCTGGCGGGCTTGCGCAAATGCAGGGCCGCGCCACAACGTGGGCAGCGGCAGGCCACCACCGGGGTGATTTTGCCGCAGATCTCGCAATTGGCTAGGCCCTGGTCGATGGCGCGTGGCAGCGGTGTGGGCGGGCTCATTCGGCAGCCACCTCCAGTCGGTCCCACAGTTCGTTGCGATCGATCCCAGCCACTGCCGCAGCCATGCACACCATTAGTGCGGCAAATGCCCAAAATCCGACCCCAAAGTGCAACTCAGCCATTTTGCCGAGTTTCATCAGGCTCACCAGCACCCCTAACAGGAAGACCTCGATCATGTTCCACGGCTCGGTGCGGCCGAGCCAGCTGGCGACGTATCGGGCCCCGGGTGCAGCGCGGCCGCGCAACAGCGGCCCGCAGACATAGAGCATGCTACAGGCCATCATCAGCGGCGCAATGATGGTGAACCCCGCCACGCACCAGCCAATGGTGACGCTGCCCTCCCGAATCAACTCGCTCGCCGCCCGCAACAGGCTCAGCTCGGTCTTGATGCCGTTGGCCTCCATGCTCAGAAACGGAAACATGTTGACCATGGCCATCAAAATGAGCGCCGCCAGCGAAAACGCCGTCACCCGCACCAACGAGGCCGGCCGGTTTTGATAGAGCAGCACCCCGCAGCGTCGGCAGCGGGCGGCAGAGCCCTCGGGCACGGCGCTGCCCTCGTGCAGGGTATCACAAAAATGGCAGGCCACCGGATGCGGGCCGCCCGTCGGCTTGGGCCAGGGGGTGATGGAGGCTTGGCGTTTCAAAGGCCGCAGGAGGTATTAGGTTGGAAGGCGACCACGCGTTGTTTGAGTTCGCCAAGCCCCTCGACGCCGCATTCGACCCAATCACCGGCTTGCAGGTATCGCGGCGGCTTCATCCCCATGGCCACGCCCCCAGGGGTACCGGTGGCGATGACGTCGCCCGGCAGCAGGGTCATGAAGCGGCTGATGTAACTGACCAGCGAGCTGATCGGATAGATCATGTCGCCGGTCCAACTATTTTGGCGCAGTTCGCCGTTGACCTTGCACCACAGGCGCAGCGCCTGGGCGTCGCCCACCTCGTCGGGCGTCACCAGACACGGGCCCATCGGTGCGAAGGTGTCGGCGCTTTTGCCTTTCATCCATTGGCCGCCCATGTCTTTTTGAAATGCCCGCTCGGAAAAGTCGCAGAATGTGGAGTAGCCAGCGATGTAGTCTAAGGCGGTGGATTGGTCGACGTAGGAGGCGCAGCGGCCGATGACCAGTGCCAGCTCGACTTCGTAATCGAGTTTGGTGGCATTGCGTGGCAGCATCACCTCGTCGTAGGGGCCGCTCCAGGCGCTGGTGGCTTTCATGAACAAGGTTGGCTCGGTGGGTATTCCCTCCCCGAGTTCCTTGGCGTGCTCCAGGTAATTTTTGCCCACGCACACGAGTTTGGACGGCCGCGCCACTGGCGGACCGAGTCGCAGTGCGGGGTCCACCACGCTGCCACCTGGGCAGCCATCGGCCACCCACTCGGCCAGCGCCTCCAAGCCGCCCATCGCGAAAAACCCTTCGTCATAGTCCAGAAACTCGCCGCTGGCATCTATCCGCCTGCCATCGTCGAGCCACACGCCGGGCTCTTCGTTGCCTCTGTCGCCAAATCTTATCAAGCGCATGGCGGAAGTTTAGCACGTCTCGCCTTCAATTGAAACGCCAATCCTTCGTCAATCTTTACAACGCTGCCAAACCGTCACCATGGCCGTGGACCACTGGAATTTGCGCGCCGTCTCGCGAATTAAAAATGGCTCCTCCGCCTCCTGCTGCAGCGAAAACCACGGTGCCAGCGCCGCCTTGAGCCAGGCCAGGGTGCTGGTAGCAGGCCAATGGGCCGGCGGGGTGAATTCCTCTAGCCAGGTGCAGGGGGTGGCCAGCACCAACTCGCCGCCAGGCTGCACCAACGATGGCAAGCGCTCGAGCAAGCGCAGCGGTTCGCTCAGTCGGCAGAGCAGATTGGCGGCATGCACCCGCTCAAACGCCCCTAAATCCGCCGCCAGGTGCATCGCGTCGCCCTGCCAAAACTGCAGCCTTCCGCCAGCCACCCCGCCAGGCCTGCGCGCGATGAGCGCCGTGCGTTGCGCCCCCTCTTCGAGTCGGTGATACTCCAGCGCCTCGCCACCCCGCAGCGCCTCGGCCGCACGGATGAAGGCATGCGAAAAATCCATCCCGAGCACTTTGTCACAGGTGCGGGCCATTTCAAAACTCGAGCGGCCAACTGCGCAGCCAAGGTCCAGCCCGCGCGCCACCTGCGCCTTGCCAAAATGCGCCACCGTGCGACACGGGAATTCCAAGGCCGCGCGCATCCCTGCCGGCCAAGCACGGTCGGGGGGTAAAATCTCTTCCGCCGCTGCGTAATGAAACAGCAGGTACTCGGCGAGCAGTTTCTCGGATTCGTAAATAGAGCTCATGGCGGTTGTCCCTGCGTGGCGCGGCCTCCCGCACGGGGCTGGCCTTGTCAATAAAAGAAAGCGGCCCGACTGATCATCTGCAAGGAAAACCCATTAACCTTGAAGTCGTCTCAGTCGGACCGCCTATGGTGTCGCGACAAGGGGAAAGTACCAAGAATCGTATAATTGTCAAATTAAAATAGTAAACAAATGCTAATTTTTTTCCCCCAGGGTCAATTTCAGGGTGATTGGCTGAATCAGCCTCTATTCGAGGAACTGCAAAGATTTTTGAGTTTGGGCGAAACATCGGTGCTGATTTTGTCATGATACCCGGGTCATGACCCCGCTGCACCTTTGCTCGACGCTGGGGGCTCTCTGATTGACGAGTGACGAGTGTTGATTTTTGAATGACGAAGTGCCTTGGCAGGCTTTGCAAGGGCGCGGCCAGCCGCTATTGTTAGCCCCTGCAGGTTCATCGACCCCATCAACCATCAACAATCCGCATTCGTCAATCGAAAGCGATGGCAGCGGCTGGACGAAGCGTTGCCGGTTCAGCCAATCGCCCCCAGGGTCAATTTTGCGCCTAGGCCAAGCCATGGCAGGGCCTTGGCCGTGCCTCAATCCGGTGGCTCGTGAGTGGATGCGACGGCTCCTACCACACCGGCGCGCCGGGTGCTGGTGCTAGACAGGCACGGCAGCTCATGCCATTTCAGCCGCGGCGGATTTCCGAGCCCTTGAAGCGGATGATGATGCGATAGATCTTCTTGACGCGGCAGGAGATTTTGCCGCTGGCCAGGTCCACCTGTTCGGGAATTTCTACATGGTGCACGTCAACCACGGCAAAGTAGCCACGCTCGGAAAAAATATCGAGCAACATGCCGAGTGCGGCGGGTTCGCCTAGCAAAAGATCCTCGCTGTTGATATTAGCATGGCCGGAGATGGCATGCAGCCTGATGACGGGCATCATGGTATTTTCGATGAAGCTCACCACGCGCTGGAAGACTTCCGGGGTGTTGAGTTCATAACCGTCGAGGCGTTTGACGAGCTCTTGGCGGGCGTGGATGATGATGTCACTGGCCACCGGCAGGGTGCGCAAGCGGTTGTAGGTGAGCGGGTCGAGTTCGAGGGAGCTTTGGTATTCGAGTTCCTTGAGAATGTTGTGCTCGACCTCACTTATGGCCCCTTGGGCATTGATCAGATGGTAATGAAAGACGTCCTTGAGGGACAGCAGTGCGTCCCACGTCTGTTCCTTGAACACGCGGTAGCGGTGCCCGGCAAGGTGCTCATCAAAGTCGGTCGGGCGCTTTTCCAACAACTTTCCGTGAAGGGTGCGCCGCACTTCCGCGTTGTGCGCCTTGGCCTCGCGGCCGCGTTTGAGCTGGCGGCTAATGCTTTCGCGCTCATTCACAAAAAGCACAATAATCTGTATCACCGGCTGGCGGAAATGACTCGCCAGCGGCGTGCCATAGTGCTCGCGCCACAGCTGGGTCATTTTCTCATACATCATCTTGAGGCACTCCACCTGCACCGTGGTCCGGGGGAAACCATCGAGGATGACCCCGTCGCGGTGCTCGGGTTTGAGTAACTCGTCAAGCAGCGCCGAGAGCACTTCGCGGTCGCCGATCATGCCTCCGACGTCCTTGACGGCTTTCATGGCCGGCGAGTCCAACAGTGAACTCATGACAACCGGGGCGCTGGTAAGACCGCGAGTTTGGGAAATAAACGCGGTGTTGGTGCCCTTGCCGGAACCCGGCGCTCCTCCTAGCAGAATGATTTCCTTGGGAAAATGCAGGTTCTCACTGCCGTGTTGCTCCTCCAGTGCGCTCCAGATGGGGCCAAAAATCATGCGTGCGTCTTTGATTTCCAAATCCGTGATCGGGGCAATAGTGGCTTGAGGCTGACTCATAGGGGAGGTGGGGAAACTGAGGTGTGCCACCACCAGTCGCAAGCTGAAAAGTAGCTCAAGCAGTGCGCCTGCATCATTTGCCCGACATCTGGGGTTGCGGGCGGCGGCCAAGGCGTTAGCCTGCCGCCATGACGGTGGTAACGCAAGCGAGTGAATTGACCGCGGCCTTGGGAAATGCCGGCCAGCCGCGGGTGTTGGTGCCCACCATGGGGGCATTACATCACGGCCACCTCGCCTTGATCCGCCACGCCAAAATACTTGCCGGCGCGCAGGGCACGGTGGTGGTTTCAATTTTCGTCAATCCGATGCAGTTTGACCGGGCAGGGGACCTCGCAGCGTATCCACGGCCGCGGGAGGCGGATCTGGCGGCCTGCCGGGCGGCGGGGGTGGCGGTGGTGTTTGCGCCGGAGGCGGCGGCGATGTATGCGCCGGATCACTCGGTGACGGTGAGCGAGTCGCAGCTCTCGCGTAACTTGTGCGGCGCGGCACGGCCGGGACATTTTGATGGCGTGTGCACGGTGGTGCTCAAATTATTTCTGTTGTGCAGCTGCCAGATCGCGGTGTTCGGGGAGAAGGATTTTCAGCAACTCGCCGTGATCCGACGCATGGTCCGCGATCTGAATGTGCCCGTTGTCATCGTCGCTCACCCCACTGTGCGCGAAACCAACGGCCTCGCCATGTCCTCGCGCAACGCACGCCTCAATGCGGCTCAGCGCGCCGACGCGCCGCGCCTCCGGCGGGCTCTGCTGGCGGCGCAAGCGGCGTTTCAGGCTGGCACCCGCAGGCCGGCCGAGCTGCTGACCATGGCACGCCAAGCCATTGAAGCCAGCGGGCTGGCACGCATGGACTATTTGTCGCTGGTGGATGCCGACTCGCTGGAGAGCGTGGAGCATGTCGAGGGGCCGGCGCTGCTGGCCACGGCGGTGTTTTACGGCGAGGTGCGCCTCATCGACCATGTATGCCTGGTGCCGTGAGGGTTGCGCCGGTTGCCAGCGCCGTACTAGAGCCCTTGAAAAGCCCAAATTGTTGTCGTTAGCTCAAGTTCTCTTCTCTGGTGTCTTCAAGTCTTGCGTCTTGGGTCTGAGGCACAGCCTCGCTTGCACAAATATTCCGCGTTTCTCGCCTCGACAAAACGAGTCGGCGTTCTAGCGTCGCTATCCGTAAGCACCCTCCATGGATCCAAACACCACCCTCGCCAGCCAGCTGCCGCCCGATGACGTTGCCGCCATCGATGAACTCGGAAAAACCTACCAGGCGTTTCGCGCAGAACTCGGTAAAGCCATTATCGGCCAAGACCAGGTCATTGAGCAGCTGGCCATCTGCCTGTTTGCCCGCGGCCACGCCCTGCTGATGGGCGTGCCCGGTCTCGCCAAAACGTTGTTGGTGTCCTCGGTGGCGCAAACCTTCGATCTGACGTTCAACCGGATCCAGTTCACCCCGGACCTGATGCCCGCGGACATCACCGGCACCGACATCATTCAGGAAAGCGGGGTAGGGGGGCGGCGTGAATTTGAGTTCATCAAGGGTCCGGTGTTTGCCAATATCGTGCTGGCCGACGAAATCAACCGCGCCCCGGCAAAAACCCAGTCGGCAATGCTCGAGGCGATGCAGGAACACAAGGTCACCGTGTTGGGCAAAACCTACACGCTGTTGCCGCCGTTTTTCGTGCTGGCCACCCAGAATCCCATCGAACAGGAAGGCACCTATCCATTGCCGGAAGCCCAGCTCGACCGCTTCATGTTCCTCATTGATGTGGATTACCCCAGCTTCGAGGAGGAAAAACGCATCGCCCGCGAAACCACCGGTGCCGCCCGCGCCGCCCTCAGTCACTTGCTGGATGGCGACAAAGTGCTCGCCTATCAGCAACTCGTGCGCCGCGTGCCGGTCCCCGAACACCTCTACGAATACGCGGTGAATATCGTGCGCAAGACCCGCCCCCAGCAGCCCGAATCTCCACAATGGATCAAGGACACCGTTGGCTGGGGCGCCGGCCCGCGCGCCGTCCAATACCTCATTCTCGGGGCCAAATCCCGGGCTGCGCTGCGCGGTGCCTACATGGCCTCACTGGAGGACCTCGAGGCAGTCGCCTCGCCAGTGCTATCGCATCGGGTGATCACCAACTTCTCCGCCGAAAGCCAAGGCATGACATCCAAGAAAATTGTTGAGCGACTGATCAAGGAAATGCGGGAAGCATGAAATACGATTTCCTCGACAACCGCTTGCTCTCTCGCCTCAGCACCCTGCCCATTGAGGCCCGCGTGCCCATGATGGGCAACGTCGCCGGCAAACACCGCTCGCCCCATCGCGGCTCGTCGGTCGAATTCGCCGAGTACCGCAAGTACGTCCCAGGCGATGATACCCGCCGCCTCGATTGGAAGGCCTTCGCCCGCTCCGACCGGTTTTACATCAAGGAATTTGAGGCCGACACGAACCTGCGCGCCTACTTCGTCGTCGATGCCTCCGGTTCGATGAACTTCGCTGGTCGTGGCGAGGCAAAAATCCAGTTCGCTCGCCGCATCGCAGCGTCGCTGTCCTATCTGCTCGTCAACCAGGGCGACGCCGCGGGCCTGTCCATCTGCACCAATAAATTGCACCTGGAAGTGCCGCCGAGCCGCCGCGCTGCCCACCTTGACCGGCTCTTCAGCACCCTCGGAGCGCTCGCCCCCAGCGGTCCCACGGGTCTGCTCGAAGCCCTCCACACCATCGCTGAAAAAGTCAGCCAGCGCGCGTTCGTGGTCATCCTCTCTGATTTGTTCACCGAGCCCGCGGCCCTCGGCGACGCCCTCCAGCACCTGCGCTACCGGAAACATGATATCTCGGTGTTTCATTTGCTAGACCCGCAGGAGCTCAGCTTCGAGTTCGACCGCCCGCACCGCTTCGTCGATATGGAGGACAACACCGCGCTGGTCATCGAGCCCAACCTCATCGCCGATGAGTACAAGGCCGCCCTGCGCGACTTCCTCACCGCCGTGCGCGCCAAGTGCCACGATGCCGCCGCCGATTACCAAATGGTCCTAACCGATGCCCCGCTCGAGCCGCTGCTGCGCGAATTTCTAACCGCGAGGCTGCCCAAGTCAAAGCACTAGCATTTAAGATTTAGTGCTTCATAATTTAGTCCTTAAACAATGCTGTTTTTAAATCCATTGTTGCTCTGGTTCCTGCTGGCCGCCAGCATCCCAGTGGTGATCCACTTGCTGAATCGTCGGCGCCACAAGACGATTCATTGGGCGGCGATGCAGTTTTTACTCAAGGCGACCCGTGAGAGCCGCGGTAAGAAAAAGCTGCGCCATTTCCTCATTCTTGCCTGCCGTACCCTCGGCTTGGCGGCCCTCATTGTTGCGGCCGCGCGGCCGATT
Organism: Verrucomicrobiota bacterium; assembly: GCA_008932935.1. Lineage (GTDB taxonomy): Bacteria > Verrucomicrobiota > Verrucomicrobiia > Verrucomicrobiales > Akkermansiaceae > Luteolibacter. The sequence continues at coordinate 19,466 of WBXD01000023.1, forward strand.
GTTTCCGGCCTGCTCGGCTGGGGTGGCGGCGCGATCGATGTGGTGGTGTTGGTGCTGGATCGCTCGGCGTCGATGGAGATCAAGCCTGGCGATGGCATGAACCCGCGCCGCCAGATTGTTCTGGAAAAAGTCCGCGAGGCAATGAAAAACCTCGGTAGCGCCCGCCTGGTGCTCATTGATAGTGCCAGTGGCCTACCCCAGGAGGTGCCCTCGCCCGACGTTCTCGCCGAGTTGTCGAGTACGGCGGCCACCGACAGCAGCGCGGATTTTGCGACCTTGCTCACGCGGGCGGCCGAGTTTCTAGCGGAAACACCCGGCCGCGCCGAAGTCTGGCTCGCCTCCGACCTCCAAACGTCCAACTGGCAACCCGAAAACGAGCGCTGGGCCGCCGCCCGCGCCAGCCTTGCCAACCTGCCGCAAAAACCCGCCGTGCGTGTCCTTTCGCTCACCGGTGCCACCGCTCCCAACGCCTCCATCCGCTTGCTCGGGTCGCGCCGCGCGGCCGATGAATTGCTGGTGGATCTGGAGGTCAGTCGCTCGGCCGACTCCCAAGTGGCCTCCAATCTGCCGCTGACCACTACCATCAACGGCACCCGCACCACCGAGACGCTCATTGTGCCCGGCCAATCACTGCGCTTCCAAAAACGCCTCGCTCTGCCCGCACGCAGCGAAGCAGGCTCCGGCTGGTTTTCCATCCCCGCCGATGGCAACCCGCGCGACAACGCCGCCTTCTTCGCCTACGGCCCAGCCCTTCCCACCAAGTCCGTCATCGTCGCCCCTGCCGGCGAAACCGCCGACTACCTCGCGTTGGCCGCTGCCCCGCCCGGATTTGGCAACCAACATACCGAGCGGATCGATCCATCCCAAGCCGCCAGCCTGAACATCGCAGAGGTTTCCACCGTTCTGTGGGCTGCGCCGCTGCCCACCGGTGCCGCCGCCGATCAACTTAGCCGCTTCCTCGCGGCCGGTGGCCAGGTGATCTGCTTCCCACCAGGCACACCCCCGGCCACTCCATTTCTCGAACTCAACTGGGGACCGCCAACCCCCGCCGAAAAGGATAAGTACTTCATCCTCAAGGACTGGAACCACAATGACGGGCCGCTGCGCGACGGCATCGACGGCAGCCCGCTGCCCGCCGATCGCCTCAAGGCCATCCGCCGCCAAATCCCCCTCGGCGATGCCAGCCAACTCGCCCGCTGGGAGGATGGCGAGGCGCTGCTGACTCGCCGCATCGTCGATCGCGGCACCCTCTGGTTCCTCGCCTCCACCCCCGACTACACGTGGTCCAACCTCGGCGACGCCGATGTCTTGTTGCCACTGGTCCAGCGCATCCTCGCCCTCGGCTCCGAGCGCTTTGATGCCTCGTACCTCACCACCGTCGGCTCCGATGCCACCAAAACCCTGCCCGGCCAAACCCGCTCCCGACTCGACGACTTCGGCAGCCCCGACCCCGCCAACGACGCCTACCTCGCCGGTATTTTTAAACTCAATGACCGGCTGCTCGCCGTCAATCGCTCTGCCGCCGAGGATGCTCCGGAAATCCTCTCCCGCGATGCCCTCGATGCCGCCCTCACTGGCACCGGCTACACCCTGCTCGAGCAAGCCGGCCAAGCCTCCGACCCCTCGCTCTCCCGCGACGTTTGGCGCGCCTTCCTCATCGCTGTCCTCTGCTTCTTCCTCGCCGAGGCTCTCCTCTGCCTGCCCAAGAAAACCACCGTGCAAGTTATCCCGACACTGGTAAAAGCTGAAACGCTGAAAAGCTGAAATCAGAAAGGCACGCCTTTTCATCCCCCAATCTGCCTGCCCTAACTCTTCTCTTCATTTCAGCTTTTCAGCTTTCAGCTTTTTCCTCCGCTCCATGCTTCATTTATCCCCCACTCCTCTCACCCTTGTCATCGGCATCGTCGCGCTGATTCTGACTGGCGGGTTGGCGCTACTCGCGTGGAGGCGCAGCCCGCACCGTCGGCGCACCGCCATCCTTGAAAGCTGCCGCTGCTTGGCCGTGCTCGTGGTGGTCATTTTATTGTGGCAGCCCGAGTGGCGCACCACCCTGCATCCGGAAACCAAGCCGCGCATCGCCATCCTGTGGGACGATTCGAAGTCGATGACTACCGCCGACGCGCCCTTGCCCCTCGAACTTTCCGACACCCCCGTCGTCGTCACCCGCGCCGAATGGGTAAAAAAGGCCCTTGCCGCCAACCTCTGGAAACCCCTCCAAGCTGATGGCGAAAACGAGTTGGTCATCGAAGCGTTTGCAACCCCGCCCAAGGATGCCGCACCTCTCACCGGCACCGACCTCGAGGCCCCACTCTCCGCTTTGCTGGAAAAGGAAACCAACCTGCGCGCCGTGATCCTGCTCAGCGACGGCGATTTCAACCTCGGCCAACCGCCGGTGGCCGCCGCCCAAAAAATGCGCTTGCGCGGCGTGCCGCTGTTTCCCATCCCGGTCGGCAGCAAAACCCGCCTGCCCGACCTCGACCTGCTCTCGGTCAGCGCGCCGAGCTACGGCATCGTCGGCGAAAATGTCCAAATCCCGTTCACCATCCGTTCCTCGCTCGACCGCCAGGTGCGCACCATCGTCCGCCTTCGCGACGAATCCGGCCACGAGCGCACCAAGGAATTGGTCATTCCGGCGAACACCGAAATCTACGACTCGATGCTCTGGCGGATAGAAAAGGAGGGCGCCGCCACCCTCGAACTCTCGATCCCCGTCGCCGAGGGCGAGGTGACCGCATCCAATAATTCTAGCAAATTCAACATCGCCGGCCGCCCCGAGCGCATCCGCGTGCTCGTCGTCGAAACCCTGCCGCGCTGGGAATACCGCTTCCTCCACAACGCGCTCAGCCGCGACCCCGGCGTCGAACTCACCTGCCTGCTGCTCCACCCGCAGCTCGGCCCGGCCACCGGCAAAAATTTCATCACCGAGTTTCCCTCAAAACTCGAAGACCTCGCTAAATTCGACGTCATCTTCCTCGGCGACGTCGGCGTCGGCACCGGTCAACTCACCAAGGAACAATGCACGCTCATCCGCGGACTGGTCGAAAACCAGGCCTCCGGTATCGTCTTCCTGCCCGGCCCCCAAGGCAACCAATCAACTCTAGCCGATACCGATCTATCCGACATGCTGCCGGTGGTGATGGATCCCGAGCACAAATCCGGCATGTCCGAAACGCTCGCCGCGCCACTCAATCTAACGACCGAGGGGCGCAAGTCGTTGCTCACCATGCTGGGCAACAGCGAGGAGGAAAATCCCGAGATTTGGCGCCGCCTGCCCGGCTTCTACTGGCATGCGCCGGTGATCAAGGCCAAGGGCGGCAGCGAGGTGTTGGCCGTGCACGGCAACCGCCGCGGCAAATTTGGCCCGATCCCGCTGATCGTGACCAAGCCGGCCGGCAGCGGCAAGGTCTTGTTCATGGGCATCGACTCGGCGTGGCGCTGGCGCCGCGGCGTCGAAGACCTCTATCACTACCGCTTCTGGGGGCAAGTCGCACGCTGGATGTCCTACCAACGCAACATGGCCGCCGGCCAACGCGTGCGCCTATTCTTCACCCCCGAACGCCCGGTGCCCGGCAGCAACATCACCCTCAACGCCAATGCCTTCGACCCCAACGGCGCACCCCTCCAACAAGGCAACGTCACCATCGATGTCACTGCCCCCGACGGTCGCACCCAGCGCGTCGAGCTGCAGAAAAACGACACCGCCTGGGGTGCCTACTCGGGTCGCTTCAAAGTCGATTTGCCCGGGGCTTGGAAGCTGCGTGCCGCGGTGGCTGGCAGCGAGGACAAGCCGGTCGAGACCACGCTTTTTGCCCAAGGCGTGGAGATTGAAAAGACCGGCCAACCCGCGCGTCCCGAGGTCCTCGAAGAAATGGCCAAGGTCTCCAAAGGCCGCTTCATTCAGCCCAACCAGCTCGCCGACCTGGTCAAGGAAATCAAAGCCCTGCCCGAGCCGCGCCCCTTGGAAAACCGCATCCAGCTGTGGAGCGACTGGCGCGTGCTCACCGCCCTCATCGCCCTGCTCGCCATCTTCTGGACCGGCCGCAAACTCAGCGGCGCGTTCTAGCAAGACTTCGTCGAAGCACCGCGCCCGAAATGCGATGGTGGATAGGGAGCGCCGGCATCCTGCCGCCCCCTCA
>WBXD01000024.1 GCA_008932935.1 Verrucomicrobiota bacterium
AATGGTTAGACATCACGCAATACGCCAACACCCGGCAGCCCGAGAAATTCTCATACATCCGAAAAAACATCCGGAACGCCTCGCACTCCCTCTCCTCAAACACAAACCGCCGATCCACCACTCGGCTTATGCAATGGTAAATCACCGGCTTCGTCGCCGAGCCCTTCCAACCCGCCAGCCATCGTGACTTGCGCATGTAACCACCATACCACCAAAAACCGCACAATCCACAAGATCCTCTACTATTTATCTGTCACCGCATTGGGCCATGTGAATTTCCTCGGAACCACTGCGGAAGACGCGCTCCAGCGGGCGACCCGACTGCGGGAGCATTGGCTCGGCGGGTGAAACCCGCTGGAAAAATGCGCCAATTAGATTCCCATTTGGTCCGTTTTCTGCCTGAGTAGCTGCGCCCATGTCCGAGCCCCCTCCTCCCACCAACCCGACCCGCGAACAACTCCGCCTGGAAGGGTTTGACCTCATCGACGACACCCTGGCGTTTCTCATCGGCTGTTTCGGCCAGGCCTTGAAATCGACCGGGGAATCGGCCCTGCTGCGGTATTTGCCGTGGTCGGGCACCCTGCCGGATGAGGACCATCCCCCGGCAGGCATTCCACAGCTCTATTCCATCAGCTTCCAACTGCTCAACATGGTCGAAGAGCGGGTCGCCGCCGCGATCCGGCGCGAACGCGAAAAGGCCTTGGGCGCCGAATCCATCCGCGGGTTGTGGCATCAGGCGTTGCGCGATTTCCGCACGCTCGGCCTCACCCCGGATCAGGTTCTCGACGTGCTGCGGGATGTCCGGGTGGAACCGGTGCTGACCGCCCACCCCACCGAAGCCAAGCGCACCAGCGTCGGCGAACGCTACCGCGCGCTTTACGACGACCTGGTCCGCAGCGAGTACCCGAAATACACCGAGCGGGAACGCAAGCGCCTGCGCGACCGCATCGCCACCACCTTGGAAACCCTCTGGCGCACAGCCGAGATCCATCTGGTGCGGCCGGACATCACCAGTGAACTCCAAAACGCGATCCATTACCTCCGGGACTTGTTTCCTGATGCGGTGAATCGGCTGGATGCCCATTTTTCCGAGGCGTGGCGCGATGCAGGTTATCCGCTCGAAACCTTGCGCGCGGCCGGCAACATTCCCCGCCTTTCTTTCGGCACCTGGATCGGCGGCGACCGCGACGGTCATCCGCTGGTCACTCCCCAAGTCACCGCCGCCGCGCTCGACCAACTCCGCCAGGCCGCGCTCGACTTGCTGCGCCGCGAACTCGAAAAACTCGCGGCCCTCCTCACCCTGTCGCGTTTCCTAACACCCGTGCCGGACGCCGTCCAGACCCGCATCGACGAACTCACAGTCGAACTGGCCGCTGCGGACCCGGCGGTGCGGGAAATCATCGCCCGCCACAGCGAAGAACCGTGGCGGCAACTGGCAAAACTGATGGCTCATCGCCTCAAGCGGCAAGCTGCCGGCTCACCCGGCTACCTGTCGCCAAACCAACTGTCCGCTGACCTTGACCTGCTGGCCGGCACCCTTCGCGATGCCGGTTGCCAACTCATCGAAGAGCAGGCGATTCGTCCGCTGCTGCACAAGATCGACCTGTTCGGCTTTCATCTGGCCTCGCTCGATATCCGCCAGAACTCGGAGTTTCATGACCGGGCGATGGCCCAGCTTCTGCTCGCCGCAGGTGTGCCCGATGGCAGCAACTATGCCTCCTGGCCGGAATCCCAACGCCTCGATTTTCTCAATACCGAACTCGTTTCGCCGCGCCCGTTTCTTCACCCGGAAATGGTTGCCGGTCCGGAAGCCGCCGCCGTGCTCGATTGTTACCGGGTGCTCGCGCAGCATCGCCGGACCTTTGGCCAGGCCGGCCTCGGCGCGCTGATCGTGTCGATGACCCGCCAGACGTCCGACCTGCTCGGTGTCTATCTGCTAGCCCGCGAGGCCGGTCTGACCGAGCGACTCGCTGACGGACTCGCCTGCCCGCTGGAGGTTGTGCCCTTGTTTGAAACCATGGACGATCTCAATCGTTCGCCGGCGATCCTCGCGGCGTTTCTCGATCATCCGTTCACCAGCCGTAGCCGGGACTTGCGCTCGAGCGTCGACACCTGGGCTGGCAGCCAGCAGGTCATGGTCGGATACTCCGATTCTAACAAGGACTGCGGCATTCTGGCCTCGCAATGGGCGCTGCACCAAGCGGAAGCGGCCCTCACTGCCACCGCGCAACAGCGGGGGGTGGCCCTGCGCTTCTTTCACGGTCGCGGCGGCACCATTTCCCGCGGTGCCGGGCCAACCCACTGGTTCATGGCGGCTCTCCCGCACGGCTCGATGTCCGGCCAGTTCCGCATGACCGAACAGGGCGAAACCATCGCGCAAAAGTATGCCAATCTATCCAACGCCACCTACAATCTGGAGTTGCTGCTCGCGGGTGCCGCGGTGACCACGGCGCGCCATCGGCACGGCGTTCGCCGCGAGGACCCCTGCGAGGCGTTCATGCCGGAACTCGCAACCGCCAGCCAGACGATCTATCGCCAACTCCTCGACGCCGAGGGCTTCATCGGCTTTTACCGTCAGGTCACCCCGATTGACGCGCTGGAACAAGCCCGCATCGGATCGCGCCCGGCGCGGCGCAGCGGCAGGCAGGGACAATCCATCGCCGACCTCCGCGCCATCCCGTGGGTCTTTTCCTGGACCCAGGCCCGCTTCTATCTGTCGGGCTGGTTCGGCGTCGGCACCGCCCTCGCCTCCCTCAAACAGGATCATGCCAACGGCTTCACCGCATTCAAGGCCGCCCTGCCCGAATCCACCTTTCTCAGCTATGTCCTGACCAATGTGGAAACCAACCTCGCCTCCGCCAATCTCGAATTGATGCACGACTATGCCACGCTGGTGACCGACGTGGCACTGCGCACCCGGCTGATGGACCTCATCACGGCCGAATTCACCCGCACCCGCAACCTGCTCGCCGATCTGTTCGATGGCGCCATGACCGAGCGTCGCCCGCGCATGGCCAAAACCCTCGCGATCCGCGAAGCCCCTCTGCGCGTGCTCCATCACCGCCAGATCGCCTTGCTCCGCCAGTGGCGCGAACTCACCGCCGCCAACCGTCCGCAGGACGCCGACTCGCTGCTGCCGGACCTACTGTTATCGATCAACGCGATTGCTTCAGGTCTCCGCACCACGGGTTGATGGCGCGCGCAAGCCGCCACACACGGGAAGATGGGAACCACTGATTTCACTGATTATACTGATTTGGGAGACGTTATGTTGCCGCTTCCGGTCACCCAAAAGGCGAACGATCTAGCCGCCATCTCCAATCTAACTCTTTCAGTGAAATCAGTATAATCAGTTAATCAGTGGTAACTGCCGCCCGGCGAACCGATTTCATTTTCCCATTAAGGGTCATCGGTCCCGCCAATCGGATCCGCCAGAGGATTGATGATCCCGGTATCGAGCCGATAGATCCAGCTATGGATGGCGACTTGCTGGCCGCGTTCCCATGCGTCCTCGAGGATGGTGGTGCGGGCGACATGGCTCGCTTGAGCCAGCACGTTGAGTTCGCAGAGCCGGTCCGCCGCCGCCGCCCGCGGCAGCGCGTCGAGTTCGTCGCGATGCAGACGGTGGAGGGCGCGGATGCCGGACAGCCAGTTGTCGATCATGCCGTGGCGGACGTTTTCAAGGGCCGCGATGACGCCGCCGCACCCGTAATGGCCGCAGACGATGATGTGGCGGACCTTCAGCACCTCGACGGCGTATTGCATGACGGCCAGCACGTTGAAATCGGTCTCGGCCACGACATTCGCCACGTTGCGGTGAACAAACACCTCACCCGGGGCAAGGCCGGCAATCTGGTTGGCCGGCACCCGGCTGTCCGAGCAACCGATCCACAGGTATTGTGGGCTCTGCTGGTTGGCGAGTTTCCCGAAAAAACCGGGATCCTGCGCGGTGACGGCGGCGGCCCAGTCGCGATTCTTCTGCAGGAGATCTTTCAATTGGTTCATGGTTTCGACGCTCACTCAAGCACGCTTTGACTGCTAGGAAATTGCTTTCCCGGTGAAGGCCGTTGAAAGAGCCGGTGGCCGGACCGGAGGGCGGGGAAAAAGGGGTTGCGGGGGAAAAGGGGGACAAAAGGCCGGAACATTTGGCGAACCGAGTCAAGCGCAAGGCTCCAAAGTGCGAATTTGGGCAAGGGACAGTGGTTTGCGGCCGGATTCATGGTGGAATTTCTCGAACACAAAATTAGCCATCCTGTCCGCTTTGCCAAGGAATTTCGTTGAAAAACTCTTGCAGCGGCGATTCTAAGGCGGCGGACACCTTCGCGGTCAGGTGTATTCCAAAACCAGGATGCGGCCATCGTCGAGCGGGACCTCGGGAGCTTTCCATGCCGGGCTTTGATCAAACCATTCCGGGTCTAGTTCTGATGGTTTCCGGGGTTGGTTGAACCAGGAGAGGTCTGGTTCGTCGTCGGGAATCCATTCCTTGATCGCCTGCCAGGGCGGTTCGATAGGCACGAAGGTCTCGATGTCGAAAGGCGGCCTGGGCGGCGGCGGGATGTCGATGATACCCTCCCAAAGGCCGTAGAGGCGGAGGAAGAATTCGATTTGCTCCGGGCGCTTCACGGCACCTGAGAGTTTCATGGGAGCCTTGCAGCAGGGGCATTGGAGCGGATCGGCACCCCAGACCTTGAGGATGAGGTCGCGCCACAGGGGACGCATGGCGCGGGCGCTTTGCTTCGGGGGTGCCGGAATGAGGAGGATCTGACTGCTAGGAAATTGCTTTCCCGGTGAAGGCCGTTGAAAGAGCCGGTGGCCGGACCGGAGGGCGGGGAAAAAGGGGTTGTTCCCTAACGAAGCTTCCGTCCTGCGCCTCGTCACAGCCATCCTGATGGAGGAGTCCGAGGAATGGGAAACCGGCAAATCCTACCTCACTCTCACCGCGCCACATTCACTCGAAATCACCAAGAACTAACGAAAAACAACCGTTTGAAACCCGCCTCCAAATCCACTCTGAAAACTTTTACAGAAAAAAAGTTGCGCGGCCTGTTTGGTTCCGCCCCTTCGTGATATTTGTTCAAATACGCCTTGAAAACATCATTTTCCGTTTTCGACAGGTGCAACAGGCGGCTTATGCCCTCAAGAGTTTGCTCGAATACTTCCTTGTGGTTGGCCGGAGTGGACGGATAATCGACTTCCGTGTTCAGCGGGTTGCTTTGCTTGATGAATACTTCATAAAGATGGCCTCCTTCTTTATCGGCGTAGAGCTTCGCTCGCCGGAAATCGGTGGCAAAAAAGAAGCCCACCCCCGCCTCTTGGCTGCGGATTTTATCAGGATCAAAAAAGTCAAACAGATCGGATAGTTTTGATCCGTGATAGGCGCGGGTGTTGTATCCCGCCGCCTTTGCTGCACGTTCGACCAGCCCCCGTAACTCGGTGTAGTTCCTCTCCGGGTCTTTCGCCAGTTCCAGATAGCGGGAATCCTCATCCTTGCTTCCCGGCAATATCGGCGAGCCGTCGCCGGTGGCAAAGGGGATATTGTCTTCTTCCAGGTTCGGGCGGAAGAGGTCGCGGGCCTCGGTGTGGACGCGGGCCTCGTGCTCGAGCTGCACGTCGCGGCCGGTGAGCTTGTTGAGATACGCCTCGTAGGTGGTTTTGTCGAAAGTGCCGTCGCGTTCGGCTTTCTTCATGGCCAGGGCGCGTTGCAGGGCCAGCCCCCAGCGGGCGCGCACGGCGTTGATGAAGTGGCCGTACTTGGTGATGGCCGCCGCGGCCTCCGGGGACACCATGGAGGCGATGGCGGAGAGATTGCGGGTGATGAAGCCGGGACTCAGACCCAGCGGACCGCCGCCCTTGCGGGAGCGCAGGATTTCCATGCCGCCGATTTCATCGCTGCCCTCATCGAGCATGATGTCGGTAATATCCTTGTCGGCGATGCCCTCGGGTCAACCCCTTTTTCCCCGCCCTTCGGTCCGTCCCGTCTCTTGCAACGGCCCTCACCTCAAAAGCAAATTCCTAGCAGTCGAACCTATGAAAAAGGTCGCCCGGATGCTTCAGAACCGTCTGCGGGGACTTCTCAACTATCTCAAACATCGGATCCCCAATGCCGCGTCCGAAGAGATGAACTCCCTTGTTGCTAGGATCATCGCAAATGCTCGGGGCCGGCGTTCATTTGCCGCGCTGCACTTTCGGGTCCTGTTCTTTCTTGGCAAACTCGACCTCTCCTTCGCAATCTAATCCTGGTTAGCACCTATAAGAACCAACCGGGAAAGTCGTCAACCGCAAGCCGCTCTTCTGACGAGCTTTTGGGGGTCCATTCTCATAGCGGCTTGCAGGTTGCAGACTTTCCCAAAAGCTTCCAGATCATTTTGCCTAACTCAATCTGCTCCATATTAAAAAACCACCGAGATTCACAAAGAGCCAAATAAAAGGCACTAGTGCATCCGAGTGGTCATTACAAGGTGAATGATCAAAACACCAAGTCTAATTTCCTTCCAAGGATTAGCAGCCCGCTGCGCAGCTACCGCCCCGTTCCAGGCTTAGCGCTGGATGAGGAAGATGCGGCTTTCGGTATAAGTGATTACCGCGTCGAGCTCGCGCATGAAATCCGCGCCGAACAGGCCGACGTAATCCATGTTGTCAGGCTCGCCACGGCGGACCATGTCGGTGGCAAGCACCTTTCTATTTGTTAGAACGGCGGTACCCATGGTGATTTTTCCGATATTAGTGACACCGGCAGCCTGTTTGCCGCCGATGCCCCAGACTTCCTGGTTCATGGGACCGACCTCGCAGCCGTATTTTTTGGCGGCGGTGATGTGGAGCAGGCTGCTATCGGCACCGGTATCGATCATATAGGTGACCTTGTTATCATTGAGGGATCCCTCGACAAAGATATGGTTGCCGCGTCGCTCGAAATCAAACGACTGGTATTTCCGCAGGGTGAGCAATTCATTGATGGTGAGGCTCTGGCAATGCTGGAGGAAAAAGGCCCCCGCCTCGCTCCATGCCTTTAGGTACGAGGCGTCTTCCGCCACAAAGCTATCGATGAACATCTGGGATTTTTTGCCGTCGACCAGTTCGATGGTGGCGGAAGTCGGTGTTTTGGCGATGACCTTGCCGCGCAACGTCTTGCCCTCCTTGGTCTTGAACAGGCGGAACGCCAACCCTTCATCGCCTTTGCCGGCAGTGACATCACTGGCGTCCGAGCGGTCGGGCCGCAGGAAAATGCGTCGGTCCTGATAGGAAATGACGGCATCGAGTTTGTTCATAAACTCGGCACCCAGAATAACATCCTCGCGTGCCTTGGTGCCCGGCGGCTTGTCCTTGAGCAGGTCGGTGGCGAGAATGCGCCGGTCCTTGAACACCGCTTCCCCGAGTTGGATGGTTGGCACCGGCGTCCAGCCAGCTGGAGCCTCGCCGGAAACCCCGAAGATTTTCTCGTCCATCGGGCCGACCACCAAGCCCACCGAGGTGGCGAATGGGGCGTGCAGCAGACTGGTGCCCGCGCCAGTATCGATGAGGAAACGCGCCGGCTTGCCGTTGAGTTTGCCGTCGATGAAGATTGAGTTGTTCTGCAAGCGGAATTCAAACGACTCATAACCGCGCAGTTCCAGCAACTGGCGGATAGCCAGACTGCGGCATTTCTGCACGAATACCGCCTCGTCCTTGGACCAGCCTTTCACATACGCTTGATCGTCCTCGCTGAGGCGGCCCAGAGGGATGGTGGAGCGTTTGCCATCGCGCAACATCAACACCGCGTCGGTGGCCGTCTTGTCGAGCAAGACGGCTTGGATTACCTTGCCGTTGCTGCCTTTGAAGTCCCGGTAATCCTTGTCGGGCATGGTTTGGGCGAGGGTGGTACTAACGAGCATGGCGGCCAGCGCCAGCACCCGGGATAAGTTCACAATCATAGGTTGCAGTTATTTGAATTCGCCGTCGGTAATGAATTTCTTCCAGTCCGCTTCAAAGCCGGACACACTATCAAATCCGAAGATTTTGGCAATTTCGTCGGCCGGCGGAATCTGGTTAGACGACTCGATGCGGCGGATCATCTTGGCAAACGCACACAGGCGCTTGGCATCGCTCTCCATGTAATAGACGAACGAATAAATCAAGACGAGCCGCTCGGGGTTAAGTTGTGCGCCGGTCCATTTGAGCATGGCATCCAACTCGACCTTAACCTTGCCCTTGCGGACCAAAGGGCGGAGGGTTTTGGCCCACGAGGTGCCGTCCTTGAAGCCGGCCTTGGAGGCGATTTCGTCATTGGCGGAGCCGGACACATCGAGCAGATGAGTCTCGGTTTTTTTGGCGAGGCTAATTTCCTTGAAATAAGCATGGCCGGTGACGATGGCGAAATAGCCTTCCGCGCCGAAGGAACTCACACCGCTCATTTGTTTGCTGAGCAGGATGCTGGCAATGGTATGGGTTGGGAATGGGCCGAGGGGTTTGGCGAAACTGGAGGCTTCGGAAATATTGAACAGGATCGCACCCTGATGGAGATTATATTCCTTGAGCGTTTCATCGGGCACGCGAATCTGGTTGGAACCGGTCTTGTCCCACAAGGCCTTCGCACGTTGCGCCCCGTCCTGCTCGCCTTCCTTGAGCAGATACGCCACGTACCACTCGCCGAGTGCCTTGTACGCCTTGCGCTCATCAACTAACAGGATGAGCATGCGTTTGTCGCCCCAGTCCTTGCGGAAATTCATGTGTTGGAAGGCCATCCCGTGCCACAAGCGCTCCGCCGTATCGGCGGTGTCTTGGCTGCGAATCTTGCCCACACTGGCCACCAGGAAATGCGGACTTTGCACCACCTCGAACGCCAGCAGGCTGCTGCTATCGCCCAAGTGCAGCTTGGCTGGGAGTTTCTTGATAGATCCGGCTTCCAAGCGCAGATCCTTCTCTGGCAGGCCCGGTGCCCCCCCGGTAATCACAGATGCCTCCGCGCCGCCAAACTCGACGAGATACTGGCGGTCGCCCAGACTCAGGTCGTCGACCTTGAGTTTTTGCTCCTTGCCGTCCTTGGTGACGAGGGTCACCTGATCGCCAGTGAGCGAGCCGAATTCCGCTTCCAAAGTGCCACCTTTGCGCGACATCCAGGTGCGCACTTCCGCCGCCTGAGCCATCGAAACGGCCATGCCAAGCACGGCCCACAATCCACGGGATAAAGTTAAGTACTGCATGAGGTCATAGGGTATCGACACGGACGGCGATTACCACCAATTTTTTTTGGCCGCTCGAGTGATGGCTCAGGCGACGATGTTCAAGAGTTTGCCTTGGATATAGACGATTTTGCGGATGGATTTGCCATCGGTGTGCTCGCGCACTTTGGCGCAGGCCAAGGCGGCGGCAGTGGCGGTGGCCTCGTCGGCGTCCTTGGCAATGAGCAAGCGCTCGCGCAGTTTGCCGTTTACTTGGATGATCAACTCAACCTCATGGCGGACCAAGGCGGCCGGATCGTAGATAGGCCAGGCGGTTTCCGAGAGCATGGTAGTGCCGCCGAGACGGCGATGAATTTCTTCGGTTAGGTGGGGAGCAAAGGGATTGAGAGCTGTTAGAAACTGCGTAAATTCGGCACGCGGGACCACTGTCGCCTGGGTGAATGCATTGGTGCAGATCATCATCTGCGAGATGGCCGTATTGAAACTGAGTTTTTCAATATCATCGCCGACTTTCCTGATGGTTTCGTGAACGACCCGCCGTAAATCCTTGTCGGCACATGCAATATCTACAATTTTGTTAGAAACCTGCCAGGCACCGTCGGGGTCCAGCTCCAAGGCGACGCGCCAGACACGGGCGAGAAACCGCGACACGCCCTCCACCCCCTGCATGATCCACGGCTTCACCTGTTCGAGCGGACCCATGAACATTTCGTAGAGGCGCAGGGCGTCGGCACCATACTCACTAACAACATCGTCGGGATTGACGACGTTGCCGCGGGATTTGGACATTTTCTGACCGTCCTCGCCGAGGATAAGCCCTTGGTTGACGAGTTTTTGAAATGGTTCGGGGGTGGTGACGTGGCCGAGATCGAAGAGTACCTTGTGCCAGAAGCGGGCGTAGAGCAAATGCAACACGGCGTGCTCCGTGCCGCCGACGTAGAGGTCAACCATGCCCACGGCGGAAGACACGGGCGGGCCGCTCGTGCCATTCTGGCCGGTCCAATAAGCCTCGGCCTCATGGGAGATGAAGCGGCCGACGTTAGATGGGTCGCAATAACGCAAGTAATACCAGCAGGAGCCGGCCCACTGCGGCATGGTGTTGGTTTCCCGCAAGAATCCATCAGGCAGCTCGACCCACTCGCGGGCCTTGCTTAGCAGTGGCTCGGGTGTGCCACTGGGTTTGTAGTCGTCGAGTGGCGGAGCCAGCAATGGCAACTCCGACTCGGGGATGGCCTGGTGATGACCGTCTATCCACACGATGGGAAATGGCTCGCCCCAGTAACGCTGGCGCGAGAACAACCAGTCGCGCAATTTATATTGGATGCGGCGGCGACCAAAATCGTTAGACTCAAGCCAGTCGATCATGGTGGCCTTGGCTGCGGCTGTAGTAAGCCCATCGAGAAAACCTGAGTTGACGGCGACGCCTGGCTCGCAGAAGGCAAGGAGAGTGGGCGTAGCGCCCGCATTCTCAAGGATGGTAGGCGTCGCGCCCAGCCTCTCCACCACCTGGACAATCGGCAGTTCGAAGCGCTGGGCAAACTCAAAATCGCGTTCGTCATGGGCGGGTACGGCCATGATTGCGCCAGTGCCATAGCTCATCATGACGTAGTCGGCGATCCAGATGGGCAGGAGGTGGTCATTGACCGGATTGATGGCGAAGGCGCCGGTGAAAACGCCGGATTTATCCTTATTGAGATCGCCGCGATCCATATCGGACTTGGAGGCGCAAGCCTTCTGATAGACCTCAACCTTGCTCTGCTGCTCCGACGTGGTGATTTGGGCGACGAACGGGTGTTCGGGTGCCATGACCACGTAAGTAGACCCGAATAAGGTGTCTGGGCGGGTGGTGAACACCTCGATTGCGGATGTGAAATCGACAATCTTGAAACTCACGATGGACCCTTCGCTGCGCCCTATCCAATTTTTCTGCAGTAGTTTGATACCTTCGGGCCAATCGAGGGTGTCGAGTTCGTCGATGAGGCGCTGAGCGTACTTGGTGATGCGCAACATCCACTGGCGCAGCGGTCGGCGCTCGACGGTGTGGCCCTTGGACTTCCACTCCTCGACTTCCTCGTTAGCCAGAACCGTGCCGAGGTCCGGCGACCACCAAACAGGGGTGTCGGCCACGTAGGCGAGGCGCACGCCATCCACCTGCTCGCGGGACCATCTCTGGGCCTCGAGTTCGCCCACCGGCTTAGCTTTGCCGTCCACTTCGCAGTAATATGAGCCGTAGAGTTGGAGAAAAATCCACTGGGTCCAGCGGACGTACTGGGGGTCGGTGGTCGCGAGTTCTCGGTCCCAGTCGTAGGCAAACCCGAGCGCCTTGAGCTGGCGGCGGAAATTGGTGATATTGGCCGCGGTGGTGATAGCCGGGTGCTGGCCGGTTTTGATGGCGTACTGCTCGGCGGGCAGGCCGAAGGAATCGTAGCCCATCGGATGGAGGACGTTAAAGCCACGCATGCGTTTGTAGCGACCAATAATGTCGGTGGCGGTGTAGCCTTCCGGGTGGCCGACGTGCAGGCCGGCTCCGCTCGGGTAGGGAAACATGTCCAGCACGTAGTATTTCGGCTTGGCCGGATCAAAGTCGGCATCCCCGGGACCGGGCGTGCGGAAGGTTTTTTCGGCTTCCCAGCGGGCCTGCCAGGCTGGCTCAAATTCGCTGAAGGGGAATGGTTTGCGGGGGTCGGACATGGGCGTGAAAGACACGCACTGTGGCCACTGCCGACTCGCTTGCAAAGCAAAACTCCGCCTGCTGGGGCAAGAATTCCCAAGCCCCTAACCTCTCGAGCTGCTTGCAAATGCACCTCAAAGCCAACTCGTGAAACAGCCTGAGTAACAAACCGACTAACTGTTGGGACATTCTGATGTCCGATCGGACACCAGAATGTCCTAATGGACTGGAGCCCGATGCTGCTGAACTCGGCGCACAAAGGGACCGCACAAAGGGACAGAGAAGTTATAATTCGCGCCAGCCGCTGGTGCTTTTTTGTTTGGGGTTGGATGTTCGCCTCTCCCCTTCCCCGCTCAATCCAGATCTTTCTTGTCCAACTCGTCAGCGAGGTGCTTGAGGAAATCCTCGGTTTTGGGGTACTTGCTGGCGTAAAACCGGCTAAACTCTCGGCCCGAGGCATCCAGCAATAAAACCGTTGGGAACCCGTCCACCTTGTATTTCTCAACCGTCGGTTGGTTCTTCTTGGCGAGTTGCTTATCACCTTTGGGCATGTCGATTTCCACCAGTATGTAGTTTTTGGAGGCGGCAGCGACGAATTCCGCTTTTGAGAAAACCTCTGCGCGCATCATCTTGCAGGGCGGACACCAATCCGAGCCAGTGAATTCCACGAGCACCGCCTTGTGCTCCGCCTTGGCCTGCGCCAGCGCTTTGTCGAGGTCACCGCTCCAGCCCTGGAGGGGCTCGGCGAAAGCATGGCTGACCAGTGCGGTGGCAGAAAGGGCGAAGGCGGCAAAGTAGGTGACGGCTTTCATCGCCAAGTATGCGTCACCACGAGGCGAAACCTTTCAAAAAACTTGTCTAATGAGGTAGGAACGGGTAGCAGGGTGGAGCCATGCCGACCCAGCCACGTCTGATAGTAGCCACCCGCAACCCGCATAAATCCTTTGAAATCCGCGCGCTGCTCGGGGCTGACTGGGAAGTGCTCGACGTCAACGATTTCGCGGAATTACCCGTCATCGAGGAAGCCGGTAACACGTTTCTGGAAAATGCCCGGTTGAAGGCCGAAGGCATCAGCCGTTTGGTGGCGGGCTGGGTGTTGGCCGACGATTCCGGGCTGGAAGTGGACGCGCTGGGGGGCGCGCCAGGTGTGTGGTCATCGAGTTTTGGCGGTGAGGAGGGCAATCACGCGCTAAACAATGCCCGCCTTGTCACTGCCATACGGGGCCAAGCCGAGCGTAGCGCGCGCTTTCGATGCACCATGGTGTTGGCCAAGGCGGGCATCGCGCAGGCGGACTTCTGCGGGACGGTGGAGGGCACCCTAACAGATTCGCCGCAAGGTGAGGGTGGCTTTGGCTATGATCCACTGTTCATCCCGGAGGGCTACCATCTGACGTTCGCACAACTCGGCCAGGATATCAAAAACCGCCTTAGCCACCGCGCCCGGGCCCTCACCCAGGTCATTGCTTGGCTCGCAGAGCAGCCGCAAAATTAGTTTGATTTTGTTGATTTAATCCGCAACCTTAGCGCTCGTGAAGCGCATTTCCTCCCTTTTTCCGGCCGTCTTGCCCCTGCTGATGGGCTTGGTGTCCTGTTCCAGTCAGGTAACGACCCGGCAACCGGTGTCGTATCGCTATGATCGGGGATACAGCCCGGATTTGACCCATGGGCGGGCATTTCCTCCGAGCAATACGCCGGCGGCGGTGAAACAAGCGTTTGCGGCGGCCAATCGGCTGCAGCGGGTGCCCTATAAATGGGGTGGCGGCCATCGCCAACTGGTGGATTACGGTTACGACTGCTCCGGGAGCGTGTCCTATGTGCTGCGCGCCGCCGGTCTGATCGATGGTTGTCGGTCGTCGCGGGACTATTTCAGCTACGGAGCGCCCGGTGCCGGAAGGTGGATTACCATCTACACCAGCCGCGGTCATGTTTTCATGACAGTGGCCGGTTTGCGCTTGGATACCGGTGGGAGTGGTGCGCGCAGCGGGCCGCGCTGGAAGCCGGAACCCCGCCGAGCTGATGGCTACGTGATGCGGCATCCGCTGGGGTTTTGACGCTGATGGGCCATCTCACCTTGAGGCCGGTCATCAGCTGCAGCTAGCCCTGCGCAGCTGACTCGGCGGCGATCAGATCCGACAGGTGGCCGCCGCGAGCGGTGACCCATTTGCCCTTGCGAATGACTTGCGTGAAACCGAGTCCTTGGCTGGCAGCGGCAGTGAAAACGTCCCACGCCTGGGTCGCTAGAATACCGGATACGATTAAATCCCCGCCGGCAGCGAGCGCCTTGGCAATGACTGGCCACGCCTCGATTAGCACCGTGGAAAACAAATTGGCCAGCACCACATCGTAGCCCCCCTTGCGCGGCTTCCACATGAGCACATCCTGCTCCTGAACATCGATGCCGCTGGTGGCGTTGCGCTCGATATTGCGTTTGACCACCTCGACGGCGAACGGATCAAAGTCACAAGCGTAAGCCGGGCCCGAGCCGAGTTTTCGAGCGGCGATTGCCAGCACGCCGGTGCCGGTGCCCAAATCCGCTATAGTCCAGCTGGTACTGCGGCGCGCTTTGGCGACATCGACTAGCAGGCGCAGGCAAGTGGAGGTGGTGGCGTGATCGCCGGTGCCGAAGGCCATTTCGGGCGGGATGGAAATGATCTGGCGCTGCGGGTGAGCGTGTTGAATGATGGCCAGTTCGGCGGGGCGCACTTCCGGGGTGAGCAGCAGGGCGGCACGCACTTTCACGGGCCGCGGTGGTGCTACTGGTTTATTCCACTCGGCGTGGGCGAGTTTGCGGATGCAGCCGCCAAACCTTGCGACAATTGCCTCGGCCGCCGCCATGGATTGGCAGAACACCCGCAGACGGATGGATTTACCACCCTTGATGAGTTCGATGACCAGATTGGGGTTGCCAGAAAAGCGCTCCTCCCAGGCATCCATCCATTGCGCACCGGAGAGTTTTGACCAAACGAACATGGGGTACGGACTAAATTGGAGCGGGCGATGAGATTCGAACTCACGACATCCACCTTGGCAAGGTGGCGCTCTACCACTGAGCTACGCCCGCGTCGCTAAACGCGTGCGGCGTTTCTACATGCCCAGCAATTCCGTGCAAGCCTAATCTTGTATTTTTTTTGTCTGCTCGCACTCCCTTGACGTCACAGCCTCGCTAGGGTTTGCTGGCGCCGCGCCATGTCCGACAAACTCGCTGAAATCATCGCCACCAAACACCTGGAAGTCGCCGCCCTGCTGCCCCGGGCCGCTCACCTGCGCGCCGCGGCCTTGCTACGCAACGACTTCCGTGGCTTCCGCAGCGCCTTGGATCGCGGGCCAGGCCGCCTCGGCGTGATTGCCGAGGTTAAAAAGGCATCTCCCTCCGTCGGGTTGATCGACCCAAACTTCGAGCCGCTGCGCCAGGCCACCCGTTACTTTGAAGGCGGGGCCTCTTGTCTTTCTATTCTAACCGACGAAAAGTATTTCCAGGGGTCGCTCGGGTATCTAACGAAAATTTCCGAATCCTCGCCGGTGCCGTTGTTGCGCAAGGATTTCACCATTCACGAGTTGCAGATTCACGAGGCAGTCATTGCCGGGGCGGATGCCATTTTACTTATTGTTGCGGCGCTGGACGATGCCACGCTGCGGCGCTTGTACGCAGAGGCGAAGTCATTCCAGCTCGACGTGCTAGTGGAAGTCCACAACCTGGCGGAAATGGACCGCGCGCTCGAACTCGGTGCCGACCTCATCGGCATCAACAACCGCAACCTGAAAACCTTTGGCGTGGATCTGGCGACCACCGAGCAACTGGCCGAGGAAGTGCCCGACGAGGTGCTGCTGGTTTCCGAAAGCGGCATCAAGTCGCCTGCCGATGCCCGCCGCGTTCTAGAGGCGGGTGCCAACGCTGTGCTCATCGGCGAAGCCCTGATGCGTGCCCATGACCCATCCCGCGAGATCGAAGCCTACCTAGATATCGTGTCCAATGGGGCTGGTCCCGCTTTGCAAGCGTAATTTTTTGGAAGCATGGTCCTAATGCTCGAAAAGCGGGACTGGTTCCATTGGTCACGATTTTTTCACTGGCCAAGGGCAGTAGGACCGATAGGTTGTGGTCCACCATGCCAATTGATATATCCCTGCTCAGCCGCATTTGTGAAGCCCCCGGCGCGCCGGGATCCGAGAAACAAATCCGCGCCCTCGTGCTCGCGGAACTCGCAGGGCTCGCCGACGAAGTGCGCATCGACAATCTCGGCAGCGTCGTTGCCTTGAAAAAGGGCCGCTCGTCCGCCAAGAAAACCATGGCCGCCGCGCACATGGACGAGATTGGCTTCATCGTAACCCACGTGGATGACAAGGGGTTCGTACGCTTCAATCCGGTGGGCGGGTTCGATCCTAAGACGCTCACCTCGCAGCGGGTCATCCTGCATGGGCGCAAGGATATTTTCGGGGTGATGGGCTCCAAGCCGGTGCATATCATGACGGCCGAGGAGAAGAACAAGGTGCCGCAGATCAAGGATTATTTCATTGATGTGGGCATGTGCAAGGAGGACGTGGACAAGGTTGTGGAGGTTGGGGATTTCGTCACTCGCCACTCGCCGCTCATGGAGTTGGGCGAGTGCGTCAACGTCAAGTCGCTAGACAACCGCGCCTCGGTGTTTGTGTTGCTCGAAACCCTGCGCGAACTCAAACGCTCCACACGCCTGCCAGCTTACGACTTCTACGCTGTCTTCACCGTGCAGGAGGAAGTCGGCTTGCGCGGCGCTCAAGCGTCCGCCCTGCAAATTCAACCGGATTTTTCATTCGGCCTAGATACCACCATCGCCTACGACGTACCCGGCTCCACCCCCCAGGAACGCTGCACTGGTCTGGGCGACGGCGCCGCCATCAAGCTGATGGATTCCTCGGTGATTTGCGATTTCCGCATGATTGAATTCATGAAGGCCGCCGCCAAACGCCACCAAATCAAGTGGCAGGCGGAAATTCTCGCCGCCGGCGGCACTGATACCGCTAGCCTCCAGCGCATGGTCAGCGGCGGCTCGATCGCCGGCGCGGTCTCCATTCCCACCCGCCACATCCATCAGAGCATCGAGTCCTGCCACAAACAGGACCTCGCCGCCTGCATCCTGCTGCTCGCCGCATGCGTCTGCGAACTCGACCAGCACGACTGGAATTTCTAACCTATCGTGTCGCTGGTACCGCACCGCAAGGCACTTCGAGGCTTCATTCCATAAACGCTAACTTAACCCAGCAAAACTGTGGTGGTAGCGCAAGGGTGGCCCATGGGGACGTGCCGAAGGCTCTGTTTAATGGCCGGTCCTTCCGCACGTCGACAATAAAATCGTCGCTCCATAACGGGCCGCAGCCGGGGCGAGTTACTCGGGAGCTTCATCTGCCTGCGGCGGCTAGTCCAGCACGACGACATTGGTAGCGCGTTGCTCGATTGCGGAACGCAGGCAGGCATGGAGTTGGGGGTTGTGCAAGGCGAGGATGCCCAGCGCGGCGAGGGCGGCGTTGGTGGGGTTGAGCACGGCCATCACCGGCACCTTGCTCGGCGCACGCAATGACGACCAGACATCGTCGGGGAAACTTTCATAGTCAGCTGGCACGGTGATGACCGGCACGCTGGTGGCGGCCGCGAGGGTCGGTCCCGCGCCGTTGGACATGCCAATGCTCGCAATCACCACGCAATCGGGCAACTCCTGGGTGAGCCGCGCCAGTTCTAACATGGCACGGACAGGCTCCTTGTGCGCCGAGCAGGCTATTTGGACGGTGGGGATTTGGCCATCGGAAAGCCGGGAGATGGCCTCGGCCAACACTCCGAGATCGTCATTGGGCGAACCGGCCCATAAGATCACGCGCTGGCGCGGCAGTCTGAAATGCGCGGTGAGACGCTCTACGAGCTGGTAGCTTCTAACTACATCCGACAAGTCGCCGCCATCCCGGTAGATTTGTTTGTCGATGTAGGCGCCGTCTTGCAGGACGCGCCAGGAATCGTTGTCGATCACGTCGGCGAGGAGCAACTCACCGGCGGGATTGCAGCCGAATTCGACCTTCATATCGACGAGCTTGCGCCCTTGAAGTTGCCAGGCTTTTTCGAGGACGAGGAACGTTTGGCGGGCGCGGCGGGACATTTCCGCGAATAGCGCGCTTTCCCCGGGCTGGCTGAATACCTCGCTATCCGCCAGAACGAGGAATGGCTGTTGCGTGGCAAACGGCGTGGCGGGATGAAACAGGCTGATGGTGGCCGCCGCCTCGTCCCAAATCATGTAGGGATCATCGCAGGTGAGGTCGTGCTGCTGCCAGCGCCGACCCTGGGTTTTGAGAAAAAACTCGACGATAAGCTTTGGAAACAGGTGGCCCTTAGCTAGGTGCGGGGCGCGTTTGAGGAACGACCCGTGGGCCTCGCGGCGGGTGACCACTTCATAGGGCAGCATGCGGCACTTCGGCGCAATGAACCAATCTGGTCCGCCTTGGGCATCGAAGGCCACAGGGATCTGGCAGTCTTTGAGCAAACGGAAAACATTGCAGGCGGTCTGGGTGGCCAGACGACCCTTATCGGCAATGACGTCGTGCTTGGCACCGTCGCCGGCTGTGATGTCGTCCTTGGCTAACAGGATCACCCGGCTTGGGTCGTCCTTTTTCTCGATAATCCGCTTGGTTTTCCCTTCGGCAAGCGTGCGTCCAAGTAATGGTGTCAGGTCGGGGTGCATGGCTGGACTGAAAAGTGGCAGCCACAGCAGACGCTGTCAAGCAGTCCAGTGGAGTGAGTCCCGCATTTCGTGCATGATGTTGTGGAAGTATGGTACTGATGCGCGAAAGCGGCACTGGCCCATTGCGCCGCCGTCCGAAGCATGCAGGCGAGCATCAGCGGACCAGTGGCGGCCGCTGCGGCATAACGGAGACGCGCTCTTTGGCAAGGTGGCCGACGGCATTGCTGCGTGGCGGTAGCGGCTGGGAAGATGCATCAAACTTGGGCTGCGCCGCGGCGGTAACTGGCAGCCCCACGCGTCTGTGCTGCACCAGCAGGTTGCGGAAGACACTGCGTTCCTGCGACATGAAACCTTGCCAGTCCACCCCATCGAGCAAACGCGTCCCAACCTCGGTTTCGCCCACGAGCATCCGCGCGCTGCCTTCGAGCGCTCTGAGCATCATCGGGGCCACCTCCTGGCTGTCGCGCAATTTCGGCAGGCGAGTCAGCGCCTCGGCAGCTCGTCCGTCGAGCATCTCGGCCAACATCAGGGTGGCGTAAAACGCTGCGCGGTCGTTTTGTTCGAGAAGTTGGTGCATAGTCGTGGCCACTTGGGCGGGTGACTCGATGGCGTGAATCAGCTTGAAATAACTGGCATGGTTTTGCAGTTCGCAATTGGCTGGCTCGAGGCGACGAAGCACTTGAAATATTGTCAGCAAATCCTCCGAGCGCCCTTGGGAAGCGAGTGAGGAATAGACTGGGAGCAGATCGCGGTAGAGTGGCAGCGGACCCCGGCCCAGGCGGATGGCCTCCACCCAGGCGTTTTCGGCCGCGTCCATAGCATGGCAGGCGGTGGCGCAACGAGCGATGTCGATCAAGCGGTTGCAGGTGGTGTCGAACGCCGCGCGACTCTGGGCCCGGGTCCAGGCGGTGTGAGCGCCGATTGGGTCGCCACACAGCATCGCGTACTTGGCCCGCACGATCTCAATCTCCACCAGATCAACAGCCACTGGAGGCTTGCGCAGCGCCTCCTCGAGGGCGCTGCGCTGCTCCAGCAGCAACAGGGCGTGGAGGCGGGCAAGGTAGGCGTCTGGGCTGACTCGCGCTGGCTTTTCCAAAACCTTGGCCGCCATCCCGGCCTGCCCGTGCTCAATCAGCCAAGTGCAGAGCGGCCCCGGGTCAGTTGCTAGAAAGCGTGCGATAGCCTTGCTATACCAATGATCCGCCGCTTCTGGCTGGGCATCGATTGCCGGATTGATGCCGAGAAGCCGGTGGCTGGCGGTAGCTTTTTCCTGTTGCCTGAGCCAAGCCGGCAAATCGGGCAGCGGCGCCCCTGCGGCGAGTCCGCCAGGGACGGCGCCGAGCAATGACAGGGCGGCCAGGGCGGCGTCGCTGGCCTTGGCGGCCACCAACTCAGCGAAGATGCTTCGCGCCTCCGCCACTCGCTGGGCATCCGGGCGGCAGCACAGCAGGCGCAGCAACGCCAGATGCACGTCGGGGCTATCGCCCGGCTGTAGCACCTCGCGCAACTCCTTTTCCGCCAGCTCGCTCTCGTCACTTTGGATGCGCAGCGCTGTGATGGCCGCACGAAACTCCGCCTGGGCCGTCAATGCCTGCGGCAAATTGTTGTAGAGGTCCCATGCCACCGCCTGCGGTGCTTGAGCGACCACTACCCGCAGGGCTTCTAGTCGGCTCTCGCTGGTTGCACGCGACTCAGACACCAGCTTGATTGCGGCAGTGCAGGCTAATGGATCGCCCAACTTGGCTAGTGCCTGCGCCCAGATGCGATAGGCCTCAGCGTCGTTCTGACGCACCTGCAGGACATTGGCTGCCTCATCGCGGGCCTTCGCCCAATCGCCGTGGCTAGCCGCCACCTGCGCCGCTTCTAAACTCTGAGCCTTAGAGTGCCCCAAAAAGGCCTGATACCCAACCTTGACCCCAAAACCCAGTCCGATAAGCAACGCGACAAGGCAGCCATTAATCACCCGTGGCGACACATTCCTCTCCACGCTCCACACATGCCCTGCAACCCACAGTCGCCTGATGAATTTCCTTATCACAGCTGGACGGATTTGTAACTGCGCATAAATGACGCTGCACAATCGCGAATTAAACTCACAAGGGCAAGTAAAAAAACTGAAAAAATCTGAGCCAATGCCGCCACTCCCCGGCGCGCAACCGCTACGGCCTGGGTGGCGGGCTGATATGCGGCCCCAGTGCCCTCGGCACCACGGTTTCCTTAAGCGGCTCCTTGACCAACTCCTTGTCAGGGGTTGGCACGGCCTCCGGGCTGGGACGCGGGCGGGTCAGTAGCGCCCAATCCACGCTGCCGTGATCGAGACGATCGACCTCACTGGCGTACACCGCGTCCTCATTTTTAGCGTCAAGTTCGGCGGCGAGTTGGAAGAACATGCGGGCGAGGAGGAGGTTTTCCGAGCTTTCCTGCTTGGTCAGTAGCTGGCCGCGGGTGAGCAGTAGGCGTGCGAGTACCTGCGGGCTGTAATCGCCCTTAGCCACCTCCGGCAGCAGGCCTTTGCCGAGTTGGAAATTAACGATGATCGAGCGTTTGTTGCGCGGCGATAGGTTCAATGCCAGTGTCAACAAGCGCCGGGCCTCCTCCAGCGAACCCGCCGACGCCTTGGCTTGGACGATACCGGTGGCCGCGCAATTGGCGAGATTGGTGGCGTATTCTTGGCGTTCCGCGTCGAGCATTCCCAGATCGCTGGAAAACGCGCTGGCCTGGATTTTCAGTGGCACCCACAGCAAGGGTTTGACAACCTCGTCGGCGCGCAACCCCACCAACGCCACCCAGAAAATCACCACGGCTTGCCAAATGCGCTTCATCGGCCAAAGTATGGCCCGATCCCCCCGCCAGGCAAGTGACAATATCCTCCCTCTCCAACAAAAAAAACCAGCTCCGCAGTACCCTGCGCCAACTCCTGCGCGACGGCCCGCTCGACTCGGGTCCGGTCTGCGAAGCGGCGCGCCGCTGGCTGGCGGCCCGCCCGGCCTTGCGCACGGTGGCCTTGTATGCAGCGCTGGCGGACGAGGTCGATTTATTGCCGCTGGTAGTATGGGATCCTAGCAGGCGCTGGGTTTTCCCCCGCATCTGTGGCGAGGATCTGATATTCCACGAGCTGCACGACGTGGCCGGGCACTTGGCACGTGGCGCCTGCGGCGTCCGCGAGCCATCCCCCACCCTGCCCCGCGTGCCAATACCCGAGATCGATGCTTTCTTATGCCCCGGCTTGGCCTTCGATCTCAACGGCGCTCGCCTCGGCCGCGGCCGTGGCTACTACGACCGCGCCCTCGCCAGTGCCCGCCCCGATGCCGTCAAAGTCGGCATTTGCCACCCGATCCAGCGCGTCGCCGACACCTTCCGCGAGTCGCATGACGTGGCCATGGATGTGGTGATAGAGGGGTGAGCAGCAGTCTCTTAGCAGCAGAACCCGGCGGGCGGGTGTGGCGCACCGGGAGCAACTCGGCTAAGGAGCCACCACATTCTTGTGGTGATAGCGGAAGGGAGGCCCATGAATGAATGCCGAAGGCTCGGTTTATGGACGATCCTTCCGCACGACGACAGTAAGGTCGTCGCTCCATACCATGCCGCATCCGGGCTGGGTAGGCGGGGGGGGGCGAACTAACCGTTCCGTTAGGATATTCTGATGTCCGATCGGACATCAGAATGTCCTAACGGAACGGAGCCAGCGGTGGAGCTTCCAGGGTGCTTGCACAGCCAAATCTCTTGCTAGACAGTGGTAACCGAGCAATCAAGCAATCTTTCTCCAAGTATTTGAGGTGCCATCACGAGACCCATCAAAAATCCAAAATTATCACTCAGCAATCATCAATGAGAAGGCCATGGGAAATTTTTGCAGTCACCACGTGTGCCCATTTCTTAATACGCTGGGTTAAGTTAGCGCTTATGAGGGGTGGAATGGGTCATCGAATCGGGCTAAAAAGCCATCCACCGCGAATTTGTGCTAGGCCCGGATGCCAAGGAGATCCGCCTAGCGGAACTCGCGCAAGCCCTGGCTGACAAGAAATCCTGGTTCCGGTGGAGCTGACCCAGTAGCTGCGGCGTCCCCGCCGCAGTCCGTGCGTGCCGCGTCTCGCGGCGCGGGCCAGAGGCTGCCCCGGCTTGAGAATGCACTGCTCTTGCGTTCTCTCTGCATAAGCGCTGCGGCCAGAGGCGTGCAGCCACGGCCTGCCGCGAGACGCGGCAGGCACAGCACATCGCCGCCACAGCTCAGCGCTGCTGTGTCTTGTGGCTCTGGAACATCGCTAGCGTGCGCAAGCGCTCGACGCCGTGATCGAGGATGGGCAGTGGATAGCCCGGGGCCAGCGGCCGCTGGTTTTCGGGCGGAGCCAGTAATTTTGCGGCGGGCACCGCGGCCAACTCCGGCACCCAGCGTTTGATGTAAGTGCCCTGCGGGTCGAAGCGCGCCGTTTGCGACCATGGATTCTGGATGCGGAAATACGGTGCGGCATCGGCTCCGGTGCCGGCCGACCACTGCCAGCCACCATTGTTGGAGGCGATTTCACCATCGACCAAGTGCTGCATGAACCAGGCCTCGCCGAGGCGC
>WBXD01000025.1 GCA_008932935.1 Verrucomicrobiota bacterium
GGATTGGGGAATGCAGATGAAACCCCCGGGGGTGTGCCGTGATTTTTTTGTGCCAACCCGCGAGAAGTGCGGTGCACAAAGCCCCCCCCCCCCCCGCCCGCCATGCCCCGACTCACCATTACCGTCCCAGACAAGGTGCCCCAACCCTATCGGTTTCCTCTGGATTGGCAGGTGGTAACGATCGGGCGTGGCAGTGACAACGACATTGCCATCGAGTGCGGCTCCATTTCGGTGCGCCACGCCGAAATGCAGCGCGTTGAATGCGGTTACGAATTGCGCGATCTGGGCTCGACCAATGGCATCAAGCTCAATGGCCAGCTCTGCGATACGATCAGCTTGTGCCACGGGGCCGCCGTGCGCTTGGGCGACGTGATCTTCGATTTTCAATTGAGCGAGGAAGAAAGCGCGGAACTGCTGGGCGAAAAGGTGTTGGATCAACTGCCCGACCGCCAGGAGGCCGAGTTGTTGCCGGCGGCTGAAAGCGAGCGAACGGCACCGCAGAAACGGGTGGCGTCTTCTGCGGGAGGTGGCAAGGGGTTCATCGTCTTCCTGTTGGTGCTGGCGCTTGCTCTAGTGGCATTTTTTGCCGGCCTCTCCATCCGCCACTACCGCGAAACCGGCGGCTGGTTGTTTGGTGCCATGCAGGCCAAGGGCAAAACACTCAAAGCCACCCGCGACGCCCAATCTCCTCCCGCCACGCCAGCACCAGACCCGGCAGCCGCTGTGCCAGATCCCGCAGCAGTGCCAGATCCCGCAGCCGCGCCAGACCCGGCAGCAGCCGCGCCGGAGCCTGCAGCCGCCGCGCCGGAGCAGTGAGTGGCAACTGCAATTCTCAATTTGTCCCGGGCACCTTAGTTCAGGTGCTGCCGGCCACGGATCGATGCAGTTCGTGGTAGGGAGCGACGCCATTGCTGTTGTCGAGCGGAAAGCACGCCCGTGAACAGAGTCTTCGGCACTCAAGTCTGGTCCGCGCTGCCGCCACCACCACAATAAGGGAGTTGCTCCATATCACGCCCATTCACGCAAAATTCTTGTTTGCATTGGCACGTTTGTCTGGGTCACGCTGCGGGCATGGCGAAGGCGAAAGACGAAACCCGGGTATCGATCAAAGTGTTCCTCTACGGCATTCAGCCGCAGATTTGGCGGCGCTTCACCATTGGCATGGAGGTGACGTTTGTGGCACTCAGCGACGCGATTCAAGCGGCGATGGGCTGGGATAACAAGCACCCGCACGAGTTCCGTCACGGCAAAGGCAAGCGACTCGTCGATGTGATCGGCCCGATCGGCTTGGAAGATCAGACGGCCGGCGAGTTTCAAGACGAATCCGTGCTCACGGTAGCCGAATTTCTAGGCCGCAAAAAACTCCCTATCCGCATCCTCTATCGTTACGACTTCGCCGATGAGTGGATTCATGAGGTCGTATTTGAAAAACGCGTGACCGGCAGCGGCCCGCCGGAATTATTGGACGGGGCGCGAGCCTGTCCGCCAGAAGATTTCAGTGGGGCCTTTGCCTACATGCGTGCGCTTCACGGCGATGCCGAATGGATGAATCCGGGCTACGATCCGGAAGCCTTCGATCCAAAAACGGTGAATTTCACCCCCAAAAAACCGCGCCCGCGTAGGTAAGACAACAAGACACAAGACTTGAAGACACAAGATGAGAGTCATAGCGGCTATCCTCGTGCTCTGATCTTGCGTCTTGCAGTCTTGTGTCTTCTTCAAGGCACCCGCGGGAATTTGGAGAAATCCGGCGGGCGTTTCTCCAAAAACGCCTGCTTGCCCTCACGACCTTCCTCGCTCATGTAGTAAAGCAGCGTGGCGTTGCCGGCCAGATCTAGTAATCCCATCTGGCCGTCGCAATCGGCGTTGAGTGCAGCCTTGAGGCAACGCAGGGCCAGCGGCGAGTGGGCGAGCATTTCGCGGCACCAGTTGAGGGTTTCGGTTTCCAGCTCGGCGAGCGGCACCACGGCGTTGACCAGGCCCATCTCCAGCGCCTGTTGGGCATCGTACTGGCGGCACAGGTACCAGATTTCGCGGGCCTTTTTCTGGCCGACAATGCGCGCCAAATAACTCGAACCCAGCCCACCGTCAAACGAACCGACCTTCGGTCCGGTCTGACCAAAACGCGCATTGTCCGCTGCAATGGTTAGATCGCACACAATGTGCAGCACGTGGCCGCCGCCAATCGCATAGCCGGCCACCATCGCCACCACTGGCTTGGGCAGCGAGCGGATTTTCTTTTGCAAATCCAGCACGTTGAGGCGTGGGATGCCGTCCTCGCCGATGTAGCCGGCATGGCCTCGGACTTTTTGATCGCCGCCGGCGCAGAACGCCAAATCGCCCGCGCCGGTTAGAATGATCACCCCCACGGCCGGGTCCTCGTGGGCCAGTTCGAAGGCCTGGAGCATTTCGGTGACGGTTTTTGGGCGGAAGGCATTGCGCACTTCCGGGCGGTTGATGGTGATTTTGGCAATGTGCCCCTGCTCCGTGGTTTCGTAACGGATGTCTTCAAATTCGCGAATGGTTGTCCACATGGCCAGGCAGTGTGCATGGTGCCGCTCCCGCCTGCAACCCTGATCCACCCCGAGGTTTTGCCTTCCCAGGCCGCGCCACCGGTGCTAGGTTCGCTTCCTCATGAGCCTGAGCCAACTCGACCAACTAAAGAAACTCACCACCGTCGTCGCCGATACCGGCGACTTCGAGTCGATGCAAATCTATCATCCGCAGGATGCCACCACCAATCCCTCGCTTATTTTGCAGGCGGCCACCAAGCCGCAATACCGGCCGTTAGTCGAGCAGGCCATCACCGAATTGAAGCCTTTGGGCGTGGCGGGTGCGGCCCTCACCGGAGCGATCATCGACCGCATTCTGGTACTCTTCGGCTTGGAGATCCTCAAGATCGTGCCCGGCCGGGTTTCGACCGAGGTGGATGCCCGGCTGTCGTTTGACACTGCGGGCACGCTGGTCAAGGCCCGGGAATTGATCGCAGCCTACGAAGCGGCGGGGCACTCGCGGGAGCGCATTCTAATCAAGATTGCAGCCACTTGGGAAGGGATCAAGGCGGCAGAGGTTTTGGAAAAAGAAGGTATTCACTGCAACCTGACGTTGTTGTTTTCGTTTGCCCAGGCGGTGGCATGCGCTGAAGCCGGGGTGCAACTCATCTCGCCATTTGTCGGGCGCATTCTCGATTGGCACAAGGCAGCCACCGGCAAAGATTATCAGGGTGCCGAGGACCCCGGCGTGCAATCGGTGCGCGCCATCTACAACTACTACAAGAAATTCGGCTACCGTACCGAAGTGATGGGTGCCTCGTTCCGCAACAAGGGCGAAATTCTGGCGCTGGCCGGCTGCGACCTGTTGACGATCAGTCCCGGGCTGTTAGCTGAACTCCAGGCATGCGACGAACCGCTCGTCGCGCAACTCACGCTGGGCGAGGCGGCGTTGAGCGATTGGCCGCGGCTGCATCTGGATGAAAAGGCGTTTCGCTATGCACTCAACGAGGATGCCATGGCCACTGAAAAGACCGCTCAGGGGATTCGCTCCTTCGCGGCAGATATCGTCAAACTCGAAGCGCTCGTCGCCTCTATGCTCGGCTAAGGACCCTAAAAAGGCAGATGGAAGGAGTTGCAGCGCCGTTTTGTAACCACCGATTACACGGATTGAAGATGACGGCGGCGTGAGCTCTGTCGAACGATTACACGGAAAAGATGACTGCGATCTATCAAATCATCAGCCCGTTCTAACGGTGAATTCCATGATTTCCTTCGGCCTTCCCAGGCTAAGCCCATGAAAAAAAACTGGCTCATAGGTTTGGTGTTGTTACTGGTGGCGGGCGCGGCGGGCTTTCTGCTGCGCGATGCATGGGACCGCACAGTGACCGTCAATCTAAGCCAGGGGGAGATCAACGCGGCGCTGGCAAAGAAATTCCCCAAGGACAAAACCTATCTAAAAATTGTGCGTGTGACCTATCTTAATCCGCGGGCGGTGTTGCTGCCGGACCAAGACAAGGTGCGCGTGAGTGTGGATGTGAGAGTGGTGGTGGGCGTTGCGGGCCTCCTCGGAAAATCTTACACCGGCAGTGCCGCACTCATCACCAGAATCGGCTACCACCCGGCTGACTATCAGTTTTTTCTGGAACAACCCGAGTTGCAATCTCTCGAGGCAGCCCAATTGCCCGAGAGCTATCGCGCCGCATTGCAGGATGGGCTCAATCACCTCGCCGGCGAGCTTGGTGATGCTGTCCCCATCTACCAGCTAACCAAAAACGATACCCAAACCAACCTTGCCAAGTTGCTGCTCAAGAACGTCGCCATTCACAAGGACAAGGTGGTGGTGACCCTCGGCCGCTGAGCGATTCAGGGGCGTCGGCGGCCGGAGGCCACCTCAGCTTGAGTGCGGTGGCTCGCCACCGCCCGGTCCAGCCAGCTTGCTGGCGCGTGTGGGCGTCAAGGAGCGGGGGCAGCTTGCCCCCTGGCCCATGAGACGCGTAAGAGCAAGCCGCCATGCGGCTGCCCTTGCTCTATCCATGGGCCATGGCGGTTGGCAACCGCCACTCCTTGAGTGCGGTGGCTCGCCACCGTCCGGCCCAGCCAGCTTGCTGGCGCGTGTGGGCGTCAAGGAGCGGGGGCAGCTTGTCCCCTGGCC
Source organism: Verrucomicrobiota bacterium (assembly GCA_008932935.1). Taxonomy (GTDB): domain Bacteria; phylum Verrucomicrobiota; class Verrucomicrobiia; order Verrucomicrobiales; family Akkermansiaceae; genus Luteolibacter. Next base: position 4,645 of record WBXD01000025.1, read on the forward strand.
CATGGGACGGGCAAGAGCAAGCCGCCATGCGACAGCCCTGCGCTATCCATGGGCCATGGCGGTTGGCAACCGCCGCTCCTTGAGTGCGGTGGCTCGCCACCGCCCGGCCCAGCCAGCTTGCTGGCGCGTGTGGGCGTCAAGGAGCGGGGGCAGCTTGCCCCCTGGCCCATGGGACGGGCAAGAGCAAGCCGCCATGCGGCTGCCCTTGCTCTATCCATGAGCCATGGCGGTTGGCAACCGCCGCTCCTTGAGTGCGGTGGCTCGCCACCGCCTTGGGCTGGGTCGGGCTTGCCCGCCGAGACACGGAGCGGCCCGCAACAGCCGCTGAATTGCCAGTGCGTTAGAGATGTGCGTGGCAAGCGCCAGCACGTCATCGCTTTGGCTCTGCCAGAAGAGTGATGAATATCTAACATGCAGCAAAAAACATTCCGCTATATTTTGCGGAACCTGCCTGCTGCAAGGCATCATTTTAACTATTCAATCTTTGCAGCACTCCATCGTCCTCGCTCCACAAGGCGCCTCAACGGAGCCAAGTTGGCCGCGCTGGTCAGCTTCCAGGCTTGGCCGGGCCGACGCCCTGCGGGGCGAGCGGCAGGCGTTTGACGGCCTTGCCATTTTCCACGAAGCGGACGCTGCGGTAATCGCCTTTGTAGAGCGAGAGGATGAGTGGGCAGGCGAACTGGGCGTTGGCGTCGGGAGTGCCCTTGGTGGTGTAGCGCACGGTCAATGTTTGCGCCTCGGCGGTGACGCTGGTTACCTGATAGGTCAACAGCGCATTGCCGCGGTGAATGGCGGCCACCACAAAGTTTTTGTCAAATGCGGCGCGTGGCAGGCGATGAGACCTATCGCCCATCACCATGGCCACCCCGAACACTTTGTCGAAGGCGGGTTGGTCGGTGATGACCACAAACGAGACCGCCGCATCCGCCTCGAATTTGTTGGAAACAAAGTAGCCTTCGTGGGTCTCGAAGCCGATGGATTTGGCGGGTGGCGATGGCGCATCGTCGACGGCGGTCGTTTGCCCAGTCAGCAGCGGCAGGGCAAGCAGCCAGCCCACGGCGGCGAGGGTTGTGAGGTGACGCATGGCGAAGCGGGGGGATGTGTGCATCTGGGTGGATGGGCTGGTTCGATAGAAATAAGCCATTCCGCAGCGGGTGGCGGGCGATTCCGGCTCACTCAGCTGGTGGAGCTGAAGAACCGCCGATTAGGTAAGTAATAGCGCATGCGGTCGCAATGGATAGAATAATGACGGCGGCGTAGCGGGCGAATCGGCGCACTTTGTGCATTTTGCGGTGCCGGAGGGGAAATCGCTTGGCCTGTAGCTTGATCTGCACCGGGAGGCCATTTTTGACCCTAGTGATGGTCTTGGTCTTGTATTTCAGCCGGTATTTGAGCCGGTCAATGTATTTCATACGTTCAAAAGTCGGGGATCAGATAGGCAGCATACCAGACGGTAACCCCAATTTCTTGCAAGATCGTCTAAAATCTCCAAAATAATGCTTCCAGCGAACGTAGGCAGGGTCGGGTGGCTGGGCGGGGAGCAAAGTCAGATACGCCCGAGGCATGAAGCGCTTAAGTTGGCGCTCATGGTGGAGCATCGAGTTCACCCTTGGGCTTGCCGCGGGTGAGTCGCGCCTGGCGGAAAAACCCCTGCAGCAAGGCCAGACATTCCTCCCCCAAGACCCCGGCGCTCACCTCGCAACGGTGATTCAAGGGTGGATTTGATTCTAACAAATTTATCCAACTCCCCGCCGCGCCACTTTTGGGATCGGGGCAACCATACACCACCCGCTCAGGGCGGCAATGCACGATGGCACCGGCGCACATTGGGCAGGGTTCCTTGGTGACGTAGAGCGTGCATCGTTCCAGGCGCCAATTGCCCAGCACCTGTTGGGCGGCGCTCAAGGCAAGCATTTCGGCATGGGCGGTGGCGTCCTGGAGAAGTTCCACTTGGTTCCATGCCCGCGCAATCACCCGGCCATCCTGCACCACCACCGCGCCCACCGGCACCTCCGTGGCCGCATACGCCTTGTGCGCCTCACGCAGCGCCTGGCCCATGAAATAGGCGTCACTTTGCAAATCAATGATCAACGGTTGCGGGTCCACGCCCGAGACTTAGCCGGTCTGGCCGCTCCTGCCAAGCGGCAGCCGACACTTCACCCGAAAATTTTCATTGTCAGCTGGCGGATGTACGGCAGGCATGAGCGGCGAGCTGCCCCGCACCTGTTCAGGGCGGATAATCGCCCGGTCGCTCATCGCTGCGGATCTTGCCAAACTCGGCGAGGAAGTCGCGCGGGCAGTCCGGGCGGGAGCGGACTGGATGGCTCAGGATGTGATGGATGGGCCTCTTGCAGTTGCCAGAGGAAGAGGTGAACGGGCAGCCCGCCCGTTGGCACCTCACTTGGCCTTGTCGTGTTCAGCCTCGGGCAGCGCGCTGGCGGGGTGCTCGGAGTGGTGGGCGCCATGGGCCTCATGGAGTTGTTTGGTGCCATTCTTGCCTTCGAAATCATGGCGCTCGCAGGAGATCAAAAAGGCACAGCTGGCGGCAAGAGTCAGTAGGAGAGATTTCATCTGGCGTAGTTATTAGCCGCAAGTACCAAAAACGCAACCCTCGCCGCGCAAAACTTTCACGCCGGGGGCAGCCAGGCCGCCACGGCCCGCGCCGCCCGCTGGTGGGTGCCGGCTGGGCCGAGTTTGGCCGCAGTTTGCGCCAGGCGAGCTTGCAGCGCGCCACGATAATCCGCATCTTGCAACAAGCGCCGCAACGCCGTGCCGATGGGCTGCGCCTCGGCATCGGCCTGGATGAATTCCTCCACCACTTCCTCACCCGCGAGGATATTGACCAAACCGATGTGCTTGAGCCGCACCAGCATCCGTCCTACCAGATAGGTTGGCCACGCCACCTTGTAAGTCAGGCAATAGGGCAAGCCGAAATAGGCGGCTTCCAGGGTGGCCGTGCCACTGGCGATGACCCCGCAACAGGCCCGCTGCATCAAGCTGTGACTAGCGCCAGTGGTGATGTTGAGTTGCCCGCCAAGCTGGGCCTGCCCGGCTAGGGCGTGCATCTGCACGGCGAGTTTGGGTGAGGCGGCCGGCGCTTCAAAGCGCAGATCCGCGTCCCCGGCTAACAAGTATTTAGCCGTTTCGAGCATCACCGGGAACAAGCGTGCCACCTCGCGCTCGCGACTGCCCGGAAACAAGCCCACCAAGCGCGCATCCCTCACCACTCCGTTGATTCGCTGTACCTGCAATTCATCGACCAAGGGATGGCCGACGCAAGTGGTCCGCAAGCCGGCCGTTTCAAACAAGGCTTGCTCAAACGGGAACAGACACAGCATCTGGTCCAACAACCGCGCCATCTGCGGAATGCGCCGCCGGTTCCACGCCCACACCTGCGGGCTGATGTAATAAACCTGGCGGGTCTGCGGACACTCGCGCCGCAGCGCCCGCGCAAAACGCAGGTTGAACCCCGGGTAGTCGATGAGCAGCAGCACGTCCGGCCGCCTCGCCTTCACCTCCGCCAGCATCTGGTCAAAGCGTTGGCGAAACCACTGGTAATGCTTCGCCACTTCCCACAAACCCACCACCGCAGCGTCTTCCACCCAGTCGCGCACCCCGCCGCCGGCCACCGCCGCCATCTCTGGCCCGCCCACCCCGGCAATTTCCAGCTCCGGTCGCAACGCCTTGAGCGCAGCCAATAAGCCCGCCCCGTGGGCATCTCCGCTGAGCTCACCTGCAATCACATAAATTCGGGCCGCCATGCACGCATTTATTAGCATCTCCTGATAATCTGGCCACGAAAATCCAACCAAACAGAAAAAACCAACCTGATTATAGCAAAAATCGGTGGACTAGCCGACTTCCGCATTGATTTCATGGCGAGATGCGCTTTGTCTTTGGTCCGCCGCCAATTGCGTGCCAACTCCTCATGTCCACAGACAGCCCAGACCGTCCAGAAATTCCACGCCCGCTCGGCGAAATCGCCCAAGGCCCCAGCGCCTTCGAGCAATTTCTCGATCGCAACCAGAAGAACCTCGTCGCTCTGACTATTCTGCTGGCCCTAGCGGTCGCCGCTTGGGTCATCTACCACGGGGTGGCCAACAGCAAGGAACGCAGCGCCGGAGCCGAGCTCGCTAAAGCGGAGGATGTGACCGCGCTGCGCAATCTCGTCAGAGACCATGCCGGCACCGCCGCCGCCGAGAGCGCGCAGGTATTGCTCGCCGAGCGCCAGTGGACAGAAGGCGAGAAGGACGCTGCCATCGCCACCCTCGAGGCATTCATCAGTGCCAATCCCAAGCACCCGGCGCGCCCGAGTGCCCAAGCGAGCCTCGGCTCTAAATTCCAGGCCCAGGGGAAAACGGCCGAAGCCCGCAAGCTGTTCGAGCAAATCGTCGCGGATCCAGCCGCCCGCTTCATGGAGCCCTACGCCCTGCTAGCCCTAGGTGATATTTCAAAGGCCAGCGGCGATACTAAAGCCGCCGAAGAGTCCTATAAAAAGGCCAAGACTGAGTTTCCTGCAAGCAGCTTTGCCAACATCATCAACAAGCGCCTCTCCCTTTTGAAGGCTCAATTGCCCGTGGAAATCGCCCCGCCACCTCCCGTCGTTGCTCCCGCAACTCCTGCCGCTCCTGCCGCTCCAACCGCTCCAACCGCTCCAACCGCTCCAACCGCTCCAACCGCTCCGACCGCTCCTGGCGCGCCGTAATTTTCGCATCCGTTTCACATTCATCCCCCCCCAAGCACCGTGTTTAAAAAAGTTATTGGCCAGGACGACTCGCATCGTTCATCCCCCCAACCTCCAGCAGGGTTGGCCCCAGCAGCCAGCCATGTGCTCGCCCCGCCCGCCTCCGCCCAAGCCTCCGTGGCCCGGCCGCCTACGGGTGCCTCGCGCAACATCCTCTCGTCGGATGTTGAAATCAAAGGCACCGTCAGGTTTACCAACGACCTGATCATCGACGGCAAAATCGAAGGGGAAATTTCCTCTGATGGCAGCCTCACCGTCGGCGAAAATGCCCGCCTCAAGGCCGAAATCAAAACCGCCACCGTGGTGGTTTACGGTAAAGTCCACGGCAATATCACCGCCGTGGATCGCGTCGAACTAAAGTCCAGCGCCGAAGTTATCGGCGACATCAAAACTAAGATGCTCTCCATCGAGGCCGGAGCCATCTTTGTCGGCAAATCCACCGTCGGCACCCCGGCCCAAGCTCCGGCCCAAGCTCCGGCCCAAGCTCCGGCCCAAGCTCCGGCCCAGGCCGCCGCCAAACCCGCAGTGGACGCGCAACAACCCAAGCAAGCCACGTTGCTAGGCACCGTTTGATCCTCGCTCCCGAACCCCCTGGTTGCGGCAACCCCGCGATTCTCCGTCATGGTCGGTGACTCCCCATCTCCGCGCCAGCGCATCGAATTGATATGCCCCGAATGCGGGCACACCCAATTCGAACCCGCCATGGTGATTTCCACACAATGCCACGGCTGTCGGGCTCATTTTCAGGTGCATGATGGCAAAGCGGTGGTGCGCCAGCGCTCCACCGCGCGCCTAGCCAAGCCCCGGCGCGACCCCGATCCGGATCCAGAACCGCCGCCGCCGCCCGCGCCGCTATTGCGCAGCGTGCCGTCGCCCCCCACGCTGCGCCAGCGCCTGCTGCGTTGCCTGTTTCCACCCAAGCCGCCGCGCGAGATTGCCTGCTTCGACTGTGGTCACCACTACACGGCCGCCGCCGAGGCCCAATCCAGCCAATGTCCGCGCTGCTGTTGTTACGTGAGCCTCCTCGACTATCAAATCGACGGACCTTGGAACCGCCGCATCCAGACCCGCGGCAACGTGGTCATCCTCAAGGGCGGCGTGGTATCCGGGTGTGTCATCCAGTGCCACAACCTCACCGTCTTGGGGGAACTCGCCAGCCCCGTCGATTGCTCGGGGGATTTGCTCATCCGCGGTCACGGCAAAGTCATGGGCACCGTCACATGCCAGCACCTGCGCATCCAACGCGGCGCGCGGATCGAATTCTTCCACCCCGTCACCGTGGCCACCGCCAGCATCGCCGGCCACGTCCGCGGCCAATTCTTCTGTGCCGGTACGCTCACCCTCGAGCGCCGCGCCCGTCTCCACGGGTTCATCCGTGCTGCGGCTATTAGTGTCAAATCCGGGGCCAAACACACCGGCACCTTGGAAATTTTGCAACCTGCCACCCAGACGCCAGCCTTGAAGCCCCAAGACGCACGAAGCAAGTCATGAAGACACCCGACGCAAGAAAAGAGACGCCGCGGTTCATCTCTTGCTCTTTGCTTGCGTCTTGCGTCTTGTAGTCTTGCGTCTCTCCCCCCCATGGACCTGACCCAAGAAATTCTCGCCCTCAAGAGTGCCCGCAACGCGGTGATACTCGCCCACAACTATCAAATAGGTGAAATCCAGGACGTCGCCGATTTTGTCGGCGACTCGCTCGGTCTGGCCTATCATGCCAAGGCCACCGCGGCGGACGTGATCGTGTTCTGCGGCGTGCACTTCATGGCGGAAACCGCCAAAATCGTCAACCCGGGCAAAATCGTCGTGCTGCCGGATGCGGATGCTGGCTGCTCGCTGGAAGCCTCCTGCCCAGCACCCGAGCTCGCAGCCTACCTGACGACCCACGCCGCCAAGAATTATTACGTCATCGCCTATATCAATTGTTCGGGGGCGGTTAAGGCGATCAGTGATGTCATCTGCACTTCTGGTAACGCGGTGAAAATTGTCAACCAAGCCCCGCCTGAGCGTCCGATCCTGTTTGTGCCCGACGCGAATCTGGGGGCCTGGGTCATGGAGCAGACTGGCCGCAAGATGGATCTGTGGCAAGGTTCGTGCTATGTCCACGTCGAGTTTACCCGCGACTCCATCAACCGCATCAAGGCTGACTATCCTGCGGCCCTGGTCGTCGCCCATCCGGAATGCACCCAAGCCGTGCGCCTTCTCGCCGATGAGGTCTGCTCCACCGAAAAAATGATCGCCTATTGCCGGGACGCCCCGGTGCATGACATCATCGTCGTCACCGAGAGCGGCATGCTCCACCGCCTGCGCAAGGAATGCCCCGACAAAAACCTCATCGCCGGCCCCACCGAGCGCTGCGCCTGCGCCGATTGCCGCTACATGAAACTCAATACCTTGCAAAAACTCCGTGACTGCCTGGCCAACCTGCATCCTCGCGTCGAGATGGAGGAGTCCCTGCGCGCCAGAGCCGAACTGCCGCTGCTGCGCATGCTCGAACAATCGCGTTGAGCACCACCGTTAGATAAATCGGACTTGTGGGCAACCCGGAACGGGTGCATAACTCCCACGTCTTTTCGGTCGGCCAATTTTTTTACCACCACGGGTGGGCTCGGCAAGTCCGGCCCAGGCTGGATTTAGTTGCGAACTCGTTGCCGGCTCAGGCCCTAATGAGCCATCCCACCGCTCTCAAACGCCCCGCATTTTTTTGGCATGAGCCTTGCAGCTCTCTTCAATCCACAACTCACCCTAATAAATTAATCATGTGCGGAATCGTCGGATACATCGGCAAAGCGGAGGCACCCACAGTGCTCATCAACGGCTTGCGGCGGCTAGAGTACCGCGGCTACGACTCTGCAGGCATCGCCATTCTGGATGACGAGCGCCTGGTGGTGGCCCGGGCCGCGGGCAAAGTCGCCCGCCTCAGTGACAAGGCGCACGCGGACTGGACGCCGGAACTTTTCCACCGCGCCAACATTGGCATCGCCCACACCCGCTGGGCGACCCACGGTCCGCCCACCGAGGTCAATGCCCACCCGCATCTGGATAAAAGCGGCAACATCGCCATCGTCCATAACGGCATCATCGAAAACTACCGCGCCCTGCGCTCCCGCCTCGAAGGCCGCGGCCACTTTTTCTATTCGGAGACCGATACCGAGGTGCTCGCCCATCTCATCGGCGAGTGCGACAAGGGCGACATTTTCCAAGCCGTCTGCGATGCCATCCACCAGATTGTGGGCACCTTCGGCATCGCCGTGCTTTCCTCCCACCAGCCCGACCGCATCATCACCGCCCGGCGCGGCAGCCCGATCGTCATTGGCATCGGCGACGGCGAAACCATCATCGCTTCGGATGCCTCCGCCATCCTCGCCCACACCCAGCGCGTGATCTACCTCGACGACGACGATATCGCCATCGTCACCGCCGATTCGGTGGATGTGCGCGACCTCAACAATATCCCCGTCACCCGCGAAATCGCCGAACTTGGCATCGACGTGGCAACCACCGAAAAAGGTGGCTTCGAGCACTACATGCTCAAGGAAATCCACGAGCAACCCGACGCCCTTGCCAATGCCATCCGCGGCCGACTCGACTTCAACCTCGGCACCTCGGTGCTCGCCGGCATGGGCACCTCGCCGCGCGACTTGGCGGAAATCAACCGGGTAGTTTTGTTGGGTTGCGGCACCTCACTGCACGCCGGATTGGTGGGTGAATACGCCTTCGAGGACCTAGCCGACATCCATGCGGAAGTCCAACAAGCCGCCGAATTCCGCTATCGCAATCCCATCCTCGGCAGCCGCGACATGGTCGTCGCCGTGTCCCAATCCGGCGAAACCGCCGACACCCTTGCCGCCGTGCGCGAGGCCAATCAAAAAGGGGCCTTTGTGATGAGCCTGTGCAATGTGGTGGGTTCCACTATTGCCCGCGAAACGGGCCGCGGCGTTTATCTGCACGCCGGACCCGAAATTTCGGTGGCCTCTACCAAGGCCTTCACCTGCCAGGTTGCCGTCTTACTGATGATGGCGCTCAAGCTCGGTCGTGGTCGCCGTTGCTCCCGCGAGGACGGCATCCGCCTCGCCCGTGAAATCGAAACCCTGCCTGCGCTCGTCGCCAAAGTGATTTTGCAAAGCGAGCGCATCGGCCAGATTGCCGCCGAGTACGCACATAACGAACACGCGTTTTTCATCGGGCGAGGGCCGATGTATCCGGTGGCTCTCGAAGGGGCTCTCAAACTCAAAGAAATTTCCTATATTCACGCCGAGGGGTATCACGCTGCCGAACTCAAACACGGGCCCATCGCCCTGCTGCAACCAGGCACGCCGGTCATTGCCATCGCCTGCGATGTGCCCGGCAAGGACAAGACCCTCGGCAACATCGAGGAATGCTGCGCCCGCGGCGCCAAGGTGCTCGGCCTCGTCACCGAGGGCGACTTTGCCACCGCCGAACGCATGCACGACGCCATCTTCATCCCGCGCTGTCATCCGCTGGTGGCCACCATTCCCGCCGTCGTTGCTCTCCAGCTCTTCGCCTATCACGTCGCTCGCCTCCGCGGCTGCGAAATCGACCAACCCCGCAACCTCGCCAAGAGCGTCACCGTCGAGTGATAGAGTGCAGCAGGGAGCGGGACTTGCCAAAGTCCCGTGTGCCAGCGTGGCAAGTGCCATGCCCCTGCCAGCGTACTCAGCGCGGTGCCGTCTCAGCTTGGTTCGCCCCGCCAGTCGTCGGCGCGTCGGGTTCCTTGTAGCGTTGCCCGCGCAGGTACAAATCCTGCGCCTGATCGAAGGTGAGGCTGTAAATATCCCCCTTGATCGGCACGTCCAGCGGAATGCGGCCCGACTGCGGGTCCACCGGCAGCATCTCGCGCAGCGCCTGTACGTTTTCAAACGTGTCTGCCATCAGCGTGATCTGCAGTTGTCCCTCATAAATGAGGCTGCGCGAATCGCGCTCGGCGGCCTGCTCGGCGAAAATACTCGTCTCAAAACTCTGGTCAATGCGATCAAACAGCGAGGAACCATCGTCCCCCTTCGTCCCGTCGGCTGCACTGCCTTTGTCCTTGTGCGCCGCTCGCGCCGCTCGCCGCAAGGTGATTTCCAAATCCTCATCCAAATGTTTGGCCGGCTTACCATCCCTAGCACTCGCTGACCCATTGCCAGCCGTGCCCCGTTTGAGCGTGGCGGCCGTCTCCCCTGGAGTGGGGGGTCTGACGCGCATCTGGCCGGCGAGGGACATCAGGTCGCCTGCCTTTATTTCCACCTCGCTGAGCTCCATGACCCCGCCCTGAGTCTTGATTTTGAGTGAGCCCTCGTTGAACGGCACCACCCGGTAGTTGTTAAACACGTCGAAATCCGTCAATGCCCGCAGCAAATGCACTCGCTCGCGCAAGCGAATGACGTTGTCCCCGTCCACCACGAGTTTGCCTTCGAGGCCAAGCCCCTCGGTTGTGTTGGTGGAGCCAAACACCCGAAACTCCCCGGAGATGACCCCGTCCATGAAATTGCGAACCTCCACCGGTACCACGTTCTCAATGGCCACCTTGCGCACTTTGAGCGTGCCTTTGACCTCCGGGCGCTGCCCGGCCACCACCCGCAAGCCGTCCATGGTGACCCTGCCGGCACCCTTGCGTAGCTCCACCTTTTCAAACACCACCCCTGCACGCGTGCAGTTGGCCACCATCTCGACAATTTCGAGACGTCGCCACCAAGCCAGCGACAAGGTGCCGCCGCTCAGATGAATCCGCCAGCCGCCGGCGACCCGTTGGAGCTTGATGTGAGCCCCCACGATTTTGCCGCGGGTGCGTTCAGAGTAGCCCCAGCGCAGTGTGGCATCTTTCAGCTCCACCGTGTCCAGCTTGAGATTGCCAAAATCCTTGAACACCGAATCGGCAATCAAGTCGGCGCTTTTGTCATCGTCTGCACCCGCATTGAGTTCCAAATCTAACTGGTTGACCAACAGCACCCCGGGTTTCCACTCGCCGACCACGCCGTTGAACACGCCCATCTGGCAGCGGATATTGCGGGCCTCAAAACGCGTGTAAAACGTATCCTTGCCACCCTTGCTCGCCAAGCGCGCGATGAGCATGTTGCCCTGCACCCGTTGAAACCCGCCCATTTCCACCTCGCTGGCACCCAGCCCCGCACCGATGGCCTCCTTGAGTTTCTTGTGAAATCCGGCGGTGCCAGAAAGCCGCGTCAAATACACGACACCACAGATGGCCAGCACCGCCAGAAAGATCAACAAACGGGTGGCCAGGCGCAACACATGAACAAGCCAGGTCGCTCTGGAGCCGACGCCGGACAAGGAATAACGCATTTGAAACCAAAATCCTTGGCCAGCCACCCATTGACTCAGGCGTACGTTAAAGTTATCTGATGGGTCGGATGCCATAGGGTGCTTGCTTGGCTGCTGCGCCGAGAGTAACGCCCAGTTTGCGAATGGATACCAGCTAAAACTCGCCGCTCGCACTTTCGTCTGGCGCAAGCGGGCGCCTTGCCGTACCACCCTGCGCGTGGATCCCACTGACTATAAAGTTCGCCTTGAAATCTTCGAAGGGCCGCTCGACTTGCTGCTCTACCTTATCAAAAAGGACGAGGTGGACATTCAAGCCATTTCCATCGAGCGCATCACTCGCCAGTACCTCGATTACATCAACACCTTCAAACTCCTCAACATCGACCTGGCCTCCGAGTTCATCGTCATGGCGGCCAATCTCATGTACCTCAAAAGCCGTACGCTGCTCCCGCGCGTCGAACAACCCCCGGATGCCGAGGCCGAAGAAGATGACCCGCGCTGGGAGCTGATCCGGCAGTTGATCGAGTACAAAAAATTCAAGGATGCGGCGGGCTTTCTGAGCCTGCGCGCTATCGAACAGGAAGGCCGTTTCGCTTATCAGCCCGACGTGCCGGAGCCCGCTACCAGCGAACCCGCGCCGCTGGCGGAAGTGTCTATCTTCGATCTCATCCGCGCCTTCCAAAACGTGCTCAAGCGCTTTGAGGCAAGCCATGATTTTGGCGACATCATCGATGACCGCTTCACCGTCTCGGACAAGATCGACTTCCTGCTGGAACAGTTTGCGCCTGGGGAAGCCAAGAGTTTTGACACGCTGTTCCAATCCGCTTCCACCAAAGCTGAAGTCATCGTGACCTTCCTCGCGCTGCTGGAACTCATGAAGCTCAATCAGTTCATCGTGCGCCAAAGTAGCCTGCTCGGCACCATCGCCATCGAGCGCAGGACCCACAACCCCATGGCGGAACTCCATGCCGCAGCGGGCGAACTCGCCACCGGCGACTGAGCCCTCAGTTCATCCGGAACACGATCCGCGCCTTGGTCAGGTCATACGGAGACATTTCCATCTTCACCTTGTCCCCGATGACCAAGCGAATGAAGCGCTTGCGCATCTTGCCGGAAATGTGCGCCAATACCTCATGCCCGCTGGCCATCTTCACCCGGAACATCGTCCCAGCCAACACCGAGGAAATCACCCCCTCCACTTCCACTGCCTTCTCTTCATCATCCTTGACCGCGGAACGCGACGGCGGCCCGTAGCCACCTCGTGATTTATTCGAGGAACGCCGGGAGGAAAATTTAGGACGAGCTGGCATAGGGAAGGGCAAGGAAAATGACTGAAAGCGCAACATACGCCTCCAGCGGCACCGAGACTAGCCCACGGCCCCCCGCTCGGCAACCCCAAATCCACCGCAAAATCCTCTCCCGGCATATTTCGGTGAGCTGAGTGTGACGATTAGCATTGACGGATGCCTGCGAGAAGCCCTACTGCTATCTGAATAACGTCAATGAATGCCGCCCTCCTCCGCCTGCTGCTGCTCCCTCTCCTCTGCTGCGCGCCGGCTACTGCTGCCACCGCGCTGTGCGACGAGATCCCAGACCCCTTGCGCAATTGGGCCTTCCAATCCGGCGTGGCCTTCATCACCGACGACACGGCCGGCAACGTGCTCCTTGGCCGCACCAGCATTGCCAAGGGCCCCGCTGGCGGCCGTGTGTACCTGTTGAGCGCCGCCTATCGCTTGGGCGAGCCGACTTGGCAATTGGCCAACCACACGTTCAAGCCGCTGTTGGAATTGCCGCTCACACTGGCCGTGGTGGACGAAAATGCCCGTTCGCCGTTCCTCAACTACGCCACCTCGTTCCAAGTGCGCTGGCGGGATTTGCCATGGAATGCGTGGCTGAGCACCACCATGGCGACGGGCTTGGGGCTGGCCTACTCCGACCAGATTTTCCGGATGGATCACGAGACCCATGCCGGGTGCTACCGTTCGCATGTGAAATTCAACTGGCCAATCGAGCTCACGCTGGCCCTGCCTCAGTTTCCACAACACCAGCTCACCGCCTTCATCATGCACCAGTCCGGCGGCTGCATCTTCGACCGCGGCGGCATTAATAACTTCGGCTTCGGCTACCGCTACGGCCTCTGAGCCTCTCCCGGCCGTCTGTAGTGTGCGGCCCACCGATGTCGCTACGAAGAAACTTCTGGCGAGCTCACCGTGGCCCGCGTAGTCGGCTTTCCACATGGCGTGGCCCGGCCGGAAACCAAGGCGTTGGAAGCCTGCCTGGCATAATCCATGCAACTCACAACTCCCCGCAGCTCCATATGTGCTGCCCAGCAATCGCCCTAAACGCTGCCAGGCGTGTTGAGATTGGCGCTTGATTTATTAAGATGAGTGAATAATCTGCATTCACGTTTCGCCATGGGTCACCGTCGTGCCAGTAAGTCAGCAGGCCTTGCGCCGCCCAATCAGCGGCGGACGCGGCGAACGTTTGCTGAAATGTTGGGACGAGCGCAAGGGCCCGCGGACGAGGCGGTGAACCGGCGCGGCACACGGCGCAAACAGAAGTCGATGCAGGCGGCGATTGCGGCGGCGGGACCGAAGGTGGAGGTGGAGGATTTTGACGCGGTGAGCTGGGCGAAGCGGCTGCTGCGCTGGGGGCTGGCACTGGTGTTGTTGCCGTTTTGCTTGGTGACGGCGTGGACGCTGGGACTGCGCTTTTCACATGCAGCGCTGCACCAGCGCTTGTGGCAGAGCGCGGAGCTATGGCATTTTGCCATCGGCGTGCTGGTGATGCTCGGCTGGTTTTGGTCGGGCTTGATGCACAATTTTTTCTTAAAGCTGTATGTATTTGGGCATGAGTTGACCCATGCGCTGGTGGTCACGTGTCTGGGCGGGAAGGTGTCGGGGTTTCACGTGAGCACGGAGGGCGGGTACATCACGACCAACAAAACCAACTGGGTCATCGCGCTATCGCCGTATTTTTTGCCGATCTGGTCGATCGAGGCGGGAGTACTGTACGGGCTGCTGAAAGTGTTTGCGACGTTTTCGACGGAGTGGGACAAGCTGTTTTATGCGGTGATCGGCCTGACGTGGACGTTTCACATGGTGTGGACTTTGTGGATGCTGCCGCGGGAACAGCCGGATTTACAGGAAAATGGCACGTTTTTATCGCTGGTGTTGATTGGTTTTGGCAACGTGCTGGTGTTGGCGGCCTTGCTGTGCGTGGCGGGCCACGGCTCGCTGTGGGAGCATTGCAGGGATTTCGGGTTGGAATGGTTGCGCCACGCCGCGACGTGGGGCGACTTGGGTTGGCGCTGGGGCAACGCCGGCATCGGGTGGCTAGGCAAACAGGGGGCGTTTTGAGGCGGGCAGTGGGATGGCGATTGAAAACCCGGCGGGGGTGAGGCAGGCTGCGGCCATGATTCATTTGGATGCGAACGCGAGCACGCCGCTGCGGACGGAGGTGCTGGAGGCGATGCTGCCGTGGCTGCGCGACGGTTTTGCCAACCCGTCGGGCACGTATGCGGCGGCGAAACTGGCGCGGCAGGCGATCGAGCAAGCCCGCGCACAGGTGGCGCAATGGCTCGGAGCGCAGCCCGAGGAGATTGTGTTTACCAGCGGCGGCACCGAGAGCGTGAACACGGCCCTGCATGCGCTCGACGTCCAAGCCGGGCCGGGGCCGGCACTCGTGTCGGCGATCGAACACAGTGCGGTGCTGCGCTACGCCGAGGCGCTGCCACGAGGCGTTCGCCTGGCACCGGTGAATGCGGGCGGGCGGCTCGAATTGGCGGCGTTTGCGGAAAATTTGGCAGGGGCGGCATTTGTATCGGTGATGGCGGCGAACAACGAGACGGGGGTGATCCAGCCCCTGCGCGAAGTATGTGCGATGGCCCGTGAACAAGGGTTGGCGGTTCACACCGATGCCGTGCAGGTGATGGGGAAACTCCCACTCCAAGTGTGCGAACTCGGCGTGGATATGCTCTCGCTTTCGGCGCATAAGTTCCATGGACCTAAAGGTGTCGGCGCGCTGTATGTCCGCAGCGGCTTGCGGTTTTCACCATTGTTGCTAGGCGGCGGGCAGGAGGGCGGGCGGCGCAGCGGCACCGAGAACACCGCCGGCATCGTCGGCATGGGGGTGGCCGCCTCCATTATGTGCCAGCAAGCCGCGCTGGATAACCACGCGGCGCTGCGCCTACTGCGCGACGCGTTTGAAGCAAAGCTACTCGACGAGTTGGCCGGAGTGACGGTCAATGGCGACTTGCCCCACCGTCTGCCTAACACGAGCCACCTGTCCTTTGATGGCTGCGATGCCGCGGGCCTGCTGATATTGTTGGATGAGGCCGGCATCGCCTGTTCGGCCGGCTCGGCGTGCATGAGCGGCCAGCAGCGACCCTCGCATGTACAAATGGCGATGGGCATGGACGGGACGCGCGCCAAAAGCAGTCTGCGCTTCAGCTTTTCCACCCTCAACACGATGGACGAGGCGTTAGCAGCAGCGGTGATGGTGAAACGCGCCGTGGAAAAACTCCGCCGCGTGCAAGGCCCGGGCGTCGGCCCGGTGCAGGTGTATTGCGTGTGAGGAGATGAAACGCTATAACACTATTTATCTGTCACCATGGCCATCACCTGATTGGCCAAGGTGAGCCCTTGGGAACCAATCAGGTAACGGCGGAAGGCGGGTCGCCGCAGGGGCGCTTAGGCGTCGGTGGACATGGTTTTCTCGTGGGATGCTACCATTCTCATGGCTGCAATGGCCCAAGATGAACCGGCAATCCACTCAGCTCGCCATGTCCTTGAGCTTTTTGAGCGGACGCACCTTCACGGCGGTGGAGGCAGGCTTGGCCTTGAACGTCACTTCCTCCTTGGTGAAGGGATTGATGCCCTTGCGCGCCTTGGTCGCCGGCTTGCGGACGGTGCTGATTTTGAACAGGCCCGGCAGCACGAATTCACCGGCACTATTCTTTTTCAAATGCGCTTCAATGACCTCGCCCAAGCTGTCGAGGACGGTGCTCACCTGCTTGCGGCTGAGACTGGTGGTCGCGGCAATCGCCTCGAGGAGCTGAGTCTTGGTATACTTGGTTTTGATGGATGCTTGTTTGGTGGCCATGCCCGAAGGTCACATCGAGGGAGGTTGAATGTCAAGCTTGTTGTAGCATTAGGCCCTGCATAAATGCCGTCGCTGCCGTCTGATTCATGGCGAGCGGGAAATTACCGGCCAGCTCCCGGTGGCGTGCGCGCCTCACCAAAGTATTTTTCGCTGCGGTACCGCAGCCACACGCGCAGCACCTGCGGTACTTTTTCGCGTTCTGTCGCATTGAGCGATTCATAGAGTGCCAGTGCCTTTTCCCGCTCGCCACGACAGGCACGATTGTTGTGAGCGTCCCAATACCCCCGGGCTACGCGGATGCGCCGACAGGTTTCCTTGATCAAGGCCGTGCCGGTGAGCGGCTTGGCATTCGCCTTTTTCTTCATGGGCATGGGCAACCTTGCCTGCCAGTGAGTTACTGGCGGCTAGGCCGAGTCGCCTCAAAACGGTGGTTCATCATTGGCCCCCCAAGCGCCACGGAGATCGTCCGGCGACGGCTCGGAACCGCCCGCGCCGCTTCCAGCATCCGCGCGATGGGCAGGTGCGGCTGGCGCGCCTGCAGAACCTTGGATTTTCCAACAGGAGAGGTTGACGAAATACTTGCCGTTGTACTCGTTGCCGCGAATATCGAAGCTGACTGCCACGTCCTGGCCGACCGCAAAGGGGTCGAGCAAGACGCACTTGTCCTTGACGATCTCGAACTTGAGATCCTGCGGGAATTTATCCGCCACCGTGGTGACCACAAACTCACGCTTGGTGAAGCCACTGGCGAACGCCTGGACCTCACCGATCCACTTCAATTTTCCGGAGGTTTCGTACATGGGTGGAGTGTCACCAACTTGGCCGCGATGTCAAACACCTTGCCGTACTAACTGGCGTTGTGTGGACCTGGCACGGATTATTTTTACAATCTCGTCTCGACATACCCGGCCTGATTCAGGCACTGACCTGCGCGAGCCACGTAGCGGCTCGCGTACCCCACCATGGAAACACAACTTGTCATCCCTCGCTCGCAAGAACCGAGCACCATCGCCGAAATTCTCGAAGCCCTCCGCAAGGTACATTTCAAGCCCAGCCATGAAAGCAAGGTATGGGGGGACTGGATCCATCTCTACGGCTGCCGCAGCGTCATCTGCATTGAATCCACCAGCGGCCTCTGCCGTGCCGCCACCATCGAACACGGCGATGGGGAGGAGGAGGGTGAGCCGGTCGCATCGATCCTTCTGGCGTTTGGCACACTCGGCTGGTACGGCGTCGACGATCATGGCGAGTACCCGCTTGCTTCCGGGGTCGGCAACTGATGCCGGGAGGCGAGATGCAGCGCGGCTTCTACGTCGATGCGGATTCAGTTCTACGAGACCAGCACTCCGGATGATGTGCTCTTCACCCTGGATGTCCATGGCCGTGAGCAGCTCCTGTGGCTATCAATCCCGCATGCATACCCAACCTGCGACCACCCACAACACGCTCATCGGCTATTTGTTCTGGATTTTCGGTTTCACCGGGGCGCTCCGGTTTTATTATGACTGGCCTGATCTGGAGTTCATTCTAATTGTTAGATTTCAGTCTTGACGCTCAGGCGCCAGACTCTTGGAATAGATATGTAGCTAGTCTATTGGAATAACAAGGAATAAATTTTATAGCATTTATGTGCGCAGCTCACCGATAACCGGGTCTATTTCATCCATACACCATGAAGACACATACCATCGCGTTGCTCTCAGTGGCCTGTTTAGGGCAGACCATGCAAGCAGCCACCTCTTTCACGGAGAACTTTAATGCCACGAGCATCACAACAAATCTTACAGCTCAAGCCACGTGGCGGTATGGCTCAAACTCCACCCCCGCAGGGAGCGCGCAACAGACATCTGGAATCCGCACATATATTACTACGACCGACACGGATTACAATGGCGTCGATTTCACCGCCCAAACGGTATTCACCACGCTCCATGGTAGCGGTGGCAACGGCATCATCTTTGTCGGGTTCGGTCCGGGAACTCCTGGCGGAACCTATGGCGAACCAACGGACAGTTATTACTTACGCGTGGGAGCCAGCGATTTCAGTTTTATCGACGCGACCAACGGGCCTACATCCGGAAATTACTCCCTGGCGTCTTCAAGCCCGGATGGAACCTATATGTTACAGATTCAAAAAATTGGCAACAATGTCACTTTTGGGCTTGAGCAGAAC
>WBXD01000026.1 GCA_008932935.1 Verrucomicrobiota bacterium
CAAGGCCGGCGGCAGCGGGGTGCATCCAGCCATACGCCAGTGCTTCGATCGCAACCAAGGCAAGGACGATGGCGGAAAAAGACGCGAGACGGCAAGACGAGAAGACGCCAGACGCAAAATGGAAGAGGGGAGGCAAGGGAGGTCAGAAATCAGAAGATTAAACCATGGATTTCACGAATATGCACGAATGATCACATGCTCTCAGCTGTGCTGGCCCAACCTCTTGAGCTGATAGGATCCGTCGAGAATGGGCTGCCACCAGGGTTTGTTATCGAGGTACCAGGCGACGGTTTTGCGGAAGCCGGACAGGTGATCCTGGGCGGGCTGCCAGCCGAGCTGGTGGCGGATTTTGGAGGCGTCGATGGCGTATCGCAGGTCGTGGCCCGGGCGATCGGCGACGAAGGTGATGAGGGATGCAGAGGACTGAGGTCGGAGGTCGGAGGTCTGGGAAGAGGGAGCTCCGCGCGTCTCTAGTTCCTCGTCGAGGATGCGGCAGAGGAGGTGGACGAGGTCGATGTTGCGCAGTTCGTTGTTGCCGCCGATGTTGTAGGTTTCGCCGGGGCGGCCCTGTTCGAGGACGGTGAGGAGTGCGGCTGCGTGATCCTCGACGTAGAGCCAATCGCGGATGTTTTCGCCTTTGCCGTAGACGGGGATGGGTTCGCCGCGCAAGGCCTTGAGCAACACCACCGGAATGAGTTTTTCGGGAAACTGGGAGGGACCGTAATTATTCGAGCAATTGGTGACCAGGACCGGCAGGCCGTAGGTATCGTGCCAAGCGCGGGCGAGGTGATCGGAAGCGGCCTTGCTGGCGGAATACGGCGAGTGTGGGTTGTAGGCGGTGGTCTCGGTGAACTTGCCAGTGGCACCAAGGCTGCCGTATACCTCGTCGGTGGAAACGTGGAGGAATTTTGGATTTTGGATTTTGGATTTTGGCTGAAGCCAGCATTCCCGGGCGGCTTGGAGCAAGGAGTAGGTGCCGGTGATATTGGTTTCGATAAAAGCCCCGGGGCCGTCGATTGAGCGATCCACATGGGACTCCGCAGCGAGGTGCATGACGGCGTCGGGTTGGAACTGTGCAAAGGCGTGGCGCATGGCGGCGGCGTCGCAGATATCGGCCTGTTGGAAGCGGTAATTGGGCGAGGATTCGACGTCGCGCAGGGACGCAAGGTTGCCGGCGTAGGTGAGCTTGTCGATGTTGAGCACGCGGTGGCCGCGGGCGAGAAGCAAGCGCACCAAGTTGGAGCCGATAAAGCCAGCGCCGCCGGTGACGAGGATGTTCATGAGGGGAAGAGGGTAGACCGCAAGACACAAGACACGACACAAGACACCACAAGACACAAGACACAAGACACAAGACACAAGACACAAGACACAAGAGAAGAGGACGCTCTAAATCTGGAGCGCGAAATCCTAACAACAGATTACACAGATTGAAATAGGAGTGGCGAGGAGGGCTTGTTACTTACGGGAGCGCGGCTTTTTTTCACTGTCGCTGCCGTAGGCGCCGTAGGCAGCGTCGTAGCCGTAACGATAGGCGCGGCCGTAGCGGGAGGTTTTGTAGTAGCCGTAGGAGTAATTTTCGCCCATCAGGCTGCGTTTTTCCACGAAGCCGTTGAAAATGATGCCGCTGATATGGGTGCCGTCTTCGGCAAGGATTTGGATAGTGCGGTGCACGGCGCCCTTGGGGCTATATTCGGCGCGTGCGACGAGGCAGAAATTGTGGGCCAAGGGAGCGATGATGCGGGTATCGGGCACGGCCAGAATAGGGGCGGTGTCGAGCACGACGACGTCGTAATCCTTGCAGGCCTGCTCGAGAAGTTGATGGAGGCGGCCGGTTTCGAGGAGTTCGCCGGGGTTGGGAGCGGTTTTGCCGCCGAGGATGAGGTGGAGGTTGGGTTGGCCGCTATCGTGGCGAATGACGTCTTCGAAGGATGCGAGATTGGCGAGGAACTCGGTGAGGCCGCCGTTTTCCCCAGCGCGAGGGATGCCGAATAATTTATGGATGGAGGGTTTGCGCAAGTCCATGTCGATGAGGAGGGTCTTGCGGCCTTGGCCGGCGGCGGCGATGGCGAAATTGGCGGAGGTGAGGGTTTTGCCTTCGCCGGGCAGCGAACTGGTGAAGAGGGTGATTTTGCGCTGCATCTCGTCGCCCAGGAGGGTGATGGAGGCGCGCGTTACGCGGTACATCTCCGCGTAGCTGGTGGCTGAAGTACCGGGCCGGAACACCAAGCGCTTGTCCCAATGCTCGGGAACTGCCAACTGGCTGTCCGGGTTGCGTTTGCGAAATACCTGCTCGGCAACCTCCAGATGGTGGAGTTTGATGTCGGCAATCGCGCCGAGGACGGTGACATTGGTATCGGAGGCGATTTGGGAGACGGTGTGAAAGCGGTTGTCGAGGCGCAGGAGCAGGAAGACGAGCAAGATGCCGCCGGAGAAACCGCCGACGGTGCCGCCGGCCAAAATCTTGGAAGGGATGGGAGCGGTGGGCAGGCCTGACACCCGAGCCAGATTGCTGACCTCGGCGCTGGATTCCTCCGACTCCTGGTTGACGCTGGATTCCTTGATGCGGGTGAGCATGGTGTTAAAAACGGTGGTGGCGCTTTGAGTTTCGCTTTCCAGCACGCCGATGCGGGCGAGGAGGAGTTGGCGGGCGGCGTGGAGGTAATCCTCCGGATGGGCCTGGCGATCCGGTAAGTCCTTGCCGGCCAGATCCCAATAGGGTTTGTCGCTCGCCGCCTGGCGGGCGTCCTCGAACTCGCGGATGAATTGCTCCTTGAGTTGGGTGAGTTCGGCGCTGGCCGTGATCATTTTGGGATGTTTGGGCAGATAGCGGCGTTGCAAGGCGGCCAGCTCGTTTTCCTTGATATCGAGGGTTTTGTGAACCTCAAGGGTGCGGGCGTAGAGCGAGAGGGCCCCGCGTGCCGCTTGGATGCTGCTGCGGGCTTCCTTGGATTCTTTTTCCAACAAGTCGATCGAGTTGCTGCGGCCGGCGCTGCGGGCGTTGGCAATTTCGGCGAGGTATTCACGAGCGACGGCGTCGGCGAAGGCTTTGGCGACCTCAGGCACGGGGTGGGTGATGGTAATATCGAGCAGGCGGGTATTGCGGCGGATCGAGACGGTAAGCCACTGGGATGCCATGCCGCCTAGGGCGGCGGGTGGCGGAGGCGGCTGGTGGTCGGTGTCGGCAGATTTTTTACCGAGCTTGTGGCTCAACCAATCGGGCAACCAATCGGTCTCGATGGGCATGAGGCCAGGCAATTCGCGCACGTCATGGCGGGAGGCGACGCGTTCGAGCAAGTCCATGCGGCGGATGCGCTCGGCGACGGTGTTCATCGCTTCGGCGCTGCGCATATCGATTTCCTCAATCTGATCGCGGGCCATCACCGAGGCGGTTTGCTGCTTGATGAGCAGAGTGGCGGTGGCGGTGTATTGCTTCGGGCATTTTGCCAGGTAGTAAGAGGCACTGAGCAGCCCGAGGACGCCGCCCAGAACGATCCAATGCCAGCGGCCGAGGAGGTTGAGCATCAATCGCTTCGTCTTATCCTGTCCGTCAGCGTGTGCCGAGTCGGGTTCTGGCGAGTCGTCTGAGGCATCGTCACGATCGAGGAACTGGCGGTTTGAGCGATGTAGCGGAGGCATTGGGTGAGAGGAAGAAAACGAGAGCAAGTGAGGCCGGGAGGGTGAGTGCGGCTAGAGGCTCAGAAGATGCGTTCGGGCACGGTGATGATGTCGTCGGGTTGCAGCAGGTATGGTTGATCGCCGCGTTGGGAGAGGTCCCGGAAATCGACGATTTTGACGCTGCCCTTGCGGTTGATGCTGACTTTTTTCGGGTTGGCGAGGTCGGTGGTGCCGCCGGCGAGGGCGATGGCATTGATCAGGTCGAATTTACCCTTGAGTGGGAATGGGACGGGGCCGGGTTTGTGGACTTGGCCGAGGATAGTGACGGTTTTGTCGAGGAAAGCGCTGTGATTGACGATGATGCGGTCGCCGGCGACGAGTTGGGTGCGGCCGGCGCTGCCTTGGATGGCTTCCATGGTGAAGGAGGTAGTGGATCCGGCGGAGCGGATGAGTTGGATGGCATTGGCATCGGCGTTGTCGGCGAGGCCGCCGACGGCAGACATAGCGGTGGCCAAGTCGAGGCGGCCGGAGACGGGCATGGGGATTTGGCCGGGGGTTCTAACGGCGCCGAAGACGGCGACAAACTCTGCGGCGTAGTCGGCGACGGTGAGGTTGAGTTTGGGATCGACGAGGTAATCCTTGGCATAGAGCTTGCGGAGGAGATCGGCGGCGGCGGCGACGCTCATACCGGTGACTTTCACCGGACCGAGCAGCGGGAAGGAGCTTTCGCCGGTTTTGAGGATGCGCACCAGAACGGAAAGGTCGGGTTCCCCGTATACCGCAAGACTGATGGTGTCGTTGGGACGTAAAACGTAGCCAGTATCCTCATCAGCGGCAGCCAAGGCGACCGCAGGCGCAGCGAACAAAAGCAGGATACGGAGCAAGCCGACAAAAGTCGTAAAGGTTTTCAAGTGATTGGGAGGGAAAGAGTGTGATGGCTGCTGGCGCCCATCGGGAGTGGAGTCAGAGCCAGTATAAACTGCAGTCGGTGTTGCGCAAGCGGAATCCCTGGGCCCATACAATCTTTTGCAGGCGTGGCATCAGAAACGGTAGCTGAAGGTAAGGCCAGTTTGGAAGGAGTTCCAAGAATTGCCGGTCGAGCCATAGCTTGAGTTGACGCCGCTTTGGTCGTTGTAACGGACAAAGATGCTGGTGGTGGCTTTATCGGCGAAAAATGGCATGCTCAGCGAGGAGTCGAGGCCCAGGATATCGCTGTTGGGCCGGCCATTGCGCACTCCTGCGGGGACGATCGAACTGCTGGCTTGATAGGAGGCGCCGAGGTTCAAGGTGCTGCGGAGGAGGTTGCGGTGGCAGCCGAGGTGCAGCGAATTATTCTGGTAGAACGCGCCCACATTGGTCGGGTCGGCCTGGACATTTCTGGCCAGAGCGAGGTTCATGCCCCACAGTTCGGAGGCCTGATAGTTGAGGCCCAGCGAGCCGGAGAGCGTCGGATCGGCGGTTTGGCCGGTGTCGTAGCGGTTGAAATCGAGTCCCAGCTGCGAGGTTAGGGATACTTTGACGTCGAGCTTGTAATTAAGGTTGAGGGTGGGGCCGAGGGAGGATCGGCCGATAGAGGTACCGCCATATGAGGCAGAGGCGGTGTTGGAGTTGTGGCTGTAGTTGACGCCCGGGCCGATTTCGGTGAGGGGTGAGTATTTCCACAGGGCGGCTGTGCCGAGGGTATAGCAACTCGTGTCGCCGTAATTGCCGGCGGCCGTGGTGGTGGTTCTCTCGGTGAAATTACCGGTGAGCGAGGTTTTCGAGCTGAGCAGATAGCGAGCAGTCAAGCCGGAGTTGAGGGACGTGGTTTCGGTCACGGAGGTATTGAGCGACGAGGCATAGTTGTTGCTTTGCCGGTCAACGTCGTAACCGACATTGGCCGACAAGCTCAAGTGGCCGCCCTCGTAATTACCGAGCAGGCTGGCGCTGCGGTTCAATCGGTTAAAGTTGGTTTGGTTGTAATTTTGGTTAAAACTGCTGCTGGAGGTTCCGCCAAAGGTCGAGCTGGACGAGAAATTTTGTGGGCCGCCACGGTTTTCGTCGATTCCGGCGGTGGTCGACAGCGTGAAGCGGTCCCGCTTGTAATTGGCGAGCAAACCGCCGGCTTGGCTGTAACCGCTGAAGTTCGAGTGGCTCACGTATGAGTCGTAGCGGCCGCGGTAGTTGCCGCCATAGGTCACGGCCCCGGGCATCGATAGATACTTGAGGTCGCCGCCGAGGCCGCCGAAAAAATCCCCCTTGGACTGGGTGCCCGATTGCTGCTGGCCTTTCAGGACATTCGAGTCGTAGGTGCCGCTCAGGGTGGGGGTGAACGAGAAGCCCGCGGCCACGCTGTCGCCAAACGCACTGGCCAGCGGTGAATTTGCCAAAGCGGCAAAAGCAGTGGGGGACTCGACCGTAGCTGCGGGCTTGTCTGACATGTCGGACGTGTCGGACTTGTCGGAGGTGTCGGACTTGTCGGACTCTTCAGGCATATTGGGAGTGGGAACCACGTTGGGAAGCACTTGCGGTTGGACATTGGGAATCATCCCGGAATCCTTGGGTATGGATGGCGGCAGCGCGGGCACCGGGGGCACCGGGAGCAAGCCCTGTGCTCCAAGCTCAGCTGGGATAGTCTCGTCAAGTGCCGTTGCGGGGAAGGTGGACGCGCATTGGCAGCAAGCGACCGCGCCGAGCATTTTCCACCAGGGTATCCATGCGAATGTGAGTTTCATCGTATTATTTTTGGTCGAAGCGGATTTGACGGTCAGCCCGCCGCGCCCGAAACGCAGAAAAGCCGCTTCAGGAGTGATCCGGAAGCGGCTCAGAGTAAAGCATTATCCCGCGCAGGCTTCAAGCACGCCGGCGACGGGTCGCCAATCCGACACCAGCCAGGCAGAGTAGCAGCGAGGTAGAGGTCTCGGGAATGATGCTGATATCGGTGACCAACAGGGCGTTGGGGCCGGCGTTCGCAGGGTTCACGTCGGGCGTCCAAAGGAGGTGGAAGTTATCGATGAGCGTGCCGGTAGCGAGGCTGGTGTCCCCCCCCACAGCTGTGGCGCCGCTGATCTGCAGGTTGAAATGACTGCCGATACCGCTATGACTGCGGGTAAATCCAAGAATTAAGGTAGTGGGCGCATCCGGCGAGATGCCCCCCTCAAGGTAGCTGGTTGAAGGGCCGTTGCCCACGGTATAAGTGATCTTCCACAGAGGGTCACCGAACGACTCAGCTGCCGTGCTGGTGCCCGGTGCGAATGCTACCGAAAAAACATTGCCGGCAGCACTGGTCAGAGAAATCCCGAAAGTATCTTGAAGAGGTCCAGCCGTGCCATCAATGTTTGAACGCATCATGAAAGTGAATGAGGTGACACTGCCGCCGTCACTCGCATTCACAATTTGCTCACCATAGGGATGAGAGAGATCGACCGTCGCTTGGGTCGGCAGATAGCTGGGTGCTTCAGCGTAACCGATCCCCCCGAAATTTCCAGTCACACCGCTAATTGTCACAGGCGTGATCGTTGACATTCCGGCATCGTTGATGACCCAGCCGTCTTGATCGGCGACATTGTCACCATTGAGGAGGCTAGTGAAGGAGGTGGAATACACGGCCGAGTAAGCATTTGCCGATAATCCGGCGGCGGCCAAGAAACAGAGGGCTTTAGACTTCATGGGGGAGGAATTGGAGGGAAGGCAGCGATTGCCTTATTTAGCGCTGATCACGGGCTTGGAATTGACAGGAGCGGCAACGACGACGATTGCCACTCGACCCGCCTGCGCGGGTGTGACAATAGCCAAGACGAAACCAGTGAGGCATCCTAGGATAGTGGCTTTGCGGAGGAAAGTATTCATGACGGGGGAAAGAAGCCCTAAATCATCCAATGTGTCAACCGGAAATGAATTAATTTGCAACTTTTGCGGCATTTTTTTTAAAGCGCTGGAAATGAAAGAGTTGCATTGGCGTAGGGGTTAGATTGTGGTGAGTATCACCGGTGACTGAAGCGGGAGTCGGTGATGGTTGCGGCAGGGCAGGGCAGATTGGGCTTTTGTCGGGGTAAAATCCATGAAACGATTGCTGGGCCATTTTGGCCCGCCGCCCATGCCCGTTATTGTACTTATGTTTACTTGTGCGTTGTGGGGGCTGAGCTTTCCGATGATGAAAGCGTTGCATCTGGAGCAGGCGCAGCGCATGCCGGAGGCGAGCACGCTGTTTCTATCGGCGTGGATGCAGGTGGCGCGGTTTGGTGTGGGGGCGCTCATTTTGCTGCCCTTCGTGGCGCGGAGTGCCCGGCCGACCCGTTTGGAACTCCGGCAGGGACTTTGGATCGCTTGGTGGGGGGGGCTGGGCATGGGCATCCAAGCCGATGGCCTAGCCCACACCGATGCCTCAATTTCAGCCTTTTTGACGCAGAGTTACTGCATTTTCCTGCCGCTATGGGCCTGCCTGAGGCAGCGCCAGGCGCCCGGCATGCGGGAGTTGGTGGCGACCCTGCTGGTTCTAACGGGTGGTGCGATGCTCTCCGGCGTGCGGCTGGATCATTTGCGCCTTGGCCGGGGGGAATGGGAGACGATCCTGGCGGCGTTTTTGTTCACCTTTCAGATATTGCTATTGGAGGAGCCGAAATATGCGGCCAGCCGCGGGATGGCGGTGACCTTCGTGATGTTTGTAGGCATCACAGCGATGTTCGTGCCCATCACTCTATTGTTGGCCAAGCAGCCGCTGGATTGCCTGCACGCCGGGGCCTCGCTGCCGGCCTGTGGCTTGATCCTGGTGCTGGCGCTGTTCTGTTCGGTGGCCGCCTATCTGCTCATGAACATCTGGCAGCCGCGCGTCCCGGCGACCGAGGCCGGACTGATTTACACCACCGAGCCGGTATTCACCGCGATTTACGTGTTGTTTGTGCCGGGGCTGCTTGGCGCGTGGATTCACCATATCTATCCGAATGAAACGCTCAGCTCGTCCCTGCTCGGCGGCGGGGCCTTGATCGTGGTGGCCAACGGGCTCATGCAATGGAAGCGCCAGCCCCATCCGCCTGCCGTCGCGCCAGTGCAGTGAGGCTAGCAGACCCAAGACTACAAGACGCAAGACGAAGAAATTGACCTAACGACGACATCGTTGGCTTTTCAAGGCCCTTAGGTGCGCCAGCACTGGGTGAGATCGGCGTAGGCATCGGTGCGGCGGTCGCGGAAAAACGGCCAGAGCCGCCGGACCTCCTCGAGGGCCTCGAAGTCGAGGTCTTGGTAGAGGATTTGCTCGTTGGAGGTGGAGGCTTTGGCGAGCAACTGGCCGTAGGGGCCAGCCACGAACGAGCGGCCCCAGAATTCGATGGTGCCGGCGTGGCCGCAGCGGTTGACGGCGGCAAGGTAACAGCCGTTGGCCACGGCGTGGCCGCGTTGGACGGTTTCCCAGGCGCCGTGTTGGACATCGCCGAGGGCGGCTTTTTCCGCTGCGAGCCAGCCGATAGCAGTGGGATAGACGAGGAGCTGGGCGCCGCCGAGGGCCATCAGGCGGGCGGCCTCGGGATACCATTGGTCCCAGCAAATGAGCACCCCGATCTGGCCAAAGCGCGTGGACCAGACCGGCCAGCCGCTGTCGCCGGGCGTAAAGTAGAATTTTTCCTCAAATCCCGGGTCTTGCGGGATGTGGGCCTTGCGGTAGAGGCCGAGCAAGGAGCCGTCGGCGTCGAAGATGGCGGCGGTATTGTGATAGATGCCGGGTCCGCGCCGTTCAAACAGGGAGGCAATCAACACGATGCCCAGCTCGCCGGCCAGTGCGCCGAGTTGCTCGGTGAGTGGGCCGGGCAAGGGGTCGGCCAGATCGAACGCCGCTGGGTCCTGGACTTCGCAGAAATACGGGGTGAGAAACAGTTCTTGGGTAACGACGATGTTAGCACCCGCCGCCGCCGCCTGGCGGATGAGTTGTTCGTGTTGCGCTAAGGCTTCGGGCTTGGAGTCGAAGCTGCGGGATTGGAGCAGGGCGAGGCGCGGCATGGGCCGATGCTGCCGCAGTGTGGCCCACAATTCAAGGGTTTCGGGGCGGAAATGCGCAGTGCGGAATTTTTATAGATTTTCAGTTGCGCAAACGTGAGGATCAGCGTAAACCGCGACGGTTTGAGCTGCCGTGCCAGGCGCCGTAGAATTCCCCCAAGTTGACCCCATGCAACCCTCATTTGCTCCAATTACCGCCCACGGTGGGAGAGACTATCCCACCGGTTATTCGCTCATGAACAACGGTCTGCTCAACAAGGGCACCGCCTACACGGACGCTGAACGCGATGCCCTGGGCCTGCGCGGCTTGCTGCCGGCACGCATTTTCCCCATTGAGCAGCAGGTGAAACGGGCGCTGGGCAATTTGCGCGCCAAAAATAGCGACCTCAATAAATACATTTTCCTCAACGCCCTGCAAAACCGCAATGAGACGTTGTACTACCGGGTCGTGCTCGATCACCTCGAGGAAATGATGCCCATTGTTTACACCCCCACGGTGGGGCAGGCGTGCCTCGAATACGGGGCGATTTTCCGCCGTCCGCGCGGTTTGTGGATCACCATGAAGGATCGCGGGCGGGTGGCTGAAGTGCTGGCCAACTGGCCGATCCAAGACGTGCGCCTGATCGTGGTGACGGATGGCGAGAGGATCCTCGGGCTGGGCGATCTGGGGGCCTTGGGCATGGGCATTCCCATTGGCAAGCTCGCGCTCTACACCGCCTGCGCCGGGGTCAACCCCTATTACTGCCTGCCGATCACCCTGGATGTGGGCACCGACAACCCATCGTTGCTGGATGACGAAATGTATATCGGCATCGATCAGCGGCGGACCCGCGGCGAAGAATATCGGGAATTCATCGAGGAATTCGTGCAGGCGGTGGAGGCGCGCTATCCCAGGTGCCTGTTGCAGTTTGAGGACTTCGGCAACCACAACGCGTTTGATTTGCTGGCACGTTATCGCGACCGGGTGTGCTCGTTCAATGACGACATCCAGGGCACCGCGAGCGTGGCGCTGGCGGGCTTGCTCTCCGCCTCGCGCCTGCAAGGGATGCGACTTGCCGATCAGAAATTGTTGTTTTTCGGAGCTGGTGAGGCGGCCACTGGGATTGGCGAGTTGTTCGTCGCCGCATTGCGTGACGAGGGGCTGTCCGAGGCGGAGGCCCGCGCCAAGTGCTGGTTCTTTGATAGCAAGGGGCTCATCGTCATGTCCCGCGATAAGCTGCCGGCGAACAAGCGTGCCTTTGCGCAAAACGTGGAACCCACAGACGATTTTCTTGCGGCGGTGAAACAGCTGCGGCCGAGCGCCTTGATAGGTGCGGCCGGAGTGGCGGCGGTGTTCACGCAGGAGGTGGTGGAAGCGATGGCGCAGAGTCACTCCCGGCCGATCATATTTGCCTTGTCCAATCCCACCTCCAAGGCGGAATGCACCGCCGAGCAGGCCTACACCTGGAGCAAAGGCACCGCGATTTTTGCCAGTGGCAGTCCGTTTCCGGCGTTCGAATACGAGGGGCGTACGCTGGTGTCGGGGCAGGGGAACAACGTGTATATTTTCCCCGGCGTGGGCATGGGCGTGCTGGCCAGCGCCAGCAGTGTGGTCACCGACTCAATGTTTCTGGCTGCGGCGCGCGAGCTTGCGGCGATGGTCACCGAGGAGGAATTGGCGGTGGGGCGCGTGTTCCCCACCCTCACCAACATCCGTGCGGTGTCGCTGCGCATTGCCACGGCGGTGGCGCGAATCGCCCACGACTCGGGATATGCGCGAGTGCCGCGTCCGGCAGATATTGAGGCCGACATCAAGCAGCGCATGTTCGAACCGGAATACCCATCGTACGTCTAGCGTGGCTGCGCCCCAGACCCAAGACGCAAGACTTGAAGACACAAGAGCAGAAAACTTGATCTAACGACAGCAACTTTGACTTTTCAAGGACTCTAACGTGGCCACATCTACCTTGCATGCCTGTCTGCTCGCCGCGCGTCCCAAAACGCTGCCCGCTGCCGTTGTACCGGTGTGGGTCGCCTGCGTGCTCGCCTGGAAGCTGACCGGTACTTGTCACCTGTGGCTCGCCGCGTGCACCTTGGGCGCTGCCATCGCCATCCAGATCGCCACCAATTTTTTCAACGACGTCATTGATTCGCGCAAAGGGGCCGACACCGCCCGCCGGCTTGGGCCGACGCGGGCGACCGCCTCGGGCCTGCTGTCGGCGCGGGTGGTGCTGGCGTGGGCGCTGGGTTTTTTGGTGTTGGCGGTGGCGTTGGGCAGCGTGCTCTATCAGGCGCGGGGCTGGCCGGTGCTGGTCATCGGCGCTCCCTCGTTGTTTCTCGCTTACGGCTACACTGGTGGGCCGTTTCCGCTGGCCTACCGCGGTCTGGGAGAGGTGTTTGTGGTTCTGTTCTTCGGTTTGGTTGCGGTGGCGGGCAGTGTTTTCATCCAAACCGGCTGCTGGCCAGCCGCGGCTTGGCTGCTGGGATTGCAAACCGGCCTGCTCTCCGCCGTGCTCATTTCCATCAACAATCTGCGCGACCGCGCGGAGGATGCCACCACCGGTAAACGCACCCTCGCCGTGCGCTTCGGTCATCGGGCGGCGCGAGCCATCATTGCCCTCGAGTTGGCGCTGGCGGCCGCCGCCGGGGGGGCTTGGTTCGTCCTCGGCCAGCGTCCGCTGGCCGCCGCGGCAATTCCAATTGTGGTATTGGGCTGGCGGATTGTTTACGGGGTGTGGACCCAGCCGCCCGGTCCGGCATACAACCGGATGTTGGCCCTCGGTGGGGTTTTGCTGCTGGTGTTTGGGGCGGTGTTACACGGCGCCGCGTTGCTGGGGTAGCGAGGCAGCGCCGCAGACCATCTCTAAGAATTAAGGCGACGGTGCAGTGTTGCGGACCGGTGAGGAAAGAGTCTGAAAGTCTAAAGTCGAAGGTCGGCTCAGAATTCGCGACTCTCAAACGTTCGACTTTCAGACCCATTGCCGCGCAGGGGCATGGGCGAGTGGTAAAACGCCCCTCAGATCAGGCTCGACATCGACGCATTGTTGGCATGTTATCTAGGACTATCCGCCATGCTTGCCCACCTTTACGACCTTGCCGACGAACTCAATCGGGTTGCCCCGTGGTTCTGGATGACGGAGGACCAGTGCCTCGGCCTGCGCCATCCCGCAAGCGGCGAACTCGCCTATATGAGCCTCATGGGCGCGTTCGGTGGCCACCATTGCCTGGCCCTCTACCTCGGTGAAGAGGCTTTCCGGCGTTACTCGCTGATGCAATCCGAGGATCCATCCAATCGCTTGCTGCCAGAATCCGATGCCGTCGCCCTGCTGCTGGAAACCCGCCACCTGCAAGTGGCTTTCGAGAGCCGCAGTCAACTCGCTCGCCACGAACTGGCCACCATCAAACAACTCGGCCGCAACTACCGCGGCGACATCTGGCCCGCCATGCGCAGCTTCCGCCCCGGCTACGCCCCGGGCCCGCTCGACGCTGCGGAAATCCTCTGGCTCTGCCATGCCATCGCACAATTGCTAGTCGTCGCACCCAGCCTCGAGGCGGATTCCTGCGCCAATTTTCGCCTTCACCCCGCGTCCGATATCTCCGACACCCTCACTCGCGAGTGTATCGACGGCGTCTGGCAGAATACCTGGACGCCCTTCGATGTGCTGCCATTTGAGTTTCCCACGCCCACTGGAAACCCCGCCATGATCGCCAAAATCGCCGCCCACCAGCGCCTCACCGACGTCGAGTGTCTGTTCCAACTCATGCCCAGCCCCGTCGGTTCCAAGCCATCGGCAATGATTTTCCCCTATCTGGTCATCAGTGCGGATGTGGCCACCGGCTTGATTATCGGCATCGAACTGCTCTCCGTGGAAAAACAAAGCCACCGCGCGCTCATCAACTCGGTTCCCAACGTTTTCATGCGCCAGTGGGACAAGGCGGGCATCCGTCCTGCCTCACTGCGCGTCTCCACCATCACCGCTTACTCGTTGCTAGAATGCACCGCGGATGTCCTCAACACCCCGCTGCGCCGCCACGCCCGCCTCCCGGCCATCGCACGCCTCCTCAAGGAGTTGCCGTTTTGAGCTGCCGCTCATGGCGGTGCCACAGCAGCACAAGAAGGTGGTGGCTCCTGCGCCCAAGTATGGGTCTTTAAGTCTTGGGTCTGAGGGGCAGCGCAATTCCGCAAAACCGGTGCTGGCCAATGCCGGGAAAAGCGGGCAGGCTGGACCCATGATTACGCGCCGCAAGCTCCAATATCCGGTGTCTTCACTGTTGCAGCAGTATCTCTATCACTTCGACCGCCAGCGCGACATTCCCCAAGTGTATTGGGAGCTGTGCCGCTTCACTGGCGCGGTGCCCTACGAAGATCCGAGCGGCCGCGAAACCCTCTGGGTGAGCGTGATGTACCCGCCCGAGGTATTTGCCGAACTGCGAACGCGCCTCACCAGTATCTACACCGAGCTGAAACTCGGCCGCGACGTCAGCCAGCATGAGCACCTGCTGGTAGACCGGATAGATTTTGGCGACTTCGGCAATTCCAAGCCGTTCCGGGTGCGCGTCACCAATGTGTTCAACGACAACTCGGACTATTTTTACGTGAAGCAAGCGGATGCCTCGCGCATCTACGGCTTGGAACTTGAGCACATCCTTTCGCCTAACCGGATCAACTACATTGTCAACGGCACCACCCTCATCGAGGAGCACATCGCGGGAGTGCCAGGGGATGTATTTTTGCGCGACTACCTGAGCCAGCCCGGGATCAACAAGGTGCGTATTGCCAAGGAGTTCACCAAGTTCAATGAGCGCTGTTTTATTCGCCTGCTCGGCGACATGCGCAGCGCCAATTACATCGTCGAGATCACTCCCGATTTTGAAGAAGTCCAGTACCGCGTGCGGCCCATCGACTTTGACGAGCAATCGTACGAGGGCAGGGGTAATACTTATCTGGCACTGCGCTACAGTTCTAACCGCGCCATCACCCGCCTCGCCTTCGAGGTGCTCAACCGCAAGACTATCGACCAATACGTTGCTGAGGAATACGCCCAGATGTCCCGCCGCGCCAAGGTCGAAAGTTCGCGCCTGCGGGCCTTGCTTGGCATCATGCGTCGCGAGGAACTCGCGCCCCACGAGCACGTCGTTCGCTTAGCTGCGGATCTCGACCGCATCCATCACACCAGCACCTTTGCACAATGCCGTTCGATGGGTGAACTCACCGCCAAACACCTGTCCCTGATGCTGGAGATGTAGGAAGACTGGAAGACTGGAAGACACACAAAGAACATGCTGAACAATCTCGATGCGACCACCCGGCGGGCCTTGCTATGGATCATTGGTGCCAGCTTGGTTGCCCATATCTGGTGTTTAGGGTCGCAGTTCTATCTGGATGACATGGTCCAAATTCGAGACAACGAGCACGTGAAGAACCTGCAGTTTTGGCAAACCCGGGCCAATGCATGGACTTATCTTTGGTATGGGATACAGGCAAAACTATGGGGCTTGTCTCCGGTAGGATATCATGCAGTCAACTGGCTGTTGCACACGGCCATTGCCTGCGTGTTATATATTTCCGGACGCGACTATCTGCGCGGGCGGGCCGCCGAGGAGGTTGCCTGGTTTGGCGCGCTGTTGTTTGCGGTGCATCCACTGGCCAGTGAGATTCCCAATTATGCGCGCGCCCAGGACATGGCTTGGGTGACGTTGTTTTCGCTGCTAGCGGCCTGGTGCTTGTTCCGGGCGATGCATGGCGGCACTTGGAAATATCTGCTGGGGTCATTGCTCTGCATTATCGGCGCAAGTTTTTCCAAAGGTCCCGGCTTTCTGCATGCCATCCTCATGACCTCGGTCATCGGCCTGGCATTCCTCAAGCCGGAGCATTGGCGGATTGTCCGCAAGCAGGCGTGGCTTGGCTGTTTGTTGGCGCTGCTAGGTGGGTTAGTACTGTGGCAAACGGGCATGCTGGGGCGGGCTGTGCGGTGGTCGGAGCCAAGGGTGATAGGGCATGCCTATACGATTTGCCGGGTATTTTGGGAGTTTGTGTGGCGGAGTGTGCTGCCCATCCACCTGAGCGCGGACCATTACATCGCGGAAACCCTAGTGCCGCCGGGCATTGTCTTTGGCATTGCCGACACCACCGCGTTATGGGCTGCTGCAGGCATGGTCGGGTTCACTATCGCGTCACTGGTGTTGGCTTGGCGCGAGACCACCCGCATGGTTGGCGTGTGCTTCTTCCTATTTGTCGCCACGATGCTGATGCGCATGATCTATTTCATTCCAGAGTTCATGCCGGAGTACCGCATCTATCCGGGATTACCATGGTTTTGCCTGGGCAGCGCGCTGGTGCTAGCTAGCGCATGGCGTGCCCTCGTCCGGGGGGCGGCGCTCGTCCCAGCGGCGCTATTGCTCGGGGTGTTGGCGCTGATGTCGGCCAAGCGGTCATTTCTTTATCACGACCTCAATGATTTGATGGGCGATGTGCTCCGCCAGGATCCCAGCCAGGCCCGCTCCATTTGGTTACTGCAACGCAATGACTTCGAGGCCGGCCGCTGGCAACAGGTCATCGCGCGCCATCAACAGCAACTGCCACTGGTGAAACGCGCGTTCCTGCAGGCCAACAGCCGCCTCGCGCCGCGCCGGGAATTGCCCACCGGCCACTTCGCTTTGGCGGAAGTGGGCTGCGGCGGACTCTACGCCCAAGCGATCGCCAAACAGATTTCGCCGGCCGCCGGACTGCGGGAAATCAACCGCTTGGAGGTCTATATGCAGGCCCTGCGCATCGATCCGCAAACCAATCCCGTCCACTGGAGGGTGTTTCATCACGCCAAAGGCTTGGTGCTGGAAATAGCCGGCGACTATCCGGCAGCTGCCCAATTTCTTGCGATCGACGGCAACCCCACCGCAGATCGGAAAACCGACTTGGAGAGGGTCAGGGCCAAGCTCTAAATCACCCCGCTGCCCCCGCCTGCGCCGTCGCCTGCATCCGCCCTCTCAGCGTAGGTCAGGGGCTCAGCCAACGTCAAAAAATCACAAAAAACCGCATTTTTTTGATTAAGTTTTCTTAAAAACATCTGCTGTGACCATTAAGGAATATAAGGATACGAGCGATGTGGTGTATCGCAGATTGTTCTTGTGTCTGGCCGATGGAGTCTATACCAACGGGGGCCCCGCAAGAGGCCACCTCAACGATGAACCTGACCCGGAACCTAAAATCCGTGGCCCTAGCAATCGCCGGCGTCATTTTTTTTCCATGTTGCACAGCCAGCGGCGGTGCCACTGAGCAGACTCACTTTCAATTTCCCGATGCCTTGCGGGTCCAATCCGTCCAGAAGGGGAAGGCGTCATGGTATTCGACCCAGACGAACTCCGGCAAGCAGACGGCCAGCGGCCGGAAGTTGAACAATAGCTCCGCGACCGCCGCCCACAAGACGCTGCCGCTGGGCAGCACGGTGAGGGTGACGAACCTGAGCAATGGCAAAGCCGAAGTGGTTACCATCACGGATCGCGGCCCCTTCATTGCCGGGCGCATCATCGATGTATCCATCGGCGTCGCCGAACGCCTCGGGTTCGCGGCCCGCGGCGTGGTGCCGGTGAAGCTGGAAGTGCTCGCCACGCCCGCATCCTAACCTGGCGGCCATTGCAATTGGCGGCCGGCGAGCAGATGGACGTGGAGGTGAGGCACGGCTTCGCCGCCGTGAGGGCCGTTGTTGATGACGACCCGGTAGCCGGATTGGGCGAGGCCGGCATCGCAGGCAAGTTTGGCGGCGGTAAGCAGCAAGTGGCCGAGCAGGGTGGCGTCAGCTGGGGTGGCCAGGGCCAGTCTTGGGATTGGCTGGCGCGGCACGACGAGGATGTGCAGAGGGGCTTGGGGCGCGATGTCGTGGAACGCCACGCAGTGCTCATCTTCGTGAATGAGCGTCGCCGGGATGTCCTTGTCACAGATTTTCTCGAATAACGTCTTGTCAGCCATACCACCGCAGGCTGGCACTTGGCGCCCATGCCCGCAAGTGGCAATGTCAATCCGGCCGAGTCAGTTCGACAAATACATCCTCCAGGGTGGCCTCGTGGCGGAACAGCGAACGCAGCGGCCAACCGTATTGCGCCGCCAGTTGGGCGATCGCCGGCCGGGCATCAATACCCGAGTCCACCCACACGATGTAGCGCGTCCACTCGTCCTCCATGGCCTCAGGGGTGACTTTTTTCACCCCGTCGAGGCGGTTGAGCGCGGCGCAGACCACCTCGGAGGCCGACTGGATTTCCACTTGTAGGCGGCCGGCGGCACGCATTTGGCCGATGAGATTGGCGGGGGTGTCGGCGGCGCGGATTTTGCCGTTGTCGATGATGATGACGCGGTTGCAGGTCATTTCCACTTCGGTGAGGATGTGGGTGGAAATGAGCAAGGTGTGGGCTTGGCCGAGTTGGCGGATGAGTTCGCGGATCTGGCGGATTTGGTTGGGATCGAGCCCGTTGGTTGGCTCGTCGAGGATGAGCAACTCCGGATCATGGACCAAGGCATCGGCCAGGCCGACCCGCTGGCGGTAGCCTTTCGACAGGGTTTTGATCATCTTACGACGCACCCCGTCCAGCCCGCAAGTGTCGAGCACCGCTCCCACCCGGCGGCGGGTGCCATGCTTGTCTAAACCCTTGAGCTGCGCACGAAATTTCAGGTACTCCCGCACCCGCATTTCGCCATAGAGCGGGACGTTTTCCGGCATGTAGCCGATGCGCCGGCGCGCTTCGAGCGACTGGCGGAAAATATCAAAGCCGGCCACCCTTGCGCTGCCGGAGGTGGGCGGCAGGTAGCCGGTGAGCATTCGCAGAGTGGTGGTTTTGCCCGCGCCGTTGGGCCCGAGAAAGCCGACCACTTCGCCGCGGGTCACGCTGAAGCTGATGTTGCGCACCGCCTCGTGGCGGGCGAATTGTTTGCTGAGGTTGGTGGCTTCGATCATGGGCGCGCGGAGGGCTGGGCCGGGTTGGCACTGCCCGCATCTGCGGTGGATGCGGCGGGGTGACGCCCCCAATCTAGGCGGTTTGTGCCAGCGGCCAAGTGTGAAATTCGTGTAACACTCAGGGAGGTTATTGCCGTCTCACTCTAAAATCTCCACCTCGTAACCGTCAGGATCGGTGACAAAAGCCATTTTGCGGCCCCCAGCAGCAAATTTCTCGCGCCATTGGGCCGGCCAGATGGTAATATCGGCGGCCTCAAGCTGGGCGCAATAAACCACGATGTCCGGCACTCCAAGGCAGGTATGCATCAGGTCCTCGGGGCAGGTGGCGGAGTAGTCGGGCGAGTAGCACAGCTCTAACATAACCTGATTGTCTGGCAAGAGGAGAAAGGCGAGACGGTTGCCTTGAGGCGAGTCCTTGCGCTCGCCCTCCTGATAGCCGAGTTGTTTGTAAAACGCGATGGAACGATCCAGATTGGCGACGCGAATGCGGGTGTGAAGAAAACGAATCATGATGACTGGAAGCTGCGGCAGCCTGAGCCGCTTGCCAAGTGAAAATGAGTGGTTTCCCGGCCAGTTCCCCCTTAGCATGTGGCGCATGCCCGACGTTCCACCCACTTTGCCCTGGCTGATCCGCATTCCAGAGATTTTCGGGGAGGTGGTGCCCGATGTCGTTCGCCAACTCGCGTCCCCCTGCTGTACCAAGCTGGGCCATGAGTACTATTTGATCCGGCCTGCCGACTCAGGGGCGCTGCGCCAGGTGGCGGCAAGCATGTTCATTCGGTGGAATATGCCGGTGCAGCACAGTTGGCCGTGCCGCCCGCGTGCCATGGATGGCTTTGTGGAGAAGGCCGCCCAAACCATGGCGCGCAAATTTGCGAGTGCACAACCGCAAATGGTGCTCATCGGCGTGCTCGATGCGAGTTCGACGGATACCTATTACCGGAAACTCGCCTCCAACCTGCGCGGGCGGGCCCTGCAGCTCTTCCCGGCCGCCGCGCTGCCACCGCCCGAGGTCGAGGCCCAAGACCCGGGTGCTGCCACCTTGTTTTGCCTGCTCGGCCACGAGGGCCTGTTTTGTGGCTTGCAAAGCCCTCGGCTGGCCAACGGGTTCTATCCGGGTGGCACCCGCTTCTTCAGCCAAAACACGCCTGACACCATCAGCCGCGCCGGCGCCAAAGTCGCCGAAGCCCTCCATTACCTGTGCCTGCACCGGTCGCCACCGCCGCCGCCGGCCCACTGGCTCGAACTCGGTGCCAGCCCCGGCGGGATGACCTCCGAGCTGCTCGCCAGAGGCTACCGGGTCACTGCAGTGGACCGCGCGGCCCTGCACCCGCGCCTCGCCGCCGCCCCTGGTCTAACTTATGCGTGCGGCGATGCCGCAGCGTTCCGGCCCCCGGCGGGCACCCGCTACGATGCCATCCTATCCGATATGAATGGCCCAGCTAGCGACTCGCTGGCAGCCGTGCTGCGTCTGTCAAAATACCTGGTGCCTGGCGGTTTGGTCATTTTCACGCTCAAGACGGCCGGGGTGAGTGGCAATGCAGAGGTTGAGCGTTTGTGCGCTGCGGTGACGGCCCGTGCGGCGAGTGGGGGCTTGCAGCGCTTGGCGCAAACCCACCTGACGTATAACCGCCACGAGTTCACGCTGTTATTTGAGAAGCTTGGCGGCGCTCACTCTAAGCCGCGCTCGGACACTTCATCCTCATCCCAGCCTAGGTAATGACCGAGTTCGTGCAGCAGGGTGGTTCCCACCTCATCGCGATAATCCTGTTCGTCTTGCTCCACCCATTCCCACAGGTTTTCTACAAACACGCGGATGCGGGGGATTTCCTCCGGTGCCGGGTCGTCAAGTAGGCAGGTGCCCTCAAACAGACCCAACTCATCGCCTGCCAGTTCGGCGTCGTCCGGATTCAGGCCCGGGCGCGGCTCAAATGAAATCGTGCAACGCTTGGCTGCCTCCTGCACGTCGCGCGGCAGAATTTTGACCAGTGCCTCGACCTCTTCATCCGCCCAACGGCTCAGTGTCTCGAAGTTCATGCGCGTGAGATAGCCGGGTGAGCCGTGCCGGGCAAGTACCAAGTGGGGCCGTGTCGGGGCCGGCGCCAGGCTTGCCGCTTCAGAGGCCCTTGAAACCCTTGTATTCCTCATAGGTGCCAACCGGTACCCCCACCTGACCCCACTCATGGTTCAGGCGCCGATACTGGATGATGAATTGCGTCGGATCAGCAAAATTTTTGGTGGTGGGGGCGGATTTCCCGCGTTCCATGCCGATGTGGATGTTGTGGCGGATCTCGAAGTGGAGGTGGGCAGGATACATCCCGCGATTGCTGCCGAGGGTGGCGATTTGTTGGCCGCGCTTCACTTTTTGCCCCACCCGGGTCATGATCGCCAGCAGGTGGGCGTAGAACGAATCGCAATATTTCACCTGGCCGCTGGCGGCATCGCGGTAGGCGTGGCGCACAATGACTACGTTGCCCCAGCTGCCCCTAACGTCGTAGGCGAAGGTGACGATGCCATCGCCGATGCAGTAGATCGGATCCCCGAGGTCGGTATTGCCGCCACCCCGCCCGTTCCAGTCCTCGCCGAAATGTTGCGGCGAACGCAGCCGCAAGCCCCGCGATTTAAAGTAGCCCGTGCCATCCGGCTTGCCCACCGGGTAATCGAAGCCATCCGCGAGGGTGAGTTTTTCCAGGCCTTCCGCCGTCGCGGATCCCGCGCTGCTGATCAGCAGCAGAGGGGTCATCAGACAAAGTAGCAGTTTGCGTGCCGTGCGGGTCCAAGTCATGCTCAAGGCCACGACCATCGGCGGCCCCCCACATGACCGCAAGTCCAAAAATTCCCCCCGATAATCAAGCCAAGCGAAATATAGCCGCTCGCCGCAGGGCCGGGACAGGTGGCGACGTCCCGTCATCGGACCCGCAAGGACTGGAGCGCAGAAGTCTGACTTTCCGTAAATCACGAATATTAATAGCAATTGACATTCTGGTTGCTTGGAATTAGGAAGCAGGCGCTTTTCAGCAGATCCGACCCATGAATACCCATTTAGAGAAACCCAACATGGCCCTTTTATGGGGTTGTTTCACCCCTCTGCTCACAACTGGTAGTGAGCGCTTCAGCCGATTGACCGCGTGCCAGTCCTCTGAGGACTTTGGGTTCGATCAAGTCACAAGCCTCCAAGCAGCAGGCATCTAACCCATTGCCAGCGATCTCGTCTAATTCTCCTGATTATCAACCCCATAGACCCTACCTCCCCACATGAACACATCAATCAAAGTAGCTAATCCGAAGCGCCTCCTTGGGGCCGGCTTCATGGCCATCCTCGCCGCCGGCGTCGGCTTCGCCCTGCGTGGCGGTATCTTCGGCGCCTGGGCTTCAGAATACGCATTCACCGCCACCCAGTTGGGTGCGATCGGTGGGGCTGGCTTCTCAGGCTTCTGCTTCGGCATCATCATCGGCGGCGTCTTGGTCGACAAGTTCGGCTACGGCAAACTCATCGCCCTCGCTCTCGTCGGTCACATTGTCTCGGCGATCGTCACCTTCGGTGCCACCACCCCCGAAAATGCCTATGGATTCCTCTACTGGGGCATGTTCATCTTTTCCTACGCCAATGGCACCCTCGAAGCCGTCGCCAATCCGCTTGTCGCTACCACCTTCCCGCAGAACCGCACCCACTACCTCAATATCCTGCATGCATCTTGGCCACTCGGCATGGTGGTCGGCGCGGTTGCTTCCTACCTTCTCGGCAATCATGATCATGGTCTGGGTTTAGGCTGGAAAGGCCAACTCGCCTTTTACCTTGTTCCAACCTTGGGCTACGCGGTGATGTTCTTCGGCCAGACATTTCCCAAATCGGAAGCCGCTCTTAATGGGGCCAATTTCGGCCAAATGTTCAAGGACGTGGGCCTCCTCGGCGCGGCCGTTGCCTGCTAC
The DNA here is from genome assembly GCA_008932935.1 of Verrucomicrobiota bacterium. Lineage (GTDB taxonomy): Bacteria > Verrucomicrobiota > Verrucomicrobiia > Verrucomicrobiales > Akkermansiaceae > Luteolibacter. The sequence goes on from WBXD01000026.1 coordinate 22,434, forward strand.
CTGGTCGCCCAGTTCTTCGGTGGCGCCACTACTGGTTACGTTATCGGCGGGGTGCTGTTGATCGCCGTCGGCATCATCACCAACTTCTCCCTAGGCTCGCTGCTCCTGTTTGTGCTCTTCATCACTCACGCCCTCGTCGGCGCAGTGGAACTCGGCACCGACTCATGGATCGAGGCCATCACCGGCAACCTGTTCACGGCAGGCCAAGGCAAGACGCTCTTCATCTGGACCTCCGCCATCATGTTCGGCCTGCGCTTCTGTGCCGAGTTCATCGAGAAAAAGGTCGGCTCCCCGATCGCCCTGCTGGTCGGTGCCGCAGTTCTCGCCTTCGTCGGCCTGCGCCTCGCTTCCAGCATGAATTCCTTTGCTCTCGCACTCGTTGCCCTCGGCATCTACGCCCTCGGCAAGACGTTCTTCTGGCCCACCATGCTCGCCGTCATTGGC
>WBXD01000027.1 GCA_008932935.1 Verrucomicrobiota bacterium
CGCAAACCACGCCAAATTCTGGTTTTTCGCCTTGGGTCCCCATTGAGCGGTGCCGGTTTTTCCGCACAGTTGGGTGTAGCTCAAGGCACCGCTGCCGCCGGTGCCGTAGCCGCTGTTGACCACGTCGCACATCCCCTCGCGGACTACCTCGACGGCTTTGGGATCAACGCCGAGCCATTTTTTCCGCTCGGGCACCGTCACTTTGACGACCCGTCCGTGGGTGTCCTGGATTTGGCTGATGAGTTGGAGTCGCGGCAGGGCGCCGCCGTTGGCGATGCCGGCCATTGCCTGGGCCACTTGCAGCGGAGAGGCCAGCAGCGACCCTTGGCCAATGGCCAGATTGGCGGTATCCCCGTCGAGAATGCGGCGGTGTTCATTTTTGAGCATCCACGCGTCGTTGGGCACCAAGCCGGCGGTCTCACCGATGAGCGGCAGTCCGCTGCGCTCGCCGTAGCCCAACTGTTTTGCCAAACCCAGAAAGGCATTCGGGCCGACCTTGATGCCTACTTGATAGAACCAGGGGTTGCAGGAGCGGGCCAGGGCGCGGCGGACGTTGATGGGCCCCTCGGGTGTTTTGCTCCAATTATTGAAAACGTGGTTGCCGACTTGGATGGACGCCGGGCAGTCGATGAGGGAATTTTCGCTGACCGTGCCGTCGTTGAGGGCGGCGAGGGCGATGATGGGTTTGAACGACGAGGCGGGCGGATAGGCGGATTGGAAGGCGCGGCCGAACAGCGGTTGCGCGGGGTCGTCCTGCAGCGCCTTGAACTCCGCGTCGCTCACCCCGGGAATGAACAGGTTCAGGTCAAACGACGGTCGCGAGGCCATGACCAGCACCTCGCCGGTGATCACGTCGATGACCACCATGGCTCCGCGCCGACAGCCATTGCGCAGGACTTTTTCGGCAAGCTTTTGCCAGTCGAGATTGAGAGTGGTAACGAGGGTGCCGCCGGGCCGCGGCCGCGACACCTGTTCTTCGAGCAATTTGTTGCCGCTTTCATCAAACAACAAGCGCTTCATGCCGGGTTCGCCGGTGAGTTGGCTGTCGTAGAGTTTTTCCAAACCGGCGCGGCCCTCGCTTTCTTCCCACATCGGCTCGTTGAAATTGATCGGGCCGCTGGGCAGTTTGCCGACGCTGCCGGAGTAACCGATGAGGTGCGAGGCGAGATCCCCGTACGGGTACATGCGCCGGTACACCGGATGCAGAATCAAGCCCGACGGCAGCTGCGTTTCAAGCTCGCGGGCCGCTTTTTCCTCGAGTTGGCCCGACACCAGCAGTGGCAGCCAGCGCCGGTTGCGGTAGTGGTCGTAGAGCTCGGCATCGGTTTTGGTCAGCGGGCACTTGATGAGTTTTTGCAGGGCGTCGAGCCGGGTGCGTCCCCAGCGCACGATGAACGCCTGATCCGCCGTTTCAAATTGCTTGTATTGCAGGCCCACTTGGTAGGCTACCTGCGTCTGCGCCAGCGGTCGGCCATCGCGGTCGGTGATTTGACCGCGCGGCGCCGGAATTTTCTGAGTGATGGCCCGCGCATCCCGCCGCGTTAAAATCGACCCGCTGCTGGCCAATTTGCCGCCGGGGGCCACCAATGGTGCGGTCAATTCAGCGATCGGTGCCACCGTCGGAGGCTTGGTGGCAACCAGTTTTTGGGCAGGCAGCGGCCCCGCAGTGGTCACGGCGAGCAGCAACAACAGGTTGGAAATTCGGCGGTTCACCATGCTCTGCGGCGCAGCCTAGGGCCATTGTCTGGCCTCGGCAATCCTCAATCTCAACTTACGGCGGCGCGCTCAGGGCGATTGGCTCAACCGGCAACGCTTCGTCCAGCCGCTGCCATCGCTTTCGATTGACGAATGCCGATTGTTGATGGTTGATTGTTGATGGGGTCGATGAACCTGCAGGGGCTAACAATGGCGGCTGGCCCCGTCCTTGCAAAGCCTGCCAATGTTCCCCGGCGCCAGATGCTGTGCCTTGGACGCTTGCTAACCGGGTCATTTCGGGAACGGGCGTGCGTTTTTGATGAGTTTGAGGGATTTTTCCCGGTAGTCGCGATAGGGGTCGAAGGCGGCGTTGAGCGAGCTATGCTGCTCAAAGGGCAAGATGGCCACTGCGGCATTGCGCAACAGAGCGAGGTTCTTAGCTCCTTTCGCGCCGGATTAAGGGACAGATAAAAAGAGCGCGGTTGGCCTTCCACGGTGGTGTTGAAGGGGGCGTCGAGTTTGCGCTTCCCAAACTGCGCCGATCGGGCAGGCTCGCGGCAGTATGCCACAGCACGTATTTCTCGGATGGGACCGGCCGTTTTTGGGGCCGGCGGTGGAGTGGTTGTTAGCACGGCGCGAGCAATTGCCGGGCATGCTGGTAGTAGTACCCACGGCGGAGAGCGGCAGGCGGCTGCGCGAGGCCTTGGCGGAGGCCGCCGGCGCATTGCTGGCGCCGCGCTTCGCCACCCCGGGGTCGTTGCTGAAAGTTGAGACCGCCGTCGTCGGGGTGGTGGCACCGGAGTGGGCCGAGCAAGTGGCATGGGTGGAAGTGTTGGAAGGCGTGACGGATTGGTCGGCATACCAAGGACTGTTTCCCGAACCACCGGAGGCTGCCGGCGAGTGGGCCGCCGGCTTGGCCAGCGAGCTGGTGCAATTGCGGCACACCTTGCAGGAAAATGCGCTCACCCTCAGTGCCGCTGCGCGGTGCCTGCGCGACACTGTGGAGAATGGGCGCTGGGCCGCGCTCGCCAGGTTGGAGGCAGGCGTCGAGCGCAAGCTGGCAAGCTGGGGGTACGTCAGTCGCAGCCGGTTGCTGGCTTCCGAATTCAAGCTGCCGGAGGCAATTTCTACGATTGTGCTCGCGGGCGTGGCGGAAATGCCGCCGCTCGTCGAGCGGGCGCTGCTGGCATGGGCGAAGGATGGCGGGGGGCAGTCGGGCAGTGACGGCACTCTGCGAGCGCTGCCAGCCGATGCCGCTCATCCCAGCGGCAGCGACGCTCACAGAGTGCCGCTACAGCGACTCACCGTTTTGCTGGGAGCGCCGGCGGACGAGTCGGGCGGGTTTGCGGCCAGTGGTCGGCCACTGGCGGGGTGGTGCGAGCGGCCGCTGCCGTGGCCGCAGGGTGCGGGCGGCTCGGTGCGAGTTGTGGCCGATCCGCGCCAGCAGGCGGCGGAGGCGCTGCGGGTGCTTGGCGGGGAAGGGGCGGCCTCCGACGAGGTAGCGGTGGGAGCCGCCGACGCGGAAGCCGGGGGGGAATTGGCGCGGGCGCTGACCCGTGGCGGTTGGCCGGCATTTTATCCGGCAGCAGCGCAGCCGACGACGGGCCTGGCGCGTTGGTTCAAAGTCTGGGGTGAGTGGCTGGCAGAGCCAACGTTGGCGGTCATGGCCGATTTGCTGACGTTGCCAGAAACCGGAGTTCTAATCGGTGGACGCCGCGCGCAGAAGGCCCAGAGGTTGTCGCAGGTGCGGGAGTGCTGGATGGTGATGCGCAGCGAGGACTTGCAGCGGCGCATCGCCGCGGATGAGTTCCGCGGCGCGTCAGACAAGCAGGCGGCGATGGACGTGCTGGCAGCTGCCGTGGCATTGGAAAAACACCGCACACGGTTTTTGCGCGACGACTTTGCCGGAGCACTCGCTGGTATGTTGGACGTGCTCGCTGGCTGCGGTCCGACGTCCGCAACAATGGCCGCGAGCCTGGGCGAGTGGCTGACCGAGGCGGCCCCGGTGATCGGGCGGGTTCGACGCGGCGCACGGTTTTGGCTGGATTTAATGTTGGGTGAAGTGGTGGCACCCGCGCCGCTGCCGCCGCCCGGCCGGGTGATCGATGTCCACGGTTGGCTGGACTTATACTATGAGTCGGGCCGGCACTTGGTCATCTGTGGCATGAACGAAGGCAAGGTGCCCGCGCGCAGCGGTGGCGAGCCGTGGTTGAGCGAGACCGCCCGCGAGCGTCTCGGTCTCATCACCGATGCCATGCGTGCGGCCCGCGACGCCTTCCTGTTCAAGGCGATGGTAGAGGCTCGTGGCGACGGCGGCCGGGTGGACGTGATTTGCGGCAAGGCCGGCACTGGTGGCGAAACGTTGCTGCCCTCGCGCTTGTTGCTGGCCGCCGAACGCACGGAGCTGCCACAGCGAGTGGCGGCGCTGTTTTGTGAGATCGAGCCTCCGGAAGCCAGCCTGCGCTGGCATGCCGACTGGCAATGGGCGTTGCGCAAGTTGGACCCTCCCAAGCGCATCAACGTCACCGCGATCCGCGATTACCTGGCATGCCCGTTGCGCTATTATCTGAAAAACGTCGTAGGCATGCAACAACCCGATCCCGGCCGGGTGGAGTGGAATGCCAAGGACTTTGGCACGGTAGCCCACGAGGTGTTGGAACGCTGGGGCAAAGATGTGGATGCGCGCGAGTTGATGCATGTCCCGGCCTTGACCGCCTGGTTGTCTGCCGAACTCGACCGGGTCGCAGCCGAGTGGTTCGGCACCCGTCCCCCCATGGCTGTGAGAATCCAGACCGAGTCGCTGCGCCAACGCCTCGCGTGGCTGGCACGCGTCCAGGCCGGTCAGCGCGCCGCGGGCTGGCAGGTGGTCGACGTCGAGCGCAAGGTGGAACTGACGGCCGGCGAGGCGTTGTTAGTGGCGAAAATCGACCGCATTGACCGCCACTGCGAGAGTGGCGAGTTGCGGGTTATTGACTACAAGACCGGCAAGGTGGACGGGGTGGAAAAGGAGCATCGCAGCAAACTGCTGGCCAGCAGCGTGGTGGCGGCGCATCTTACGGACTCGCCGGCGCTGCATGAGCGCGTGCTGAGTGGCAAGCAGATGAGGTATCGCTGGATCAATCTGCAACTGCCGCTGTACGCCTTGGCCTTGGTCCGGCGCGACGAGGCGCTGCCGCAGCCTTGCTATTTCAGCTTGGGGGCCACCGAAGGCGAGGTTGGTTTGCTAGAGTGGGCGGATTTCACCGTGGAGGATTTGACGGCGGCGCAAGCCTGCGCGGAGTGGGTGGCCGCACACATCTGCGACAACGTGTTCGGCCCGCCGGCGGAAAAAATCAACTACGACGACTACCGAATCTTGGCCGCCGGACGCAAGCTGCAGGACGCCATGGCGCTGGAGTGTGGCGCTCCTTGATGCCCACACTCGCCAGCAAGCTGGCTGGGAGTGCGGGGGCTTGCCACCGCCTAGGAGGGGGCGGGCTTGCCCGCCGCTGGAGCGGAGCTGCTGCCCGCCGCGGGAGCTGAGCCCACACTCGCCAGCCCCGCTCCTTGTACTAAAGCCGCCGATATTTTCGCGTTTCCGCCACGGCGGGATTGCCAAGCGCCTGTGTCCCCGCTTGCATGCCGTTTGCCGATGGCCAACGCATTCTCATTCGATTCCCTCAACCAAGCCCAGCGCGAAGCCGTCGGTGCCCTCGATGGCCCCGTCATGATCCTGGCCGGTGCCGGCACCGGCAAAACCCGCACGGTCACCTGCCGCATCGCGCACATGCTTGAAAAGCGCATCCCGCCAGCCGACATCCTCGCCGTCACCTTCACTAACAAGACTGCCGGCGAAATGCGCGAACGCATCAGCGGCATGGTGTCGAAAAAAGCCGCTGCGGACATGACCGTGTGCACGTTCCACTCGCTGTGCGTGCGCATCCTGCGCGGCGGCATCGATAAGCTCGGCTACAAACGCAATTTCTCGATTTGCTCGCACTCGGATCAGGTGGGCATCATGAAGCAATTGCTAGTCCGGAAGGGTGGCAGCGATGAGAAAGTCAAGCCCGACGCGGTGCTGGCGGCTATTTCCAAGGCCAAAAACCAAGGTGACGATCCCGCGGGGATTCCAGACGACTATTTTGCGACCTTGGCAGTAGCCTATCAAAACGAACTGCGCGCTCAGAACGCCGTGGATTTCGACGACCTGCTGCTGCTCGCCGAACAAGTGCTGCGCGAGCACGCCGACGTCCGCACGCATTTCCAACAACGCTACCGCCGCGTCACCGTCGATGAGTTCCAAGATACCAACGCGCTGCAAATGCGCCTGCTCCAACAACTCGTCACCGCTCCCTATCACGTCTGCGTCGTCGGTGATGACGACCAGTCGATCTACGGCTGGCGCGGCGCAGAAGTCGCCAATATCCTCCAGTTTGAAAAGTTTTTCCCGGATCCGAAGATTATTCGGTTAGAGGAAAATTACCGTTCGACCCACGCGGTGCTGCACACGGCTAACAGTCTGATCAAGCACAACCGAGGCCGCCGCGAGAAAATCCTGCGCTCCACCCGTGCGGGGGGAGATCCGGTGCGCATCGTGGCGATGCCCGGAGACGACGAGGAGGCAGAATTCATCGCCGAAGAGATCATTGCGGGCAAAAGCGCGGTGGGTCGCGAGTGGGAGGATTTTGCGGTGTTGTTCCGCACCAACGGTCAAAGTCGCAAACTAGAACTCGCCTTGCGCGAACGCAAAATCCCCTATCGGATGGTCGGAGCCCAGAGTTTTTACGACCGCCGCGAGGTGCGCGATGTCCTCGCCTACGCCCAGCTTCTCGTCGCCCCCGATACCGACGTGCCCTTGCTGCGCATCCTCAACGCCCCCAACCGCGGCATCGGCCAAGCCACCGCCGTGCTCGCCACCGAGTGGAGCCGCCAACACCACGAAAGCGTTTGGCAGGCACTCTGCGACCCAGATTTCACCTATCAACTCGGCGGCAAAACTCGCAACTGCATCGAGGCGTTCGTCGCCCTCATTGCCGGTGCTAAAAACCGCATCGACATCAACCGCGACAACCCTGCCGAGGTCCTCAATGCCCTCATCAAGGAAATGGAGTATCTGCCGTGGATCGAGCGCTCGTGCAAAACCGATAGCGAACGCCAACAACGCGGCGAAGGCATCAACAGCGTCATCGAAAGCCTCCGTAGCCACGCCGCCAAAGGCAAAACCCTCCAGGCCTTCCTCGATCACAGCGCACTGGCCTCCGACCGCGACGACGAGGATCTGGAAAAAAAGCAGGGAGCCACCCTCATCACTCTGCATGCATCCAAAGGCCTGGAGTTTCCCATCGTCTATCTGGTCGGCCTCGAGGAAGGCTTTCTGCCGCACACCCGCTCCATCGCCGAGGGCACCAAGGACGAGGAGCGCCGCTTGCTCTACGTCGGCATCACCCGCGCCAAGGATCTTCTAACGATGACCTATTGTGCCACCCGCATCAAATGGGGCCAGCAGACCGGTTGCCAACCGAGTTCCTTTATTTGCGAACTCGACGACACATACCTCACCCACACATCCTACGACGACATCCTCGGCGCCGAACCCAGCACCGACGAACTCGATAATTTTTTTGGCAGTCTCAAGGGCTTGTTGGACGGAATCTGAGGTGGCGGCGTGGCTGCCGCGTCCCGCCGCAGGCCGTGACTGCGTGCCTCCGGTCGCAGCGCCCATGCGCAGTGAATGCAGTGCTCCGCGCATTCTTCAAGCATGGCCAAGCCACTTGGCTCGCGCCGCGAGACGCGGCTCCCACGGCCTGCGGCCGGAGGCGCGCAGCCCCGTGGTGCGAACGCGTCTCGGCACCCTCGGCAGGCAGGCGCGGTAACAAACCCATCACGCACCGTCCCTAACACGCACCTGACTTGGCCCGCCGCCACAGCAGCACCGCCAACATTGGCAACCCCGCCAAGCAGATTGGCCAAAGGGCGGTGAGTGGGACAGGGCCCGGGTGTTTTGCTAGCCCGTCTATCAGCCAGCCGATTAGGGGCGCCCACACGGCGGCGGCGAGCGAGGAGACTTGTGATTCAATGCTCAGCAGAGTGGCGGCGCGGCGCTCGTCGCCATCGCGGTCGAAACGGCCGATGTGGATGGGCCGCCACAGGTTTTGCAGTAGGCCCAGCGCGATGAACACCCCCACCGCCAGCCAGCCACGACCGCCGAGCAGCGCCACGGCCAACACCCCCATCGCGCCCGCCGATAATTGATAGATCCGGTGGACTGCGGCTTCCGTTCCGCCGCAGCGCCGCTCAAAATGATGGGCGCGACGGGATGCCGCGCTGGACAGCAAATGCAACACCGCGTACGCCAACCCGCCGAGCACCGCGGTGCGCTGGTCGCCGGTCATTGCGAGGTGCAGCGGCAAGGCCACCGCGAACGCCTGCACGACCACTTGCAGGTAGTCCTTGACCACGGTGTAGCTGCCTTCCACCGCCACGCTGTCGGCCACCAGGCGGCGGATTGACGCCTTGCCGAGCACTTCGCGGCAACTTTGCAACAAGGTCTTGCAGGTTTGGTGCAGTCCGCCGCCGCTGGGAATAGCGGCATCGAGCGAGGCCGGGTAGGTGGCGAGGTTGATTAGGTTGAGGGCGGCGGGAATCACGCTGAGCAGGAACACGCTGGCGAAACTGCCGGTGCCAAACACCAGCGCCGCGGCAATCAGCGAGGACAGCGCCGAACCGATCTTCGACCATGAGCGGGTGTAGCCGTATATCTGGGTGCGCTCGTTTTCGCGCCCTTGCTGGCGCAGCCACGCGTAAATGAGCGCTTTGTGGGTGCCGTCGCGGAAGGCATCCGCGGTGCCGTAAAACACCATCCCCGCCATCAGCAGCAGATTGTTGGAGGCCAACCCGAGTACCAGATAGGCGACGACGTAGCCGGCCATGCTCACGATCATGCAGCGCCGCCGCCCCAGTGCGTCGGCCAGCGCCCCGGACGGAATTTGGCTGAGGTTGCCGGCGATTTCGCGCACTGCGATGAGCGCGCCAATACCCAGAAAGTCGAGCCCACGCTCGCGCAGTGCGAGAATCAGGAAGGCCTCGAAAAACCGCAGATTCTTGAGGAAGCCGTAAAGTGAAAAGCGGGCGATCATGCGGGTGGCGGTCGTTGCAGCGGATGGATCATGCGAGGGGATCATGTGATGCAAAGGAAAAATAGGATCATGCGGATGAATAGTTGCGTTTAAATAGGATGGCGCCCATCTCTGCGCCCAGCCTCAAGTTGCCGAGACTCAAGGATAACGCTTCCCGTCCCTGTGATCTTCGCTCTAGGCTCGCTCCCATGCCACCGCCGCCTCGCCGAAATTTTCACCGCTCGCACATTTCTGCTACCCAAGCATCCGGCAAACCACCCCATGGCAAGCCACCGGCAGCGCCGCGCGAACAGGGCTGGGATCCAGTGGCCGCATGGTATGACAAACTGGTGGGCGATGGTGGCTCGGACTACCATCGGCAGGTGATTTTGCCAGCCACCATGCGCCTGCTCGCCCCGCGACCCGGCGAAGCGATCATCGACGTGTGCTGCGGCCAAGGCGTGTTGCTCAGGCCATTGCTAGACGCGGGAGTTGCCAAGATAACCGGGATTGACGCCAGTGCGCAGCTCATTAGGGCGGCCAAGGCACGCCATGGCGCGGAGCGAGGGGTGACGCTCGTCACGGCGGATGCGTGTGCGCCGGGGGCGTGGGCGGATGGCGGTCACGATGCCGCCACCTGTGTGATGGCGGTGCATGATGTGAGCGATGCGGTGGCACTATTTTCCAACATGGCCCGCGCGCTCAAGCCGCAGGGGCGGGCGGTGGTGGTGCTGATGCATCCGTGTTTTCGGATTCCGCGGCAGAGCCACTGGGGTTGGGATGCGGAGCAGAAAATCCAGTACCGGCGCTTAGATGGTTATGGTTCGCCGCGCGCCATAGCCATCACCACCCATCCTGGCAAAGCCAGCGGCGAGCAGACGACGTTTCATCATCGGCCGCTGGGCGAACTGCTCAGCGCAATGGGCAAGGGCGGGCTCGCCGTCACCGGCTGCGAGGAACTTTACAGCCACCGCCGCTCGCAAGCCGGCGGCCCGTTCAGCAAGGCCGAACACCACGCCGCCCAGGAGTTTCCGCTGTTTCTCGCGCTCACGGCACGGCGTCTTTAAACTGGCAAAAAATCCGCGGCGTCCTTGCTAGATTGCTCATCGGTGTAGCCTTTGCAGCCAGTCCGAGGAAAAATCTATATTCCACTGGCGCAACCGTGAAAGGCAACTACCATCGCTGCGATGCCACACTCGCTGCCCACCGACCCACCACTTGATACCAATCAGCCCGCGCGCTGGGACCGTTGGATGCGCCCGCTCTACTGGATGGCGGGAGCCCGCTGGGAAACACTGCGCCATTGTCCGCCGAGCGAGCGGGAACGCATCGCGGTGCTCGGCAGTACGGTGCTGATTCCGACGGTAATGTCATTTCTCGGAATGATCTTTTATGCCAAGAGCCGCTTCGCCAGTCCGCCGTGGGTGTCGGTGATGGCCATCGCGCTGGCCTGGTCGTTCGTCATCATGAATACCGACCGCATTCTGCTGGCGACCTACCGGCCGTTCCAGCCGTGGTGGCGGCGTTGCATGCAAGTGCTGTTCCGCTTTGCCCTCTCGGCGGTGGTCAGCGTGGCGATCAGTTTCCCGTTCTGCCTGGATCAGTATCGCCCGGCCATCACCTACCGCATGCAAACCGAGTTGCAGGGGAAACTCAATTCCTTCCGCGAGCAAGAGGCTGGCAAACGCGCCGAACTGGCGACGGAGCTGGAAAAAATTCGCGACGATGAAGCCGCCTCGCGCAAGCAGTTGATGGCAACCTACACCACGGAGCACGATGCGTTCCTGGGTCAGTTGCCGGCTCTGGAAACTGCCATTCTCAATCCGGAAGAGTATGCCGACAAGCGGACGGAGGACGAGCGGCGGCGGGCTGGCGAGCCCGATTTTGTGGCGCCCGCCAGTGGCGAAACCCGCAATGTGCTCGCCAGCATTGAAGCCCAAAAGGAAACCCTGGCCAAGACCAAGACGAAACTCGAAGACCGTCAGGATTTGCATAACCGCCTCGTCGAGGCCATCGCTCGCGAAAGCAACGGTCAGCCGAATGAATTTTACCCCGAGCCGAAAAAGTCAGGATCCGGGCCACGCAGCAAGGATATGATGGCACGCGACAAGGCGGTCAATGCCGAGTTGCGGCGGCTGGATTCGGCGCTCACCCTTCAACACGAAGGTTTGCTCACCGGCGATAAACAACTCGCCAGCGCCCGCCTCGCCGATCGCAATGCGTATCTTGACGCACTGGTTGGCAAGCGCGACGCGTTCATCGAGGAGGGCCGGGAAAAGGAGCGCGTCCGCAAAGAGCGCTTGGCCAAACTCCAGGCCGACATCGCCGCCTTGGAAACCGAGCATCCGCTGCAACTCACCCGCCTCGCCAGCCAGACCGCCGCGCTGGAAGTGACCCATGCCAGCAATACCAAACGCCACGATGAACGTTACCTGCCGCCCATCCAGCGCATCGAACGCAAGATGAATGGCGTGCTCGACCCGATGGAAGAAACCATCGGCCTCTACCGCGTGATCTTCGTGCCCGCACCCGATGCGGACAAGACAGAAATCGCCGAGCAAGGCCAGAAATGGATTGCCGGCTTGTTCCAGTTTCTGGTGATTTTTGGCACCCTCTTCGTCCTCGATCTGGTGCCCATCATGACCAAAATCTTCAGCCGCGCCGGTCCGTATGATGTGCTCGTCGAACATCCCGAGTTCATCGCCAATGCCAACCTGCGGGTCTTTCACGCCGAATATGGCAAACACTCCGAGGACTGGGGCGTCACCGGCATGGTCGGCCAGCCCAGTGGTCCCGACCTCGTCAAGGGCAACCCGCGCTACACCGCCCCAGACCCCTTGTCCGACAGCTGAGCCGCCACCAGCAGCCGGAAAGGCCCGGGCTGGGCATGAGATGGCGCTTGCTGACAGCGCGGGTGAGCAGGTATCATCGGGGCCATGCGCCGCCTTTTACCCATGTTCCTGTGCCTCGGATTTACTGCGGCAGCCGCGCCGGATGGCGACAAGCCCGCTGAAGCCACCAAAGCCGAGGCCGCCGCGGACAAGCAGCCGGCCCCGCAGGTTCACGCAGCCTCGGTGCTCATTGCCGGGAAAACGATTCCCTACAAAGTCACGGTGGCCAAAATCCGCCTCGAACAGGATGACGGCAAGCCGCGCGCCTCGATTTTCCACGTTAGCTATGAACGCAGCGATGTGCCGGATGCTGCCAGCCGCCCGGTGCTCTTTGCGTTCAACGGTGGCCCGGGTTCCTCGGCCGTGTGGCTGCACCTCGGTGTCCTTGGCCCCAAACGCGTCGAACTGCCCGGCGACGGCACTCAGGCGCCCAGCCCGCCAGCCCACGTGGTGGACAACCCGCTGAGCATCCTCGACGTGTGCGACCTGGTGTTCATCGATCCAGTGTCCACCGGCTACAGCCGCGCTGAAAAAGACCACAAAGCGGAAGATTTCCACGGTTTGAACGAGGATATCGAGTCGGTGGGTGATTTTATCCGCCGCTGGGTCACCGAGCACGAACGCTGGTCGGCCCCTAAATACCTGTTAGGCGAATCGTACGGCGGGATCCGTGCCGCCGGTCTGGCCAACCATCTGCAATCACGTTTCGGCATGAGCCTCAACGGCGTGGTCTTGCTGTCCACCCTGCTGGATTTTGCCACCCTCCAAACATCCCCCGGCAACGATCTGGGGTATCTGGTGTGTTTGCCGTCGTTCACCGGCGTGGCCCATTTCCATCACAAAATCACTGGCGATCGTGATGCACTGCTGCGCGAGTGCACCGACTTTGCCTTCGGCGAATACGCCACTGCTCTGCTCAAAGGCAATGCGTTGGATGAAACATCCCGCGCCGCCCTCGCCGTCAAACTCGCCCGCTTCAGCGGCATCGATGCCGCCATCTGGTTGACCCACAACCTGCGGCTAGACTCAACGTGTTTCCGCGCTGAACTGCTGCGCAAGGAAGGTAAAGTGATCGGGCGCTTTGACGCCCGCGTGGCTTGGGACACAACCGACCCAGCGGCACAGGCACCCGATTGCGATCCCTCGTACGAATTGGCGTACGGGGCCTTTGCCACGGCCATGCTCGACTATTTGGGTCGCGATTTGGGCTACAAGGAAGACCGCCCGTATGAAGTGCTCACCAGCAAGGTCAATCCTTGGCGCTGGGATGCTAACAATAGTATCGTCAACGTCAGCGACCGCCTCGGCAAGGCCATGCGCGACAACCCCTATCTGCGCGTGCTGGTGATGGCTGGTTGCACCGACCTAGCCACGCCGCCGGAAGGGGTGGCGTATTCGCTGCGGCACTTGTTGGAGATGCCGCCAGCCGCCCTCGGCAACATTCTAACCGCCAGGTTCGACGCCGGCCACATGTTCTATCTCAATCCGCCGGACCTGGCAAAAGCCCGCGCCGAGTTGGTGAAATTCATCAGCGCCGGCAAGCGCTGAGTCGCCGCCCTTGATCCTAGAAAAAACGGCGCTGCAAGCCTTTCCATTTTTCCTTTTGAGGTTGACGCGCCACGCCTGCCTCCGGGGGAGGGGCCTGCGGCAGCGGCCACCTCAATACTGATAGAGTAGATAGAAGTTGAACTGCCCGCCCTTTTTAGCTTGCGGGTCAGGCACGGACAGGGGCAGCGCGTAGTCCAGGGCCAGCGGCATTGGGCTGATAGGCAGGCGCAGGCGGATGCCGAATCCGGCATCGCTGTAGAGGTTCTTTGGATTCATGTCCCAACTGGCGGCATTCACAAAGCCGGTGTCGTAGAATACGGCGGCACGCACGGTTTCGATGATCGGCACGGTGTACTCAAATGACGCGTAGGCTAGCGACTTGCCGCCGATGGCCTCGTCGGTACCGCCAGCATAGTCGCGCGGTCCGACGTCGCGGAACTTGAAGCCGCGCAAGGTGCGCCCGCCGCCGAGGAACATGCGCTCGAAGACATGCACCGGTTCGCCATTCAAGCCCTCGACGGAGGCGAGTTCGCCGCTGATGGAGAAAATGGAATCCCACTTGAGGTTCCAATATTGTTGGCCCTGCACCGACGTGGTGAAACTCTTCACATCTCCGCCGAGACCTGCCAGCGTCGTCACCGCGTCGACCTTGTGACCACTGCGCGGCTGGATGTTGCTGTCGCGGGTGTCGTAGATGTAGTTCATGTTCATCGAGCTACGTACAAATTTGCCGTCCTCATGGCCTACGACGTACTCAGAAAGCGGCGGCGTAGAGCTGAGCACATTCACTCCCACCTGCTCGACACGGTACTCGAGCTTGAGCGAGCCGTGGTCGCCCAGCGGCTGGCGCAGCGAGGTGGCGGCACCGATGTTGGTCTGCCGGTAATAGCTGCTAAAGTAGCTAGACTCGCGGTAGAATAAATCGCCGCTCAGGGCGAGTTTGCGATCTAGGAACCACGGTTCCACCAGTGACATGGTGAAATCGGATTGGGTGGAGCCGGCCCGCAGGTTCATGGCGAAACGCTGGCCGCCGCCGGTGAAATTCCACGGATTGAACAAATCGAAGTTCGATTGTTCCAGAGTGAGGAAGCCGACTATGCTGTCGATGGAACTGAAGCCGAAGCCCACGCCCACCGAGCCGGTGCTTTTTTCCTCTACCAAGATATCCACGTCGCGATAGCCGCCGCCGGCCGGGGTGCCCGTCACCTGCACGTCGCTGTAATACTGCAGATTGGTTAGGCGCGCCTTGGTGGTTTCCAACTCCACGGAGTTGAACCAATCGCCGGGCTGGAGCGTGCCCTCGCGGCGGATCACCTTGTCCTTGCTCTTGGCATTACCCTTGATGTTGACGCGCCCGACGTGGAAGCGGGTGCCTTCGGTGATCTTATAGGTGATCGACACCCGGTTGGGGCCGGCATCACGAATGTCGGGAGCCACCGCGGCGTCGGCGTAGCCACGAGAACCATAGTAGCTGCGAATCATCGTGATATCCGCGCGCATTTTCTTGGAGGAGTACGAGCTGTTGGCCACCAGCGTGAGTGCCGGATAGAGCTGGTCCGACTTGAACACGGTCATTGTGCCGAAATTCACTGCGGCCAGCGTGTATTTTTCGCCTTCGCTGATGGGGATGATCAGATCCACCCGGCCGCCGGCCACCGGCACGCGGCGGATGCCAGGGCTGCTTGCCCGCAGGTAGCCACGGCTGCGGTAGTAGTCGAGTATCGCATCCAAATCCGTGTCCAGCTGGCTGCTTTCAAAGCGCCCGGACTTGGTCAGCCAGGAAAACCAGCCCTTGGGTTTAACCTTCATTTCCTTGCGTAACTCCGGGTCGGTAAACACATGGTTGCCCTCAAAATGAATCCGCCGGATCTCATTCTTGTTGCCCTCATCTATCACAAACACCAGGTTCGCCTTTCCCGGTTTGTCCGTCGGCTGCACCTTGTGGGTGACGATTACATCCGGATAGCCGTAGCCTTGGTAGTACTTTTCAATGTTGCGGCGCGCTTCCAAAATCACCTCGTCGCTCAGCAGTCCGCGGCTCTTGAGTTTGCACTCCTTGGCTAACTTCTGGTCGGTGAATTTCGTGTTGCCCTTGAAGCCGACCGCCACGTACTCGTCGCGCGAGGTGATCTCGGCGATCAGCCGCACCGTATCTCCTACTGGCTCCGCTAGAAAGCGCACATCTTCCACCGAACCGGATTCATAGAGCGATTTGACGTCGGCGTCCACATGCTCGGCGGAATAGATCGTGCCCGCCTTCGAACTCATCAAATTGCGGATGCGCGCCTCATCCACTGTCTTGGCTCCGTTGTAGCGAATCTCCACACTGGAAATTTTCTTCCCCTCAAATTCCTGCGCCTGCAGCCCACCCGCCAGTCCCCACACAAACAGGACCAACAAGCCGGAGATCCGCGCAAAACTGCGCGCCGTGGATGGTTTGGAGACGGGTATTGTAAGCATATCGGTAGTTCGGTTGCCCGATAGAACCCAACAATTGCCCCTCACGTCAAGACCAATCCGTGAGGGAATCACGCCGGCGCACCTTTAGAAAATCGAAATCCTTGCCCGGGACGCGTTCCTCGGCTACATCGGCGCTGTGCTTACCATTCACAAGCTTACCAAGGCCCTCGGCGGCCGCACCTTGCTGCGCGAGGCAGAACTTTCCATCAACTGGGGCGAGCGCGTGGCGCTCGTCGGCCCCAACGGTGCTGGCAAATCCACCTTGTTCCGCATGATTCTCGACGAGGACGGCCCCGACGAAGGGACCATCGAGCGGGACGAGTACTCGATCACCGGCTACCTGCCGCAAGAGTCCGGCGAGCCGACCGATGAGACGATCATCGAGATTGCCATGGGCATCACCCCGGAAATGATCGGCATCCTGCGCACCATGCGCGAACACGAAAAAACCGGCGATCTGGGCCACCCTGACTACGCCAAGGCGCAGGACCAATTCAACCACCTCAACGGCTACCAGAACGAGCCGAAGGCCAAAAAAATCCTGTCAGGGCTGGGTTTCAAGGTGGCCGATTTCCATCGGCCCGCCCGCGAATACTCGGGCGGCTGGGTGATGCGCGCGCATTTGTCCCGGTTGCTGGTCATGGAGCCAGACCTGCTGATGCTCGACGAGCCGACGAACCACCTCGACCTCATTTCGCTGCTGTGGCTGCAGCGCTACCTGCTGAATTACTCCGGCGCCATCCTCATGATCTCGCATGACCGCGATTTCATGGACGCCATCGTCGAGAGCGTCGTTGAGATCGACCCCGATGCCGCCCAACTCATCTCGTACGCCGGCAACTACTCCTCATTTCTAGAACAGCGCGAGAAACGTTACGAGCTCCAGGTGCAGGCGTACCGTAACCAAGCCAAGGAAATCGAGGGTCACCAAGATTTCATCGACCGCTTCCGCCAGGTCGGCTCCAAGGCCGCTCAGGTCCAGTCCCGGATCAAATTCCTCGAAAAACTCGCCCGCGTCGACAAGCCGCGCACCCCGCGCAAGCCCTTCAAGTTCAGTTTCCCCCAACCCCCGCGCTCCAACCAAAAAGTCGTCGACCTGCAAAAAGTTGGCCAGTCCTACGGCGACAAACGCATCTATCAAAACCTCGACCTCACCATTGAGCGCGGCGACCGCATCGTGTTGGTCGGCCCCAACGGCGCCGGCAAGACCACCCTACTCAAGATTCTCGCCGGCCATATCCCGATTGACGCGGGTAAGCTCGAACTGGGATACGCCACCAAAATCGGTTATTACTCGCAGCATCGATCGGAAGCGCTGCACGAAGATAATACGGTGCTCGAGGAGGTGATGGGTTGCTGCCCGACGCTGCGCGATGAGGAAGCTCGCTCGATTCTCGGCTCGTTCCTGTTTCGCCGGGCCGATGTCGAAAAACGCTGCGGCATCCTCTCCGGTGGCGAAAAATCCCGCCTCAACCTCGTCAAATTCCTCGTCGATCCGCCCAACTTGCTGCTCATGGACGAGCCGACTACCCACTTGGATATCCTCTCCATCGATTCGCTGGTGGCCGCCCTCAAAAATTATCAAGGCACCCTCGTGTTCATCTCCCACGACGTCCACTTCATCCGCACCCTCGCCGAAACCACCCTCCACATCAACAACGGCGTGGTCACCCGTTACACCGGCGGCTACGACTACTTCATCGAAAAATCTGGCCTCAACGACGACCGCAGCTCGGTGACCGCATAACGGATCACCGCGGCATGGGGCTTAGCGCATGCAGCACCGCAATCGCTGCATCGCTCAAGCCGGGCGCTTGTCGAGGTCGAAGGCATCATGCACGGCGCGTGCGGCGTCTTCGATGCGGGTTTCATCGACGGTGACGGCGATTTTAATTTCGGAGGTGGAGATCATGCCGATGTTGATGCCGGCGGCACCCAGCGCCTTGAACATGGTCGCGGCCACCCCGGAGTGCGAACGCATGCCAATGCCCACCGCGGAGAGCTTGGCAATGCCGCCTTCCATCTCGACCTTGGCATTGGGCCCCAGCGCCGCGATAAGCGGCTTGAGCGCGGCCTGCGCCTTGCCCAGATCGCTGGAATGCATGGTGAAGGAATGGCGTGCGAAGCCGTCGTGAGCAATGTTGGAAATGATCATGTCCAGATTGATCTCCGCCTCGCCGATGACCCCGAGGATGCGCCCGGACATGCCTGGCTCATCCGGGATGCCGGTGATGGTGACGCGGGCTTGGGAGCGTTCGATCGAGAGGCCGCGAATAACCACGTTCTCCATGTTGGGATGTTCTTCTAACACAAGTGTACCGGGGTTGTCGTTGAGCGAGGAGCGGACTTCGAAAATCACGCCGAATTTTTTAGCGAATTCGACCGAACGGGATTGCATGACCTTGGAACCGGACGATGCCATTTCCAACATTTCATCATAGGAAATTTGCGGCAGCTTGCGGGCGTTGGACACGATCCGCGGATCGCAGGTGTAGACGCCGTCCACATCGGTTAAAATCTGGCAAACATCGGCCTTGAGCGCGGCAGCCACTGCGATGGCGGTGAGGTCTGAGCCGCCGCGGCCCAGGGTGTGGATCATGCCACTGTGGGTGACGCCTTGGAAGCCGGCCACCACGAGGGTTTTGCCGTCATCGAGAAACCGCTGCATGAGCGAGGGGTCCATATTGAGGATGCGGCCACGAGTGTGCGAGCCCGTGGTAAAGATGCCGGCTTGGCGGCCGGTGATGGACACGGCATCCACGCCCATCTCCTGCAAGGCCATGGCGACTAGGGCGATGGATTGTTGTTCGCCGGTGGCCAGCAGCACGTCGAGTTCGCGCTCCGCCGGGTCAACGGTGAGTTCGCGGGCCATTTTGATGAGCCCATCGGTGATGCCGGACATCGCTGAGACCACCGCTACGACCTGATTGCCAGCGTCGCGGGTGCGTTTCAAACGGGCCGCAACGTTGCGGATGCGATCAAGGGTGCCGACGGAGGTGCCGCCGTATTTTTGAACAATGAGGGCCATGGGGCGCGGCAGTCAAGCCAAGTGCGCACGCTATGGCAAGCACAAGATTACATGCCTTCGCACATTCGTCGGTTTTGCCTGCAATACACCCTGGCGGAAGGAGCACTGTTAGATTGACAGGTGTGAGCGGTTCGATTGGATGGAGAGGATGAACGACAGTGGCAAAGAGCGTGGAGGCAGGCGTGCGAGTGAAGATATGCGCTTCTCTGAAGAAGTCGGCTCACGCCATGTCTTTGCTGCCATGTGGGCGTTGCTGCTAGGCGCGACCCTGCTGGTAGCGGCACCCTGGGCGGGATACCACGCGGTGGTGTTCGGTTGTGTCGGGCTGTTGATGTGGCAGTGTCCGCCGGTGGAGGCCGTACCGCGTCTGTGGTGGTGGCTGGCGGTAGTTTTTGTGGTGGCGGGGTCGGCGGCGTTTCTGCCGGCAGGCTGGTTCGGGATGCCGGCATGGCGCCAGCGGCTGGCGGAGTTGGGGGTAGAGACCGGCTCATTAGTGGTTATCCAGGTGCGGCAGGCCGCCGAGGCCTACGCGTGGTTCGCCATCACGGTGGTCGGCGCGCTATGGTTGGTCGGGCAGCGGCCGTCGCCGCAGCAGGTGCGGCGCTGGGCGCTGGCGTTTAGCGTCGGTGTGGCTGGCTATGCGATTTTAGCGCGGCTCCTCCAACACACGGCGCAGTCCGGCGGGGCGGAGCTCTTTGGTTTTTTTCCCAACCGCAACCACACCGCCACCTACCTCGCCATGGGTGCCATCTGCGGCTTGGGCAACGTGCTGCAGGCGTTGCGCGACAAGCGATTTCTGGCGCTGGCGGTAGCATTGGTGGCTGCCGGCGTGTGTCTGTGGGCGGTGGCGGGGTGGTCGATGAGCCGCGGCGGTGTGGTGCTGGTGGCCATCGGCGGGCTCGCTTGGCTGCCGATGCTCGGCCCGCGCTATTTGGGTAAACACGGACTGTGGGCGCTGGGTTTGATCGCCTTGGCCGCTACCGGGTTGTTTTGTATCACCGACAGCGGGGTCAAAGAGCGTTTCGCGAAGACCGTGGAGCAGGCCGGTGTGGCGATGCATGCAGCTGACAGTTTGCCTGCGGAGCAAAAAAAACCGGTGCTGGAGGCCGCGCACGAGTTGGATTTGCGCATTCCCATCGCTCTGGACACCCTCGATCTGATCCGCGACTTCAAGTGGACTGGCATCGGGGCCGGACAGTTCTATGACATATTTCCCCAATATCGGAACCTGTCGGCCGTCGTCAACGATTCAGATAGTTATCATCCGGAAAGCGATTGGTTGTGGATGGCGGCGGAAGCCGGGGTGCCGGCCACGCTGGCCTTGGCGGCCCTGGTGATGGCGGCCTTTTGGCAAGCGCGGCGAGCCATTCTCGGCGGTAGGGATCGCGCCTTGCGCAGCGCCTGCCTCGTGGCCGCCATGCTGGTGCCTATCCACGGGCTCTTTGACGTGCCGGGTCACCGCCTGCCGCTGGCTTGGAGCGCCGTATTTTTGTTCACGTTGGCGCTGCACGGGCCGGCACATAATCCGTCGTACGGTGCCTCGCACACGCTGCTGCCGGTCGCGCCGCGGGTCTGGCCATTCCGCCTCGCCGCCCTCAGTTTGCTGGTGCTCGCCGCTTGGCTGGCTCTGGCACAATGGGGCGCTGTGCCGCAACCCGCCCAAGTGGTGGCTTCCACCGCCGTGCAACAGGCCACCGACCTCTGCCTGGAGGATTTGGCGCTGCAGCAAGCGGCGCTGGCCGAGCACCGCAGCTATCAACCTGCGCCAGCCGAGGATCGTCTCGAAAAGGCGCTGGGCATTTTGGCGCAGGCCGTGCCGGTGGCACCGCTGGGCCGCGACCTGCTGCGTTACCAAGGGTTTCTAGCGCTGCATTTCGACGATAAGTTCGCTTTGGCGGACCACAGTTTCGCCCTCGAGCTGGCGTTGGACCCAACGTGGGTCGAGTGCCCGCTGCGCCAGGCCGAAGCGTGGGCGCCGCACGATCCCCAACGTTGCGCGGCACTGTGGCGCGAAGCCCTGCAGCGGGCCGCGCGCTTCGACCGGCTGCCCGGTTCGGCACACCGGTCCAGCGAGCAGACGCTCCAACGCATCCAGCAACTCGCCAAGGGCAAGCCCGAGCTCGAAGCCGTCGTCCCCCGTGCGCAATGACCAGCCTAGCGGCCCAAGCCCTGCGCTAGGGCCTCGGAAACTCACGCCATGCCCACCGGGCAGACGGTGCGGCCATCCACCCACTGGCTGGTGATCAACGTGGCGCGCGGACAGCTCGGCGGGCCTTTTTCGCCGTGCTGGACCATCGATACGAGCATGTCCACCGCCGCCTCGCCCACCAAATCGTTGCGCTGGTCCATGCCCGCCCAATGCGGATGGTCGGCACGCCATTCATATTGGATGAGTCCGATATCGCGCCCCGCCTTGAGCCCGATCTGCGCCAACCAGCGCTCAACCTCGTGGTAAAGCGTGAACACCACGTCGGGTCGTGCCTCGTCTAACCACTCTCGGAACCCCTCCACATCCTGCCGCGCCGCGCTAATCGCCGTGAACGGCGCCAGGCGGGCCTCCTCGCCGAGCAATTGCAACTGCCCAGTCATGTAGCCAGCCGTCAGCCGGCCCTCGGTCAATTCGTCTATCACCGGATCAAGCACCAGCCCGGGACGCCGGTAGCCAGCCGCCAGCGCGCGTTCGAATGCCGTGAGGGCCAGCCCGTGGTGGTCGGCACAGGCGAATGACAAGGCTGGCTTGCGGGTGCGCACGCCGGTGACCACCGCGGGAAATTCGTCCCACACCGCCGCCAGTGGTTCGGGCAGGTGTTTGGCCTTCATCAAGCCGACGATGAGCAAGCCGCGTATGCTGCGGGCACGCAGGATTGAGAGCCAGCGCTTGACGGACAATTCCGTATCGTGCAGCCAAAACTCGTCGAGTGCATAGCCGAGTTGGGCCGCGCGGTGGCGGCA
>WBXD01000028.1 GCA_008932935.1 Verrucomicrobiota bacterium
CGCGATTCGGACGCCCGTACCGCCGCACGCAGTGCTGGGCCTGCCTTGCCCTCGCGCAGTCGGGCCTCGATCTGATAGATCCGGGCGTATTGCCGCAGGATCCAGCCGACCAGGCCGGGCGCTTGTTCCATGGCTTCAGTAAATTTTCTACGGGCATGGGCGTTGCAGCCGGGCAGCAGGATCCACGGACGTTTCGCCGCCCAGCTGCGGTAGGCGCTGTAGCCGTCGCACTGGATGATGTGGAGGAGATCCTCGAGTTGAGCATCGCCAAGGTCGTTGGGAAGTTCGGGGTCATCTCCGAAAAGTTCAGCTACGCCGTCGGCTCCGCGTCCGGGGCGCCAGTGAAAGAACACGCTGCCACCCGGGATGTTGCTCACCCAGAAGTAGCCCGTCTGGGCTTTTCCGCTGCCGGGTTTGAGGTAATCAATCGGGGTTTCGTCAAATTGTCGGTATCGACATCGCCGATGTTCGGCTTGGATTTCCCTGTAGATGATCTTGAGCCAGTCGGCCCCGAGCATGGCGTGATCGCAAAGTGTCTTGCGGTCGAAGCTAACACCGAGGGAGGCGAACATTTCACTCTGCCGATAGTAGGGCAGGTGCAGGCCGAAGCGGTTGTAGATAACCTCGGCGACGAAGCTCGCATCGGCGGTGCCGCGCTCCAGCAGGCAGGCCGGCAACGGAGCGATGATGGGCTTGGCGGCAGGATTGTCGATGGCGACATATCTGCCGCGAACCTGGCGGATGACCCAGAAGCTACCAGGGGTGAAGCCGATGCGCTCGGTGACTTCTTCGCCGGTGCGGCGGAAGGCTTCCGGGTTGGCGATGACCGCGGGCGGATCGATGGTTTGGATAGTGACGGGGAGGTTTTCCGGAATGCGCTGGCGGCGCTGCTTTTTAGAGCGCGCGGCGCGGGTCGTTGGTTGGAGTCCTTCCGGCGCGGCGGCCGGCGGTGGAGTAGCGGGGCGGGCGAGTTGACCGAGCACGAACTCAAGCTGCGCGGGGTCGAGCTTCTCACTGGATTTGCCGTATATGCGCCGGCTCAGGGCGTCCACCGCTTGCTGGAGCTGTTCGTTAAGAGCGGATAGTTCGACGACCTTCGCGTGGAGCGAAGCGATCTGGTCTAGCAGGGTCTGTTCTCTATCGGGTGGCATTTACGACTTATATCGTATAAACGCCGCTGGACTCGGAATTGTTTCACATATCTAATATTTTCTAATATATCTTTGTTTCAAACGCTTGTATATGAAAAGCCATCCCAAGCACCCCCTGAGTGGACGTTCCGATAGCATCTATCAGTCCAACTGATACCATGGGCGGCGACAGCCGTCGCGCATGTCGATACCGTCGAGCAGCAGAGCCAGGGCGGTGGTGTTAAGGCGCAACTTGCCCGACCCCGCATCAGCCGGAAGCGGCCCCGAGTAGGTGCCACGCTCGAGTCGTTTTGCCAGAACCCACAAGCCAGTGCCATCCCAGTAGAGGATTTTAAGCAGATTGCGGCGCTTGTTGGTAAAGGCGAAGACTGCGCCACTGCGGGGGTCTTCCTGAAGGCGGTGGCTCACTGCATCGTGCAGGCCGTTGAAGCTGCGGCGCATGTCGCAAGCCTCTATGGCTACAAAGACCTTAAGACTGCCGGAGAAATTCAACATGGGTTCGGAAGCTGGAGTTCGCGGATCAGGGCGGCGGCCAATGACAGACTGGACATGTTATCTATCAGGAGTCGTGCGCCTCCCGGCAGTTGGACTTCAAGGCGGGCACACGAGGACCCGGGCTGGGCATGCGCGGTGGCTTCCAATAAAGTGAATAGACCCGTGCCGACCGCAAGCGGAGCGTGCCCTCTCTTCCGGCGCTGGAACCAGCCGGCGAATGTTTGATAGTTCACGCCGTGGAGTTGGGCGAACTTCGGCCCGCTCAAGCCGCTGGCATCGTAGGCGTCCAGCATTGCCGTGCGTTGTTCGGGAGTGAAGCGGATCCGGCCGCGCCGGTCGGATTTGAGGATGATGTCGTGCGTTTCAGTCATAGCGTCTCAGACTATGACCGCTATGCACCAGCCCGCCACAAATACCAGACGGTGCTATGATCCACGCTTACGGCGGGCGGGCTGTTGCGGCAGGTTGCGAATTGGGGCTACGTCCTGCTCTACAGCTTGAAAATCCCACTTCCGCAGGGGCAGGGAGGGCTCCTGGGCGGGATTTTGGCGGGCATCTCCGGCAGTGCCAGGGGATTTGTTCGAAAACCCGTTAATAAGTTGAAAGATCCGGCGGGTTTCCCGCGTCATAGTCCCTCCTTGACTCAAACACGCGCAAACACCTCGAAATTTTTTTGAAATTATGACCCCGCTGATCCCTACCACTATTTTAGCCATGGTGGCTGTTGCCGCCCACGCCGCCGAGCCCATCGTCATCGCCGACTTCGAGGGTGACACCTACGGCGCATGGAAAACCAACGGCGACGCCTTTGGTGCGGGACCGGTCCATGGCGGCCTGGCCAACCCGTGGCGTGCAGACCTGTCGAAAGCGGTGACGGGCTTCATCGGCAAGGGCTTCGCCAGCTCGTACTATCTGGGTGACGCTGGCACGGGTACGCTCAGCTCACCGGAGTTCAAGATCGAGCGCAAGTATATCGGCTTCCTCATCGGCGGAAGTCGGGAAGTGGAAAGAGTCTGCATGAATCTTCTCATAGATGGCAAAGTCGCCCGGGTGGCTGGGGCCTCCAAGGACATGCCCGAAGGCAGCGAGACGCTTACGCTGGGCTCATGGGATGTGGCGGAATTCGCCGGCAAGACCGCGGTCATCCAGATCGCTGACAATTCCGGGGATCAAGGCAAGGGGCATCTCAACGTGGACCAGATCGTCCAAACCGACGTCAAGCCGGCCTCGGCCGACCCGAAAGCGCCGCAACTGCAATTGCTAGTCAATGCCAAGCGGGACTTCAAGATCACCAAACACTACCTCAACATCCCGATCAAAAACGGCGTGCCCGCCCGTCCCGTCACCACCTACGTCGATGGCAAGCTCGCGGTGCGCAACGATATCGGACTGGCTGACGGCACGCCTGACTGGTGGGCCTTCATGGACGTGAGCGCCTGGAACGGCAAAACCGTCACGCTCGAGGTGGAAAAGATGGTAGCGGGTTCCAAGTTTCTGGATTCGATCGAGCAGAGCGATACTATCAAGGACTCGGCCAACCTGTACAGCGAGCCATTGCGTGCCCAGTTGCACTTTTCCTCGCGGCGCGGTTGGAACAACGATCCCAACGGCATGGTGTTCTCCCAGGGCGAGTATCATCTTTACTATCAACTCAATCCTTACGGCTGGGGTTGGGGCAACATGCACTGGGGCCACGCCGTGAGCAGCGACATGGTGCATTGGAAGGAATTGGCCATCGCCATCTATCCGCACGGCCCTGGCGACGCGGTGTTCTCCGGCAGCGCCGTGATCGATAAAGCCAATACCTCCGGCTGGAAAAAAGGTGCCGACGATTTGTTAGTAGCAGCCTACACCAGCACCGGCCGCGGCGAGTGCATCGTCTATTCCAACGACAAGGGCCGCACCTTTACCGATTTCGAAGGCAACCCGGTGGTGAAACACGGCGGCCGCGACCCGCGCCTGCTGTGGCACGCACCGAGCAAGCAGTGGGTGATGGCCGTGTATGACGAAGGCTCCGGCAAACAGTGCGTCGCTTTCTATACCTCGCCGGATCTGAAAACCTGGACCTTCCAAAGCCGCATCGAGGGGTTTTATGAATGCCCGGATTTCTTCGAACTCCCGGTCGATGGGGTCGCCACCAACAAGAAATGGGTGCTCACCGCAGCGAGCAGTGATTATATGATCGGCACCTTCGACGGCAAAACATTCACGCCCGAAACTCCAAAATTGAAAGGCCATCAGGGCGGTGGATTCTACGCGGCACAGACATTTTCGCATGACCCCAAGGGCCGCACCATCCAAATCGGCTGGCTCCAGCATGCAACGTTCGGCATGCCCTTCAACCAGGCCATGAGCCTGCCCAACCAACTCACCCTGCGTACTACCCCCGATGGCCCGCGCCTGGCGTGGACCCCGGTGGATGAATTGAAATCCTTGCGCGCCAAATCCATTGAGTGCAAAGCGCTCACCCTCGCCCCCGATGCGCCCAACCCGCTCGCCAAGGCCTCGGCTGAGTTGTTAGAGCTGCGCGCCACCTTCACGCCACCGGCCAAGGGTGAGGTGAAATTCACCTTGCGCGGCATTCCAATCATTTACAACTCGGAGCAGCATACGCTCGCCGTGGGTGGCCACAACGTTGCGGCGCCGCTGCGTGACGGCAAGATCGACCTAACGGTTTTCACCGACCGGAACACCTATGAAGTGTTCACCGCCGGTGGCCTGGCCTACGTGCCGCTGCCGATCACTCCCAATCCGACGGCATTGGGTGCCGAGGTTGCCGTAACCGGCGGCAATGTCACCTTCCAGCAACTCGAAGTGCACGAACTCAAGTCCATTTGGGCGAAGCATTGATCCACCCTAGCTCTTACATTTTATGACACACTTACCCTTATCACTAACAACCATGCTGGCGCTTGCGCTGGCCGCCCCCTTGCACGCCGCGGAAAAAGCGCGCGTCTGCTGGCTTTCAGACTTGGATCTCACCAAGGTGCAGCAGTCTTGTGGGACTTGGAAACCCGCTGTCAAAGACAAGACCTGTAATGACAAGCCATTGACCATCGCCGACAAAACCTTTGAACGGGGGTTTCAGACGACTTTTTTTGGTGAGGGTTACAGCGTTTTTGAACTCAACCTCAAACCCGGGGTGCAGAAGTTTTTGGCATCGGTTGGCGTGAATGACCAAGTGGATTTCATTGACCCGGTCGAGTTCTTTGTCTATGGCGATAATGAACTCCTTTGGTTCAGCGGTAAAATGCAAATTAAGGACGCCGCCAAACCCGTGGATGTCTCCTTGGTCGGCAAAAAACGCCTGCTATTGCTGGTTAAAACCATCAATCCCGGGGGTGGCGGCAACGGCGACTGGGCGGATGCTAGAATTACGCTAGACAGCGGCAAAACCGCCGATCTGGTCAGCTTCCCCCCCCCCGAGCCGGCTGAGATTCTCACCCCCAAGCCCGGTCCCGAACCCAAAATCACCGGTGCCAGGGTGTTTGGCGTGCGCCCCGGTAACCCGTTCTTCTTCAAAATCCCCGCCACCGGAACCGCCCCACTCACCTTTGGTGCCAAGGGCCTGCCTGACGGACTCAAGGTCGATGCCAAGACCGGCGTCATCACCGGCTCTATCAGCAAGACCGGCGACTATCCAGTGACCCTGACCGCCACCAACGCCAAGGGCAAAACGATCAAACCGTTGAAGATCGTCGTCGGCGAGAAGCTGGCGCTGACCCCGCCGATGGGCTGGGCCAGTTATAATTGTTGGAACTGTGAAGTCACCGAACAGAGGATGCGGGCGATTGCCGAGGCGTTTGTCAAAACCGACCTCATCAATCACGGCTGGACTTATATGAACATCGATGACGGCTGGCAGGCCCGCGTCGACAAGGGCCGTGCTGGCGAGGCCCGCAAATCCCCTAACTTCTCGCTCGAACCTAACGATAGGTTTCCCGACATGAAAGGCCTTTGCGACTACGTCCACGGCCTCGGCCTGAAAATCGGCATCTACTCGACACCCTGGAAAATCTCTTACGGCGGTTACACCGGCGGCTCGGGCAATGATGCAAAGGGTACTATCGATAACGAAGGGCAAAACGGCAAAGTCACCTTCGAGGAGCAGGATGCCAAACAGTGGGCTGCGTGGGGATTTGATAGCATGAAATATGACTGGCGCCCGAATGACGTGCCCAACACCAAGCGCATGTCCGAGGCCCTGCGCAAATGCGGACGCGACATCCTCCTCACCCTGTCTAACAGCGCCGACCTCGGCCAGGCCGACAAGTGGGCCGAGCTCGCCCAGTTCTGGCGCACCACCGGCGACATCACCGACACCTGGTGGAGCATGTCTGGCATCGGCTTCGCCCAGGATCCCTGGAAAAAATTCGCCGGGCCGGGCCACTGGAACGACCCGGACATGCTCGTGGTCGGCCACGTCGGCTGGGGGAAACCGCGGCCCACTTATCTAACACCAAACGAGCAATACACCCACATCAGCCTGTGGTGCCTGCTTTCCGCACCGCTGCTGCTCGGCTGCGACCTGAGCCAGGCCGATGAATTCACCCTCAATCTGCTCAACAACGATGAGGTGCTGGAAGTTGACCAAGATCCGCTCGGCAGCGCGGCGAGTCGCATCTCAAGCAAGGACGGTATGGAAGTCTGGGCCAAGGACATGGAGGACGGCTCGAAGGCGGTCGGGTTGTTCAACAGGACCCTCTTCCCGGCCAAGATCAGCGTCAAATGGTCCGACCTCGGGTTGACCGGCCCGCAAAAGGTCCGCGACCTGTGGCGCCAAAAAGATCTCGGGATTTCCAAAGACCAGTTCGAGGTGGTTATTCCGCGCCACGGCTGCATGCTGGTCCGCGTCCGCCCTGCCCGTTGAGCATTTCTTTATCTCCTAAATCACTGAACTATCTTAATTTACCAATCATCACTTCAACCATGAAGTGGCCTCGCAAAGAAGTGAGAATCCAATTACACACACAAAACAAAAAATTGACATGCAACAGATAACAAAATTGACGGTGCTGGCAGGGTTGTTGGCAGGCGGCCTGATGGCCAGCGCGCAAGAGGTGGCAATCCCGGCGATGCCGGCCACGCCGCCGCCGCACTGGCTGTCCTATCATCTGATCCACCCCGGCCCGGGCAATGCCTTCCCGGGCGATCCGAATTGTGCCTTCTACTGGAAGGGCAAGTATCACCTGCACTATATCTATAACCACGATGGCGTCAACTTCGCCCACGTTTCCAGCGACGACATGGTGCACTGGAAGTGGCAACCGACGACGCTCACCCAGAAAGCCATTGGCCACGGGATGTTCAGCGGCACCGGCTTTTTCACTAAGGAAGGGAAACCTGCCATCATCTATCACGGCTGGGGCTCGGGAAAAAATCAACTGGCCATCGCGGAGGACGACAAGCTGGAGACCTGGAGCAAGTCCTATCCGCTCGAGCCCAAGATCAAGCCTGGCCAGGACGGCGGCTTAATTGCCAACTGGGATCCAGACGCGTGGCTCGATGGCGACAATTACTATGCGCTCTCCGGCGGCAGTCCGGGCAGTGGCAAACCGCCCACTCTCTTCAAATCCACGGACCTCAAAAACTGGGATTACCTCGGCTTGTTTCTCGACCACGACATGCCCGACGTGAAGAAAGGCGAAGACGTTTCCTGTCCGAATTTCTTCAAAATCGGCAACAAGTGGATGCTCCTGTGCATCAGCCATAACCTCGGCTGCCGCTACTACCTCGGCGATTGGAAAAACGAGAAGTTCTCTCCTGACTTCCATGCCCGCATGACATGGAATGGCAAAAATTTCTTTGCACCAGAATCCGTGCTGACCAAGGACGGTCGCCGCGTGATGTGGGCCTGGCTGATTGATATGCCTCTTGAGCCGTCCGGCGTGCAGTCGCTGCCGCGCGAACTCTCGCTGCCCAAAGACGGTGTGCTGCGCATCAAGCCCTTGAAGGAACTCGAATCCTTGCGTTACGACGAGAAACAGGAACAAAACATCGTCGTGAAGAGCGATGCCCCTACCAAGCTCAAGGAAATCAGCGGCAACACGCTGGAGCTGGAAGTGACTATCAAAGCGCCGACGGCGAAAGAGTGCGGTCTGAATGTCCTGTGCGACAAGGATGGTGCCAACGGCATCAAGATTGCCTATATTCCCGCTACCAAGACCTTGATGGTTGGTAAAGTTGACGCGCTGTTTGAACTCAAGCCGGGCGAAGACCTCACCTTGCGCGTGTTCATCGACAAAAATCTCGTCGAAGTCTTTGCCAATGACCGCCAGGCGGCCCTCGCCGCACGCGGCGGTTTTGCCCCGGAAAATCTCGGCATCAACCTGTTCAGTACCGGCGCCGATGCCACGGTTAAGCAGGTCAAAGGCTGGAAAATGAAGTCCAGTTACACCGATAAATAAGCCGCGCCCCCATCTCACCAGCGTCTCCCTCTGGTTTGTTCGCTCATAAAAACTAGCACATCCACAATGCGTCACCGCCTGATTCTGCTCGCCAGCGCGCTCGCCACCATGCCCGCCTCCGCGGACGTGCGCCTGCCGAAAATCTTCACCGACAACATGATGCTGCAGCGCGACTTGCCGGTGCACGTTTGGGGTTGGGCCGATGCAGGTGAGGCGGTGAGCGTCACTCTATCAGGTAAAACCGCCGCGACCAAAGCCGACGCCAAGGGCCAGTGGTCGCTCGCGCTGCCGGCGATCAAGAGCGGTGAAAATCTTGAATTATTAGTCAAGGGCAACAACAGCCTGACGCTAAAGAATGTCATCATAGGGGATATTTGGGTGTGCGGTGGCCAATCCAACATGGAGATGGTCTTGAATGGTTGCCTGGGCGTTGAAGACGACATCAAGACAGCCGACTTGCCGAAAATCCGCCGCATCAAGATCAATCATGCGAAGGCTATCGAGCCACAAACTGACGCCCCCAACGGCACCGCTCAATGGCAGGTGTGTGCGTCGGGCACAGCCCGCGGCTTCACCGCCGTGGGTTTCTATTTTGCCCGGGAGATCGTTGCAAAAACCGGTGTTCCGATCGGTCTGATGGATGACTGTTGGGGCGCCACACGCATTGAGCCGTGGACACCTAACGAGGGTTTGGCATTGGTGGATGAGCTCAAACCGGAGCTGGTAGCGCAACAAGATGCGCAGAAGGCATATCTGAACAACCAGATGCCCAAGGCACTCACCGCGATGGAAGCATGGATCGCGTTGACCAAACAACACCTGGCCAGCGGCGTCCAGGTCACCCCAGCGCCGGTCATCCCGACCAATCCGGCTATTGAAGGCTGGAGTGGAATGTATAACGCCATGATCCATCCGTTGGTGCATTTTCCCATCAAGGGAGCCCTGTGGTATCAAGGTGAAGCCAATGGCGGTGAAAGCGATTCCTATTATCACAAGATGCGTGCCATGATCGGCGGCTGGCGCAAGGCGTGGGGACTGGGGGAGTTTCCGTTCTATTTTGCCCAGCTTGCCAATTTCCAAGCGGCGTCGGAAGAGCCCGCCGGCGGCGACGGCTGGTCCAAAGTCCGCGCGGCGCAAACCAAGTCACTCGCCATTCCCAACACCGGCATGGCGGTTATCATCGATACCGTGCCGCTCGCCGAAAAAGGCGATATCCACCCGAAAAACAAATTTGACGTCGGCATGCGACTCGCCCGTTGGGCGCTCAATCGGGACTATGGCCAGAAGCAACTGGAGGTATCGGGTCCACTGTTCAAAGCGCTCACAATCGATGGCGGCAAGGCGTGCCTGGCATTTGATCACGTCGGAGCCGGCCTGATGGTGGGCAAGAAGGAGGGCCGCAACCCGACGCTTGAGGACAAGGGCGGCAAACTTGCGCGTTTTGCCATTGCCGGCGAGGACAAGAAATGGGTGTGGGCGGATGCGGTGATTGTCGGCAAGACGGTGGTGGTCTCCAGCGCTGCGGTGCCGCAGCCGGTGGCTGTGAGATATGCCTTCACCATGAACCCCGATGGCTGCAATCTCTATAACAAGGACGGTTTGCCTGCCTCGCCATTCCGTACGGATGCCTGGTAAGCGGCAACTGATTTATCACAGAGCAAATTCCTTATGAAAACACCACCTATCGCCAACCTCCCCCTCGGATCCCATCTGATTCTCTTGGTCGCAGTGCTGACGGCCATGCCCGCCTCCGCAGACGTGCGCCTGCCGAAAATCTTCACCGACAACATGATGCTGCAGCGCGACCTGCCGGTGCACGTCTGGGGGTCGGCCGATGCCGGCGAGGCGGTGAGCGTCACTCTATCAGGTAAAACCGCCGCGACCAAGGCCGACGCCAAGGGTCAGTGGGCGCTCGCGCTGCCGGCGATCAAGAGCGGTGAAAACCTTGAATTGTTAGTCAAAGGCAACAACAGCCTGACGCTGAAGAATATCATCATGGGTGACCTCTGGGTGTGCGGCGGCCAATCCAACATGGAGATGGAACTGGGTGGCTGCATCGGTCTTCAGGACGACCTCAAGACGGCC
The DNA here is from genome assembly GCA_008932935.1 of Verrucomicrobiota bacterium. Taxonomy (GTDB): domain Bacteria; phylum Verrucomicrobiota; class Verrucomicrobiia; order Verrucomicrobiales; family Akkermansiaceae; genus Luteolibacter. Next base: position 10,139 of record WBXD01000028.1, read on the forward strand.
GACTTGCCGAAAATTCGCCGCATCAAGTTCAATCATGAACGGGCAGCAGAGCCGCAAGTTGAACCCACGACCGAAACCCCATGGCAGGTGTGTACGCCGGACTCGGCCCGCAGATTCTCGGCGGTGGGTTTCTATTTCGCCCGGGAAATTCTCGCCAAAACCGGCGTGCCCATCGGCATTGTCGATGATAACTGGGGCGGTACCCAGATTGAGCCGTGGACGCCCGCCGAGGGCCTCGCTATGGTGGATGAGTTAAAGGCGGATCTGACCGCCCAGAAGGACGCGATCAAGCTCTTTCAAAGCACCCAAATGCCCAAGGCACTTGCTGACATGGAGGCATGGGTTGCACTGACCAAAAAGCAATTGGCCAGCGGCACCCCGCCGACCCAGCCACCGGTCATCCCGGGCAATCCTGCCACTGAGCGCTGGAGCGGAATGTATAACGCCATGATCCATCCCATCGTGCGTACACCTATCAAAGGAGCGCTGTGGTATCAGGGGGAAGGCAACGGCGGCGAAGGTGAAACCTATTACCATAAGATGCGCGCCTTGATCGGCGGCTGGCGCAACCAATGGAAGCAGGGGGATTTTCCGTTCTATTTCGTCCAGCTTGCCAATTTCACCGGCGCGTCGCAGGACCCCGCCGGCGGCGATGGCTGGGCCAAAGTCCGCGCGGCGCAAACCAAGTCGCTCACCATTCCTAACACAGGCATGGCCGTCATCATCGATACCGTGCCGCTCGCCGAAAAAGACGACATCCACCCGAAAAACAAATTCGATGTCGGCATGCGCCTCGCCCGTTGGGCGCTCAATCGCGACTATGGCCAGAAGCAGTTGGAGGTGTCGGGGCCGTTGTTCAAGGCGCTCAAGATTCAGGGCGGCAAGGCACTGCTGGCATTCGACCACATCGGAACCGGCCTGATGGTGGGCAAGAAGGAGGGCCGCAACCCGACGCTTGAGGATAAGGGGGGCAAACTTGCGCGTTTCGCCATTGCCGGCGAGGACAAGAAATGGGTGTGGGCGGATGCGGTGATTGACGGCAAGACGGTGGTCGTTTCCAGCGCTGCGGTGCCGCAGCCGGTGGCTGTGAGATATGCCTTCACCATGAACCCCGATGGCTGCAATCTCTATAACAAGGAAGGTTTGCCTGCCTCGCCATTCCGAACGGATGAGTGGTGATTGCCAATATGAAAATTGTTACTGATGGCACTCTTCGTGTTGCAAGCATGGCGTCCGGTGTCGTGGCACTGTCGCTTTGCAGCTTGAGCTCGGCGTTGGCCAAGCCGCCAGTGGTGAGTATTCAATCCCTGCTGGAGGAGATGGTGAGTTATGATTCCGTAGCCCGCTGGCCTGATCCCGCCTATACCTGCAAGCAGGCCAGCAGTTATGATCGCGGCACGGTCGCTCCGGACAAACCAGGCTGGTTCGCCAACAGCGATCAAAACCAATTCATCCGCACCGAGACGAACCAGGGCCGCACCGAGAAAGTGATGATGGATGCCGATGGTCCGGGCTGCATTGTGCGTTTCTGGCTGACTACCGGCGGCAACAAGAAGGGCTCGCTGCGGTTCTACTTTGATGGCGCGACGGAGCCGGCACTGGCCTTTCCCGCCTATGACCTGCTCAGCGGAGATTTGAAGATTGGTCCACCGCTGGCCCAACCCCATCCGGGCTATCAACCCAATGGCAATGGCGGAAACAACTTCTACCTCCCCATTCCCTATGCCAAGCATTGCAAGGTCACTTGGGACGAAGGCAGCGATGGCGCGCGTTACTATCAGATTAATTATCGCACCTATGCTGAGGGGGCCCGGGTGGAAACATATACTGGCGCTGCTCTGGATGCGGCTCGGCCCACGGTCGAACGGGTGAATAGCGCGTTGCCGGCGCCTCCGGACAAGCCGCAAGGACGGATCCTTGCAAAGGAGATGGAACTCACCGCAGGCGGCAAATATCTGCTCAAACTTCCGCCTGGTCCTGCAGCGGTGCGGCGCTTGGAACTCCGTGTGCCTGCCGACCCATTGGCTTCTGCGCAACTCGCGTTGCGCTCATTGGTCCTGCAAATGACCTGCGACGGCGAAAACACCGTCTGGTGTCCGGTAAGCGACTTCTTCGGCAGCGGCGTCGGCCTCAACAAGGTAGCCAATTGGTATCGCTCGGTGGATCTGGATGGCACGATGGTTTGCCGATGGGTGATGCCATATAAGAAAAACGCGCAGCTCACGCTGGTCAACCTGGCCGCCCAGTCGCTCAAGTTCTCGCTGAACGCGACGGTGAGTCCGTGGTCATGGGATGAGCGCTCGATGCACTTTCACGCGGTGTGGCACCATGAGGCGGATCTCAAGACGCCGCCCTTACGTGACTGGAACTTTGTGACACTCACCGGCCGCGGCGTCTATGTGGGTGACACTCTGGCGCTCTTCAATCCCGTAGCCACCTGGTATGGCGAAGGCGACGAGAAGATCTTTGTGGACGGCGAAGCGTTCCCCTCGCATATCGGCACCGGCACCGAGGATTACTATGGCTATTCCTACGCACCCAAGCCGGCTCATAACACGCCGTTTTGCGGCGAACCGAGAATAGATCAGCAGATGACCCAGGGCCACAACACCTCCACCCGCACTCGCAATTTGGACGGCATTCCGTTTCAGCATTCATTGCAGTTCGACATGGAATTGATTTCGTGGGTACCGACAACGCTCATCTACGCTGCCACGACATATTGGTATGCGTTCCCCGGGATTGTATCTAACGTGCCGCCGCAACCCGATGCCGCCGCTCTGCCCATTGCTGTGGTGCCCGGAGCCGTGCTGCCCGCAGTCGTCGCGGCACCAGTGCCGCGCAAACCTGGCGCGATCGAATGCGAAGGCATGACCGTAGTGGCGAAGTCTGCCGGCTTATCTGCAACCCCACAAGCCATGCAGCCTTTTGGTGCCGAGCGCTGGAGCGGCGGTGCACAATTGCTGGTCGCCGCCAGCGCTATCGGCGATTTCGTGGAAATCGAATGGCCGGCACCCGATGACAAGCCGCGCAAGCTGCTGCTCTACGCCACCCGGGCCGTGGACTATGGTGAGTTGCGCTTCACCGTCAACGGTAAGGCGATAAGCGCTAAATTCGACGGTTATGCGGACTCGGTGCAGCCCGCACCGGTGATTGACTTGGGTGTGATTAAGCCGGGCGAAGGCAAATACAAGTTGCGCGTGGAAGTGGTGGGCGCCAACCCAGCCGCGCAGAATGCCAAGTATTACTTCGGCCTGGATGGCGTGGTCATGGAAAAACCCGCGGCCGCCAGCGGCACACCCTGAAAACATATATCAATATTCTCACAAATCTGAAATAAACATACATACCATGAAAACACACATACTAAACGCAATTCTAATACTGGCTGGCGCATCAGTGCTGCCTCACAGTGCGATGGCCGCCGGCGGCGAACCAGCGAAAGCCTTGCCCAAGACTGCCTATCTGTTCTCGTACTTCATCAATAACGGTGAAGATGGCCTGCACCTGGCTTGGAGCACCGACGGCCTCAATTGGAAGGCCCTCAATGGCGAAAAAAGTTATATCCAACCCGTTGTCGGTGAATCGAAGCTGATGCGCGACCCATGCGTCATCTATGGTCCAGATGGAATCTTCCGCATGGTATGGACCACCTCGTGGGGTGGTAAAACCATCGGCTATGCCTCGTCCAAGGATCTGATCACCTGGTCCGAGCAGCAGTCAATTCCGGTGGGAGAAGTCGACCAGACCGGCAACTGCTGGGCTCCTGAGCTGTTTTACGATGATGCCACCAAAAAATATCTCATCTTCTGGTCGTCAACCATCGGCGGCAGGTTTCCCGAGACAATCGATGGCGGTGACGGCAATCACCGCACCTACTATACCTCGACCACGGATTTCAAAACCTATTCTCCAACGAAGTTGTTTTTGGATCCGGGATTCAACTGCATTGACACGACCATGATCAAGGCGGGCGGCAAATACCATGTCATCTTCAAGGACGAGCGCTCCAAGCCGGTCTCGCGCAAGGATTTGCGCTCTGCGGTGGGCGATTCCGCTACCGGACCCTGGCACGATGTCTCCGAGGCCTTCACCAGAAAAGGCGTCGAGGGACCTTCCGTGCTGAAAATGGGCGATGAGTATGTCGTTTACTTTGATGGATTCGCCGGCGGTGGCTATGGCGCAATGAAAACCAAGGACTTTATCAAATGGGAAGAGCAGAGCACCAAACTGGTCGTGCCGCCTGGTACCAAGCACGGCTCGGCCCTCGCCGTCCCCGGCAAAGTCATCGAGAAGCTGCTCGCCCACGATGTCAAACCGTGAATCCACGGGTATCTCCCATAACAAGTTTTAGTTTATGAAATCACTAGCCACAGCCGCATTGCTATGCGCGACGGTTCTGATGACGTTGGCATCGACAGCGCATGCGACTGTGGCCGCCAACGGACTGTTCAGCGACCACACGGTATTACAGCGCGGTAAACCCTGCCCAGTCTGGGGCACTGCCACGCCTAACAAGTTAATCACGGTGGTTTTCAACGGACAGACGAAGACCACGACTGCCGATGCCCAGGGCGACTGGCGCTTGGCGCTCGATGCCATGGTGGCCAAGGCCGCCGGGGCCGCCATGACCATCACCGAGGCTGGGTCCAACACGCTGAGCGTCACCGACGTGGTGGTGGGTGACGTCTGGATCTGCAGCGGCCAATCGAACATGGCTCATAACCTTGGCGGCGGCCACGATGGCGATGTTGCTGCCGCCAACTATCCCGGCATCCGCTGGATGTGGGTGGATAACGGCGGAACCTTCGTCGCTCCCGACCCACTTGGCTCTATCAAAAGTAAATGGAAAGTTTGCGCCCCCGACAACATTGGCGGGTTCTCGGCCGTGGCATTCTATTTTGCCAAAAAAATCTATCTGGATCAGAAGGGGGACATTCCCATTGGCCTGATCGGTAATTCGGTGGGTGGCACGCGCATTGACCCATGGTTGATCCAGGACGGGTGCGTCGATATTCCGGTGCTGGCGCCGCTTTTCAAGATGGAGGTGATGACCGGGCCGTTTTGCCTCGCCAACACCCTGATCCATCCGCTAGCGCCGTTTGGCCTCAAGGGCATGATCTGGTATCAGGGCGAGAACAGCGAAAACAACGTGCAGTCGGAAGATAGTTATTATCTTAAAATGAAAGGCCTCTATCAAGGGTATAAGCGGCTCTTTGGATTGGATGATTTCGCGTTCTACTTCGTGCAAATAGCCAACTGGGGAGACACCGCGGAGCTCCAGCCAAAAGGCCCGACTCCGGTGCTGAACCAGGGTGGGTGGGCCGCCGATACCCGCCTGCAGCAGGCGAATGCCATGGCTCTGCCACACTCGGGAATGGCCTCAGCCCTCGATATTGGCGAGTCTAACGACTGGCACCCCAAAGACAAGCTGGATGTGGGCGAACGCCTGGCGCTATGGGCGCTTAAGAACGACTATGGGCGGGATATAGCCGAGACCAGCGGTCCGATCCTCAGGGATGTGACGGTCACTGGCAACAAGGCGCTCTGCACGTTTGAGCACGCCGGAAACGGCCTGATGGTGGGAGCCAAGACTCCCTATCAGCCAACCAAGGAGGCAAGCGGCACCAAGCTGGCCCTGTTTTCCATCGCCGGTGCGGATGGTGTGTGGTATTGGGCCGATACCAAGATAGCTGGCAACACCATTGAAATGTCCTCACCTTCAGTGGCCGCTCCCAAGAAACTGGCATACGCCAACTGGACCAACCCCCTGGGTGCCAATCTCTATAACAAGGTGACCGTGGATGGTAAACCCGATGGCCTGCCCGCATCCCCGTTCTTTGTGGATGACGTCGCGGCGAAATTCACCATCACCGCCTCAGCCGGATCCGGCGGAACGATCAGCCCGGTGGGAAAGACCACATATCTCAAACGCAAAACGGCGCTGTATGCCATCACACCCGGGAAAGGGTTTTACATCCAGGACGTCAAGGTGGACGGCGTGTCGGTAGAATCCGTCAAGTATTATACATTTGATCCGTTGACTGCCAACCACACCATCGCGGCGACTTTCGGCCAATCCCCTCCGGTTTACACCATCACGGCATCCGTCGATGGCAAAGGTGGCGCGATTAGCCCGGTCGGCAAAGCCCAAGTCAAACAGGGTGAGTCCAGGACATTCCGCATCACGCCGGATGGAGTGAACAATGCCGTGGTGCTCGTCGACGGCCAGCCGATGGGCGAGCGGCACAGCTTCACGTTCACTGATGTGAGAACCGATCACACCATCGCAGCCAGTTTCAAACAGAATTTCTCACTCACCGCCACCGCCGCCACCGGCGGGGATATCACCCCGCCCGGCGTGACCGTGGTCGCCGCCGGGAGCGCTCCGCCAACTTGCTCGATCCGGACCCAGACCGGCTACAAAGTCAAAAGCGTGCTGGTGAATGGGTCTGACAAAGGTGCAGTCACCCGTTATACTTTCGCGCCGGCCACCGCCAACATGACCATCGCCGTCGCGTTTGAGAGCAGCCCGATCTATGCCGTATCTGGCAAGGTGATGGCTGGCGGCAAGCCGCTGGCCGGGGCCTATGTCACCCTCCAGACGAGCATTCCCCAACAATTCATCACCAAGGAGGACGGCGCGTTTGCATTTACCGCGAGCGCCGGCAATTATGAGGTCGACGTCCTGCCCTGCAACCCCGCATATGCCGGAAAATCCATCCCGGCCGATGTGACGCGCGGCAAGGCCGATCTCGGCGAGGTCAAACTCCCGCCCGAAATGGTCAAAAACGGCGGGTTCGAGAAAAACCAGTGGAACAAGAAATGGCCCGAAGAAACCAACCTCTGCGACGACTGGAAGCTGCTGGAGCCATGCAAGGTGAACCGCTACCATGCGCACAATGACAACCCGAACGGCTACCCCGGAAGATGGGGCCTGCCCACGGTCGATGGTGCCGCCTATCAGGACGTGACACTCACGCCCGGCACTTACCGGATCACCTTCTGGGTGTCGGGCGGTGAACGGGTTGCCAAGTCCAAAGCGGTGGTTAGACTTGGCAAGCCGCTAAGCGTGCCGCCGGATAAATCCAAGTTGGACGCTCTCAGCCAGAACGACGGCAGCCTGCTCGATCTAACCGTCGGAGCGGATCCCCAGTTCATCAATGACGCGAGAACCATCAAGTCTCCGGTTTGGTGGAAGCAACACCGGCAATATTTCACGGTGGCCGCCGCGGGCACCTACCGGCTTTCACTGTGCACCCCGACCACTTTGCTGCCAGGCGAAAACCGCGACGTCGCGTTCGATGACGTGAGCATCGGTGCTGCGGATAACGTCGCGAAAGGCAAACCAAGATAAATTTGGCAGCCATGAAGTTTGGATATCAACATAAATATGATATGAACTACCACTTGCCATGCATCACGGCAGCCATGCTAGCGACCGGGTTGGCAACCTGCTTGGCCGCTGATGACATTATCATCGCGGATTTTGAGGGCGCCAATTTCGGCAACTGGAAAGTGACCGGCGATGCCTTCGCTACCGGTCCGGCGCATGGCGGCCTGCCCAATCCGTGGCGCCCTGAGTTGCTCACGCCTGTGGACGGGTACAAGGGCAAGGGCTTCGCCAGCTCATTCTGTTCGGGGGAATGCGGCATCGGTTCGCTCACCTCGCCGGAGTTCAAGATCGAGCGCAAGTATCTCACCTTCCTGATAGGCGGGACCAAGACCTTGGAATCCTGCATGAACCTGCTCATCGCTGGCAAGGTCGTGCGGGTGGCCGGCACCTCTAAGGATTTGCCTGATGACAGCGAAACCGCCGTGCCGGGTTCGTGGAATGTGGCTGAATTCGCCGGCCAGTCCGCCGTCATTCAGATTGATGACCAGGCCTGGCAAGGGCATATCAACGTGGACCAGATCGTTCAAACCGACGTCAAGCCACCCCCAGGCGCCCCCAAATCTCCCAAACTGCAATTGTTTGCCGACGTCAAGCGCGACTTCAAAATCGACAAGCGTTATCTCCGCATTCCTATCAAGAACGGCGTGTTCCCGCTCCTTCTCGTCAACACCATCGTCGATGGCAAAGTGGTGGCGAAAAACACGATTGGGCTAGCGGATGCCCCGCCCGACTGGTGGGCGTGCATGGATGTGGGCGCGTGGAAAGGCAAGACCCTCACGCTCCAGGTGGAGAAAATGATCCCGGGTTCCATGGTGCTGGATTCGATCGAGCAGAGCGATTCCATCGTGGATGCGGCAACCCTCTACCATGAGCCATTGCGAGCTCAACTGCATTTCTCCCCGCGCAGCGGTTGGAATACCAATCCCTACGGCATGGTGTTTTCCCATGGCGAGTATCATCTTTTCTATCAATGCAACCCTTACAATGTTGACGGGCTCAACATGCAGTGGGGCCACGCCGTGAGCAGCGACATGGTTCATTGGAAGGAATCGCAGGTTCTTGTCGAACCGCACACCCCGGGCGATAGCTTTTTTTCCGGCAGTGCCGTGCTCGATACCGCCAACACCGCCGGTTGGAAAAACGGCACGGCCGATTTGATCGCGGCCGCCTTCACCAGCTACACCCGCGGCGTCTGCATCGTCTATTCCAACGACGCGGGGCGCACGTTCAAGGAATTCGACGGCAACCCGGTGAAGAAGCACCCCGGGCGCGACCCGCGCCTGCTGTGGCACGCGCCGAGCAAGCAGTGGGTGATGGCCGTGCAAGCCGAACAGGGGATTGCCTTCCACACATCACCGGATTTGAAGAAGTGGACGTATCAAAGCCGCAGCGATGGGTTTAATCAATGCCCGGATATCTTTGAACTCGCACTGGACGGGGTGGCCAGCAACAAGAAATGGGTGCTCACTTCGGCTAGCGGTGACTATAGGGTTGGCACGTTCGACGGCAAGGCCTTCACGCCCGAAACCGCGATGCTCAAAGGTCATCCCGGGATGGCTTACGTCGCGGCACAGACGTTCTCAAATGACCCCAAAGGCCGCACCATCCAACTCGCCTGGCCGCAACTCGATGAGAGAGTTCAGCCGTTCAGCCAGCCAATCAGCCTGCCTAACCAACTCACCCTGCGCTCCACGCCCGCTGGCCCACGCCTCGCGTGGACCCCGGTGGATGAATTGAAATCCCTGCGCGCCAAATCCATCACTGTGGGAGCGCTCACCCTCGCACCCGGCGCGCCCAACCCGCTCGCGAAAGCCTCCGCCGAGATGTTAGAACTGCGTGCCACCTTCACGCCACCCGCCAAAGGTGAGGTGAGGTTCACCCTGCGCGGCATCCCGATCATTTACAACACGGAGCTGCAGGAGCTCGTCGTGAGTGGTGTCCGCGTGACGGTGCCACTGCGCGATGGCAAGCTCGACCTGACGGTTTTCATCGACCGGACGGTCTTCGAAGTGTACGCCGGCGGCGGCCTGTGCTACGTGCCGCTGCGCGGCACGCCCGAACCGGCCGCGCTGGGTGCCGAGGTCGCCGTGACCGGCGGCAATGTCAGCTTCGAGAAACTCGAAGTGCATGAACTGAAATCCATCTGGACCGACAAATAACCACCCAATCCCGTTCACAACTTTACAACCATTGATATGACACCAATCACCAAAGTGATGACGGCGGCCTGGTTGCTGGCAAGCGCCATGATGCCCTGCGCACAAGGGGTGCCTACCCAGGTGATTCCGGCCATGCCGGCCAATCCGCCGCCCAACTGGATGACCTATCACCTGGTCCATCCCGGCCCGGAATACGCCAACCCGGGCGATCCGAATTGCGCCTTCTACTGGAAGGGCAAGTATCACCTGCACTATATTTACAAATGCGACGGCGTCAATTTCGCCCATGTGTCCAGCGACGACATGGTGCACTGGAAGTGGCGGCCGACGACGCTCACCGAGAAAGCCATCGGCCACGGCATGTACAGCGGCACGGGATTTTTCACCAAGGAAGGCCAACCGGCCATTATCTATCACGGGAACGGTACTGGCCGCAATCAACTGGCCGTCGCGCTGGACGATAATCTGGAGACGTGGAGCAAGTCCTATCCGCTCGAGCCTAAGATCCAGCCGGGCCAGGATGGCGACAAGATCGCCAACTGGGACCCGGACGCCTGGCTCGATGGGGACTCTTACTACGCGGTGTCCGGTGGCAATCCGTGGAATGGCAAGCCGCCAACACTGTTCAAGTCGAAGGATCTCAAAAACTGGGATTATCTCGGCTTGTTTCTCGACCACGAAATGCCCGACGTGATGCAATGCGAAGACGTCTCATGTCCAAACTTCTTCAAAATCGGCAACAAGTGGATGCTCCTGTGCATCAGCCATAAGTTAGGCTGCCGCTACTACCTCGGCGAATGGAAAAACGAGAAGTTTTCGCCCGACTTCCATGCCCGCATGACGTGGCATGGCGGGAATTTCTTTGCGCCCGAATCGCTGCTGACCAAGGACGGCCGCCGCGTGATGTGGGCGTGGCTGCTGAACATGCCCATTGAGCCGTCGGGTGTGCAGTCGCTGCCGCGTGAGTTGTCGCTGCCCAAAGACGGGGTGTTGCGCATCAAGCCGTTGAAGGAACTCGAATCGCTGCGCTACGATGAAAAACAGCAACAAAACATCGCCGTGAAAAGCAGCGCCCCATACAAGCTTACTGAATTCAGTGGCAACACGCTGGAGCTGGAAGTAACTATCAAAAACCCGAAAGCCAAGGAGTGCGGTCTGGATGTTCTGAGCGACAAGGATGGAGCCAACGGCGTGAGGATCGCCTATATTCCCGCAACCAAGACGTTGATGGTTGGAAAAGTTGACGCGCTGTTTGAACTCAAGCCGGGCGAAGACCTCACCTTGCGCGTGTTCATCGATAAAAACCTCGTGGAAGTCTTTGCCAACGACCGCCAGGCCGCCGTCACCGCTCGCAGCTATGTCCCGGAGAATCTCGGCATCAGCCTGTTCAGCAGCGGCGCGGATGTCATGGTCAAGCAGGTCAAAGGCTGGAAAATGCATTCCAGCTACACCGATAAATAACCGCCATATTTTATATCACCCACACAATGACATGTCCCTTTTCAAAATAAGATAATGAATCAATCAATTTGTAACAAGGTATTGACTATCGCGGCAGCCCTGATGGGAAGCGGCTTGGCAACTTGCGGTGCCGCTGAACCCATCGTCATCGCGGACTTCGAGGGCGCGGATTTCGGCAACTGGAAAGTGACCGGCGATGCCTTTGGGGCCGGTCCGGTCCATGGCGGTCTGCCCAACCCGTGGCGCGCCAACCTGACGAAGCCTGTGGACGGGTTCAAGGGCAGGGGCTTCGCCTCCTCATACCATCTTGGGGAAGAAGGTACCGGCACGCTCACGTCGCCGGAGTTCAAGATCGAACGCAAGTATATCAGCTTCCTGATAGGCGGAAACAAGGACTTGGATGCCAGCATGAACCTGCTCATCGACGGCAAGGTCGTGCGGGTGGCTGGTGCC
>WBXD01000029.1 GCA_008932935.1 Verrucomicrobiota bacterium
CTTGGCGGTCTGCACGGCGATGCGGCCGAAATCCTTCGTGGTAACGTTGAACTCCTGCACGTCGCCGTGTTGGGCTGCCGGATTCTTCTTGAGGGCAATAGCCAGCTGCACCTGGTTAAATTTGTCTGTCTGACCGTCATCGGCCACCACCGTGAGGGAGGCGAAGATGCGGGTTTCGCCCTTGCGGGTGTTGACATCGGCACGCAGGGTATCGATGGCGTCGGCACCAGGAACCATCTTGCGGTACGCCGAAATAAAGGCGAATTCAAGTGCGGAAACAACCCGGTCGCGGTCGATTCCTTTTTCCTTTTCGTAATATTCGATGAGAGCGACGATGTCGTTAGTCATGGCAGGCGGTGGGGGCGGGCGGCATCTGGAGACGCAAAAGAGTGGGTGCGAGACCCACTCCTTTCTTTCGTCAGAAGCTGTGCGGGCAGCTACATAGCCTAGAGAAAGCCGCCGTGCAAGCCGAAACTCACAAGTAATTGTGCCTGGTTAGGAGCCCGTCTGCTGCCGTGACCAGCAGCCTCACCGCCGACCCGGTCGGCAAAGCTCGCCGCTGGCTAGCCACCGACTCGCACGGCCAGCATCCAGTGGCGCCCGGCCACGTGGCGTGGCTGCCGCGTCTCGCGGCAGGCCGTGGCTGCGTGCCTCCGGCCGCAGTGCCCATGCGAAGCGAATGAATCCGTGCCCAGCCCAGCCCATTCTCCAAGCATGGGCACCCGGGCAAGGATGCCCGGGCCACATAGTCCCACGGCCTGCAACCGGAGGCACTATCGACGTACGCTGCTGCCAATTGGCTCAGCTGAAGCGCACGGCGTGTTTTTTGGAGAGCTTGAGGACATCCCCGGAGCGGGGGGCGACCGGGGCGCTGGGGTCGGTAAGTTTGGCACCGTTGAATTGGACGGAACCAGTGGTAATGAATTGCTTACGCAATTCGCTGTTGGATTTTTCAATGCCGAAGGCGACCTGGAACGCATGGGAGCAGAGGCTCAGCACGCAGAGGTCGGGCGGTAGAGTCACCACCTGGAGCTCCGGCAACTCGGCAGCCGCCAAATCCTTTTTTGAAAAACGGGTGTCCCAATCGGCGCGGGCGGCGCTTCCGGCGCTGCTGCCGTGATAGCGACCGGTGAGTTTTTCGGCGAGTGCCTTTTTGGCCTCCATCGGATGGCCGGCGGGGTCGCGGGCCTCGCCTAACAATAATACGTAGTATCGGTCCATCAATTCATCGGAAATGCTCATGAGCTTGCCAAACATTTCCTGCGGCGCATCACTGACGCCGACGTAGTTGCCGTAGGACTTGGACATCTTTCGCACGCCGTCGAGGCCCTCGAGCAGCGGCAGGACCATCACGACCTGTTGGGGCTGGCCTTCCTCTTTTTGGAGGTCCCGGCCGACGAGAATGTTGAAGAGCTGGTCGGTGCCGCCGATTTCCACGTCGGCGCGGATTTCCACCGAGTCCCAGCCCTGCATGATCGGATACTGGAGTTCGTGGAGGCGAATTTCCTGGCCGGCATCCAGACGCTTGCGGAAATCCTCGCGCTGAAGCATTTGTTGAAGGGTGACGCGGGCGTTAAGCCGGAGGATTTCCTCGTAGCTCATCTTGCGGAACCAATCACCGTTGTACACAATCTCGGTTAGCTCCCGGTCCAATATCTTGAAAGCCTGATCGGTGTAGGTCGCAGCATTGGCCAGCACTTCCTCCCGGGTGAGCGGCGGACGGGTGGCACTGCGCCCCGATGGATCCCCGACGGTGGCGGTGAAGTCGCCGATAAGCAACACCGCCTGATGCCCCAGCAACTGAAACTGGCGCAGCTTTTCCAAGGCCACGGTGTGGCCGAGATGGATGTCGGGGGCGGTTGGGTCCACGCCGAGCTTGATGCGCAGCGGCCGGCCGAGCCGGAGTTTTGCCAGCAATTCCGTGGTGGACAGGACCTTGGTGGTGCCTGCGGTGAGTTGGGCGAGTTGGTGTTCAGGGGACATGGCGGGGCGACAGGCAAGACGCTAGACACAAGAGAAGAAGACGCAAGAGTAGAAGAAGCAAGAGGCACGAGGAGCGCCGAGGAGAAGCGCTGTGCTCATTGCTCTTATTAGCACTGCGCTTTGAATCACTGCTCAAAGGCATGGAGATCGGCGATGGCCTGGCGCAACGACTCGCCCCTGGTAGCCATCAACACCCAGGTATCAGGCATGGGTGATTTTCAGCCCCCTACGCGCAAATCCCTAGCACTCCACAGCAGCCCCTTCGCGCCGCTCCCGCTGCCTTTCATCGCCCGCGCTCCATCCTTGCGCTTGCTGCTGAAGCGCTCCCGTGCCCGTGCAAACGCCTCGTTCACAAACTCCTTGCTGCCGATTACTGCCCCGTCCGTGAAATATCTCACCCGGCAGTGCAACATCTTGGCCAGTCCTAGATCCGTCAAGACCGTGCCGTTGGCCTTGCTTTCCAACATTCCAGCCGTGTTCAGCATGTTTTTGGCTACTCGTTTTCCGGCTCCAGACACATCGGCCCGTCCCGGCTTGCGTCCCAGGGCTAGGCCCATCAACCGTCGGTATAAGCGCGAGACCTCCCGCCATCGCTCCGCCTCGAAACCCACTCCCTGGTCGCAAAAATACGCCCGCACGAGGCCCTCGCGGGCTTTTTTCCCATTTCCTTTCCTCCCGCCTCCCACCGCTTCTCCATAACTGCTCCAGCGGTAATCCGCCGGATCTTTCACCATCCCCGCCCTCACAGGGTTGAGGTCGATGTAGGCTGCCATCGTCCGCGCCGCCACCCCGCTTTCCACGATCACGCTCTTGAAGCGCTCTTCCCACAACGTCCCTTGGCGCAAATGCACCCGGTTGAACCACCGCGTGAAGCGAATCAACAAGCCCTTCATGAACTCACTCAAGTCATGCATCCGGTAGGTGAACCGGGCATGAATGGCCGCCACACGCGCCTCACATGCTTCATCTCCCTCGCCGATAGAAATCTTCCTCGCCACCGCCAATTCCGCGGCCACTCCCGCCACCACCACCACGGGATATAGCCCGCCAAGACGTTTCAGTAGCTCCTCGTCACTCAACCCGCCATCCGTCATCCGCGGCACCTCCAGCAGCAAATGAAAATGGTTCGACATCACGCAATACGCCAATACCCGGCAGCCTGAAAACTTCTCATACATCCGAAAAAACATCCGGAACGCCTCGCACTCCCTTTCCTCAAACACAAACCGCCGGTCCACAACTCGGCTTATGCAATGGTAAATCACCGGCTTCGTCGCCGAATCCTTCCAACCCGCCAGCCATCTTGACCTGCGCATAAACCACCATGCCACCGAAAACCGCACAATCCACAAGATTCTCTACTATTTATCTGTCACCCTGTAATGATATTGCGCTGGGGTTAACCGACGATACGGAAGCCAGCGGTATTATCTAGCAACGGAATGGTTTCTGCCATGTGGGACTTGATATGATGGGCGACGTTGGATTCCTCGGCGATTTCCTTGATGAAGGCATTCACCTCGGCGGGCTCACCTGTGGCTTGCAACTCGACGGTGCCGTCGGGCAGGTTTTTGACCCAGCCACAGACGTCAAAAGCGCGGGCCAAATCCTTGACGGTGTAGCGGAAACCGACGTTCTGGACGTGGCCGGTGAAGATGACGCGTTTGGCAATCATGGGGGAGTATTTAGCGCCCGCCTAACGGTTTTTCCGGGGCCTTGGTTTTTTTTGCTGGTTTGTCGTCTTGGAACGGATTGGTCTGCAAAGCTGAGGCGCTCGAGCCGAAGATCTCCTCAAAGGACTTGCCGGGAAGGAGGTTGTAGACGATGGGCGCACTGCGTTTGCCTTGGGCGTCGATCACATAGCGGACCACCTGCACCGGCATCTCCTCGGCGGGGTTTTTCGGATTAGTGCGTCGGACGCGGCTGTCAAACATCTCCTCGGAGACCAACTGAGCGTCGGACTTGCGGTAGCCATAGGACACCTTGAAGAGTTCGTTTTTCTGACCATCGTAGATTTTGCAGGAGACCGGATTGCCACCGCTATCCATCCGATAGATCGTGATCAGGGTGAGCCGACCGGCCGCCGAGAAGGTTTTTTTTGTTAGCACCAGATTGTTCGGGCTGCGGGTAAAAATCGTCTTGGAGCCATCCTTGTGCTGCAAGACGCGCACATTCGGGCCGTCGACCGCCTCGAGGTCGCCTGCGGCAAGCATGGGCAGCCAGCCGAGGGCAAAAAGGAGCCAGAGGATTTTCCAGGTTGCCAAGGGTTTCACGGCGGCGACAATAGGTGCAGGCGCCGCCACCGGCAAGGCGTCATTTTGGCCATGATCTGGAAAACCCGCAGAGGAACCCTCGACCTGTCACGCCGTGCGCAGGTGATGGGGATATTGAACGTGACGCCGGATTCATTTTCCGACGGCGGGCGACACGTGGAGTTGGCTGCCGCGCTGACCCACGCTCGAGAGCTCATAGCCGCAGGCGCGGAGATGATTGATATCGGCGGCGAGTCCACCCGTCCCGGGGCGCTGCCGGTGAGTGCTGAATGGGAAATTGCGCGCACCCAACCGGTGGTGGCGGCGCTGCGGGCGGAATGGGACGGGCTCATTTCCATCGACACCTCGAAGGCTGCAGTGGCGAAAGTGGCACTGGCAGCGGGAGCGGATATCGTCAATGACGTGAGCGGGTTGCGGCAGGATGGGCAAATGGCGGAGGTGTGTGCGGCGAGTGGCTGCGGGGTGGTGGTCATGCACATGCTCGGCGAGCCGCGGACGATGCAGGCGCACCCGCAATACAGCGATGTGGTGGCGGAGGTGCAGGAGTTTTTCGTTGAGCGCTTGGCCAGTCTGACGGCAGCGGGGATTGCCGCGGAGGCCCTGTGTTTTGATCCGGGAATAGGCTTTGGAAAAACCTTGGAGCACAATCTCACGCTGTTGCGCCAACTCGCCGATCTGGTGGTGGGCGGCCGACCGCTGTTGCTCGGGGTTTCGCGAAAATCCTTCATCGACAAGGCCTTGGGAACCACCGACCCGGCACAGCGCGAGTGGCCGACAGTAGCCATCACCGCCTTCGCCCGCCAACACAACGTGCTGCTCCACCGAGTGCATGAGGTCGGCCCTAACCTGCAGGCCCTGCGCATGATCGAGGCACTGCTGGGCGACGCTACAGGTCGGAGCGGAGGGGAGCGGGACTTGCCAAAGTCCCGCGTGGATGGAGTGACGTGGTGAAGCCGACACGGCACTTGGCAAGTGCCGTTCCAAGTGCCGTTTTAGGACAGATCACAACACGGTGAGCTCTGGCGATTTTGGCGCGGATTTTTTGAAGGCCGCCATGGAGTATTCAATCACTATAGTCTTGTGCCTCAGGCATCCAAGCCACGGGCGGTCTGGGTTTTGCGCGGGCGCAGCACCCAGACCTGCTCGCCAGACACTTCGGCAGGTTCCACCTCAATGAGGTCCCCCGGGTTGAGGCAGGGTGGCCGTGGGGGGAGTGGTTGCGGCAGGCGCGTCCTTCTTGAGTAAAGCGGCACGCTCCTTGAGCAGGGGGTCCAAGGTGAATTTGCTGACTTCGAAGCTGCGGTCGGCGAGCGATTTTGCCTTTTCGAGCTGTTCGGTGAGTGTTTTGAGACGCGCTACGAAGGCGGCGTCTTGCGTTTTGGCATCCTCGGGCTTCTCGCTTTCAGGTTTCTTGCGTTCCTTGGGTAGGGTGGCAGTAACCGCGACCGTCACGGCGTAGTTATCGTCGGCCGGAGGCTGCTGCATGGCAGGCTTGGGAGCTGGCGGCGGAGTGGATCCGGGCTTGAGCGGAGTGAACGTAAGGGTATAGGCAAAGCCCTCGACCGTCTCGATGGTGGCTGTGCGTTTGCCGGTGGGCTGGATGCGCTCGGCCGTTTTGGCGGTGGGGATCACATCGTCAAACTTAGCGTAGGAGAACAAACTCTTGAGCGGGTCGGTGGCTGCCGTGTCGAGGGTTTCGCCAGCGGCGGCCCCAGCGA
The DNA here is from genome assembly GCA_008932935.1 of Verrucomicrobiota bacterium. Lineage (GTDB taxonomy): Bacteria > Verrucomicrobiota > Verrucomicrobiia > Verrucomicrobiales > Akkermansiaceae > Luteolibacter. The sequence continues at coordinate 5,975 of WBXD01000029.1, forward strand.
GAGTGAAGGCACCATCTTCGCTTGCGCGCTCCAGCTTCCAGGCCACATCGGCCTTGTCGGGCTGAGTGACGACTATGGACTTGATTTTTTCGATCTGGATAAAGCCATCGGCCAGCCAGCGTTTGGGCTGGTTACTGAGGGCTGGGAACGCCTCGCTGACCCGATAGATGGCGTTGAGGTCGTCGTGGTTGCGGATGAAGCGTCCGTTAGCGGCACCGCCATAGGGTGAAGCAGGGGTTTCCGCGGCGCTGCGCCGATCTATGGAAAGTTTGGCGAGTTGCTTACCGTCGGCGTTATTGAAACTAGCGGTGATGCCGCGCTTCTCGTTAGTGGTGGCGGATTCATCTAGACCGAAGCGGGGTGCAAACGATGGGCCTGCTTGAATCCCCTGAGTGACCTTGAGTTCTTCCAAGGTGTCCAGAAACTCGCTGACGGCGGTGAAATTGGCCGGGTAGTTGTCACGCTGGGCAACGAGCCATTTGCCATCTTTCTTGACCAGATTGGTGACATCGCCGATGCCTTGAATCTCGATTGCGGCCACCTCCGCGACAGCAAAGGATTCTAATAATTTTTGTCCGGGCTGGCGGTCAGTGGTGCCGGCAGTGGCGTGTTTCTGGCCGAACTTGATAAAGGCGACACCGCCGCCGAGGGCGATGGCGATGATCCAGAGGATGATCACTTGGCGTTTGTTCATGGTGGGAGAGGTGGGAGAGGTTGGAAAGCTGAAAGGTGGGATCTGTGATTGCCGTTTAGCGGGCGCGGGTGGCGGAGCGGCGTTTGATGAAGAGGCCTAAGCCGAAGAGGATGACGAGGGATGGCATGATGGCGACGTCGAGGAGGGTGAGGTTGCCGGCGAGGCGGTCTTTCTGGCGGCGGAGGTCCTTTTGTTTCTCGCGAATCACCTGTGAGACCGCGACCTGCTCTTTGCGCAGTTCACGAATCTTGGCCTTAGTCTCGGCCGAGAGCTTGGCATCGGAGCTCTGCGACTTTTTGGTCTGCAAGGCATTGACTTGTTTGGCGAGTTCCTGCTGCCGGGCCTCGGACTTGGCGATATCCGCACCGGCTGTTTTGTTAAACTCAGCTTCCATGTCCTTGATCACCGTGAACGGACGGCGGGTGGCGGCGCGAGAACGCGAACCTATCAGGTATTTGGAGCCGGCTGCCGCATCGAGCAGATTGAAAAGCAACGGCGCATTGCCATTGATGGGCGACGCCATTTGCATGCCTCCGAAGTTTTGCATCCGATAGGCAAACGGATCGTAGAAGGCATCCACATCGCCTATCAAAAATACATTGCCCGGCGCGACTGCCTCCTTGAGCCAGGCCGGCTTGGGAGCTTCCTTCTTGGCCTCGGCCGGCAACTCGCCCACCTGCGGTTTTTTGTCAGCGTCGGCCTTGGGCGCGGCGGGTGGGTCACCGGGTTTGCCGTTGGGGAAGGCGGTTTTGAACGTCCCGCTGAGGTGGGTGACCAGATCAAAGGCCGTGCCCTTGGGCCTGAGCGAGGTCGACAAGGACGGATCGAGAGTCGAGGCTCGCGTGGAATCGACGAAGCCGGCCTGCAGCGACGAGCGCACCAGGGAAGTGACGGCGACGCCTGCGCCGCCGGTTTGGGTGAAGGCACCCGGCAGCAACATCATGATGGATTCCAAATCCTTGGTGACGATACTATCCTTCTGTGGCATCGCCTTTTGCGACAAGGTCAAGATGGCCACGGCATCGGTTGGGCGACCGTCTTGCCCTTGCATGGTCGTCATATACGTGGGGTCGGCTATCACTTGCGTCGATTCGAAGCTCATCCCCCAGGCACCTAGCAAGGTGGGAAGCGTGGAACTGGTGGGAATGCCGCCACCGCCACCCATCATCGGATTGCCGGCGCCACCGGTGCGTTGTGCCGCCACCGAGAACGCGTCGAGACATGCCACGACGGTGCCACCGCCTAGCAGGTATTGGTCCACTGCAAACTCGGCCTCCGGCGTAATCCCGGCAGGATGGAACAGCAGCAACACCTTGATTTCCTTCGGATCAATCGTGGTGGGCGTCATGCCGAGATCCTTGACTTGGAAGGATTGCTGCAATTGCTGATAGATCACCCATGGCTGCTCAGGGCGTTGACCGGGCATCTGCGCGGGCTTGCCTCCCAGTTGCAGTGCGGACATCACGCCGATGACCGGTTTGGTGGGGGTGGTGACTTCCGCGATGGCTTTGGATAGATGATATTCCAACATCGTTTCCTCGTTGGGATCGAGGAAGGGAATGACGCTGGTGCGGTCCAGACACGACACGGCCAGGCCGAAATAGAGGTTTTGATCGTCCATCCGCTGGCCGTTGATGCCGTCGAGGTTGGCCGAGTCTTCAGCATCGGTGTCGGGCTGCGGATCGAGTTCATCGATGCGCAGCTTGCCCTTGGACAAGGCCCCGTACTCCTTGAGCAACTCATCGACCCGACGCATGTGCAACTTGAGCGCCTCCGGCATGTAGGCGGTATTACGAGATGCGTAGTAGCGAATGACCACCGGCGTGTCTAATTCCGCAACGATCGCCCGAGTGCCGTCCGAGAGCGTGTGCAGCTTGTTCTCGGTGAAATCGTAACCGCGGCTGCCGATTGGGGTGATGGCCACCAGCCAGTTGGCAAGGACGGCGATGGCGACCAGAGCGCCGACGCCAAAGGCGGCGCGAGTGACGGGGTGGGTTGGTTTGTGGGCCATGATGTGGGGTCGTGAGGGCTGGATGTTACGGGTGAATTATGAACGCTTGGCTGACAGGATGGCGCTGGTGCCGAGCAGTGTCACCAGAATGATGGAGCCGAACCACACCAGATCCTGGAGCCGTAACAGGCCGCGGTTGAGCGAGCTGAAGTGATTCCATACGCCAAACGAGACGGCCGCCTCGACGGCTGAGGGCGATACCGCCTTGCCCAACTCGCGAGTGAAATCGTCATACCCGCACAGCACCATTGTCACGCAGATGAGCACCGAGACAATTAGGCAGACAACTTGGTCGCGGGTACAGGCCGACACCAACATGGTGATGGCCAGAAACGTGCAGCACACCAGCAGGCTGCCAATGTAGCCTGCCAGAATCGCTCCGTTGTCAGGTTTGCCGAGGTAATTTACGGTGAGGACAATCGGGAACGTGCAAGCGAGGGCGACCAACCAGACGGTGGCGGCGGCGACGAATTTGCCGATGATCACACTGCTAGTGGAAACCGGGAAGGTGCCTAGCAATTCGATGGTGCCGTTGCGTTGCTCGTCAGACCACAGGCGCATGCCCACGGCGGGGGCCAGCAGCATGAAGATCCACGGATGCCAGAAAAAGAACGTCCATTCCAGCGAGGAATCACCCACGCGCATGAAATTGCCGAAGCTAAAGGCCAGGCCCATAGAAAGCAGCAGGAAGATCACAATGATCGCGTAGGCGGTGGGCTGGGCAAAGTAGCTGCCAAGCTCGCGTTTGTAGATGGTCAGGGAGGACATGGAAGATAGCGGATTGGATAGGGTGGATAGAAAATGGCGCGGTCGACTCTTGCTGCTAGGGTGTCAATTGCGGACTCCAGCGCTCTCGGTGTCGCGCGTGGTGACGGTGCGGAACAGGTCGGTGAGCGACCCGCTGCCGGATAGGGCGATGAGTTCCGCGGGAGTACCATCAGCAACGATGACACCGCGATCGACGATGACCGCGCGGGAGCAAGCGGCCTCGACCTCTTCGAGAATATGCGTGGAAAAGAGGATGGCCTTGGTTTTGCCAAGGCGTTTGATGAGTTGGCGGACCTCGTGTTTTTGGTTGGGGTCGAGACCGTCGGTTGGCTCGTCAAGGATGAGCACTTCGGGATCATGCAACAGGGCTTGGGCGAGGCAGGTGCGGTGGCGGTAGCCTTTCGATAGTGTATCGATGGATTGGGCCGCAACGGAGGCGAGCGAGCAAGTTTCGATGGCACGTTCCACGGCGTCCTTTTTGGCGCCGCCGGACAGGCCGCGGATGGCGGCGCAAAACCGCAGGAACCCGATGACGGTCATGTCCCGGTAGAGCGGCGCAGATTCCGGCAGGTAGCCGATTTTGGTTTTAGCTTCGGCGGGCCGATCCACGATGGAGATGCCACAGACTTTGGCATCGCCGGAAGTCGGGGGGAAGAACCCCGTGATCATCCGCATGGTGGTGGACTTGCCGGCACCGTTGGGCCCGAGAAATCCCAACACCTCGCCTTTGTTTACCGCAAACGACAGATGGTCCACGGCGGTTTTGGTTCCGAACTGTTTGGTTAAACTGTCAACTTCGATCATGAGGGGGGGAGGTGGAATGAAGGTGGCTTTTTCCTGCGACTCGGATCACTAGCGTTGCAGTGATAGAGGCTTGTGTAAAATCATGCATTTTTCTGGTGAGACGGGCATTTGCCCAGTGTCGGGGTCCACTTTCGCGGTGGAACATCACAACGAACCAGTGAAGAGACACGTTTGCCGGCAAGCTGGCTTGGCTAGGCGGTAGTCCGCTGAGTAAGCCGGGCGTTGCCGCTCAGGCGATGTTGGTGAACACCGCCTGCACGTCGTCGTCGTCCTCGATGCGGTCGAGGATTTTCTCCACGTCGAGCATTTGCTCCTCGCTCAGATCGATAGGCTGGCTGGGCAGGCGCTGGAGGCTGGCCTTGGAGGCGGCGATGCCCAACTGCTCGACTGCTTGGCAGAGGCTGGCAAAGGCGCTGAACTCGCCGATGAGCGACACGATGCCGTCTTCGACGTGCAACTCCTCCAGGCCGGCGTCGATGAGTTCGAGTTCGATCGCCTCGAGGTTGGCCGCCGCAGGAATGGGAAACTCGATGACGGTTTTGCGCGCGAACATGAAATCCAGCGCGCCAGAGTTGACCAACTGGCCGTTGTTCTTGTTGAAAATGGTTTTCAGGTTGGTCACCGAGCGGTTCGAGTTGTCGGTGGCGCATTCGATGAAAAACAACGACCCGTGTGGCCCCTTGCCCTCGTAGGAGACTTCCGAGATATCGGCGGCGTCCTTGCCTGCGGCGCGCTTGATGGCGGCCTCGATATTTTCGCGGGACAGGTTCTGGGCCTTGGCGTTGTTGATGGCCACCCGCAGCGGCGCGTTGCTTTCCGGATCGGGCCCACCGTTTTTGGCGGCGAGGGTGATCGACTTGGCGAGCTTGGGAAACACCTTGGACATGGTGGCCCAACGCGATTCCTTGGCTCGGCGGCGGCATTCAAAGGCTCTTCCCATAATTCGTGCGGTGCGGATTGGCCGGAGGGCAAAGCCCCGGCACGCCGAGTCAAGCACACCCGCGGCGATACTCAAGCACGGAAAAGCCAAAGTTGCTGTCGTCAGGCCAAGTTTTCTTCTCTTGGGTCTTCAAGTCTTGCGTCTTGTGTCTTCAAGTCATGCGTCTTGGGTCTGAGGCGCAGCCTCGCTAGTGAAGTTGTGCGCGATTCGCGAGATTGGGGGTTGAGTCGGAGGAAAAATTGCGCGATAACCGCCGCGGATGCGAATATTGGTAGTAGGCAAAGGCGGGCGCGAACACGCACTGGTGAGGGCACTGGCAGAATCCCCAGCGCGACCCTTGCTATTTTGTTTCCCCGGCAGCGACGCCATCTCGGCACTAGCAGAACCGGTGGCGGCCGATAGCGTGGAGTCCCTGGTGGCATGGATGCAAGCCCACTCCATCGACCTCTGCGTGGCGGGTGAGGAAAGCTATCTGGTGCAGGGCGAAGGCCTCGCCAACCTCTGCAGTAAGGCCGGCATTCCCTGCTGGGGACCGCCCAAGGAATCCGCCCAACTTGAAGCCAGCAAGGAATTTGCCAAAAACTTCCTGCTGCGCAATGCCATTCCCACTGCCCGCGCCAGCGCCTGCGACTCCCTGCCCGAGGCGCTCGCCGCCATCGCCGACGAGTACCCCACCGTCCTTAAATTCGATGGTTTGGCCGCCGGCAAGGGCGTCGCGGTGTGCCCGGATGCGGCGAGTGCCGGCGAGTTTCTCGACGCAGTGTTCACCCAGCGGCGCTTCGGCGACGGCCGGGTACTCGTCGAGCAATGCCTCAGCGGCCCCGAAATATCTGTGTTTGCCGCGGTGGTGGACGATTCGTATCTGATTTTCACGCCGGCCCGCGATTACAAGCGCATCGGCGAGGGCGATCGCGGCCCGAATACCGGCGGCATGGGCGCAGTGGCCAGTCGCCAACTCGTCCCCCCGGAAATCCTCGCCCAAATTGACGCGCTAATCGTCCAGCCCACCGTCGCCGGCTTGCGCCGCGAAGGCCTGCCATACCGTGGATTCCTCTATTTCGGCATCATGCTCACGCCCAGCGGCCCACAGGTCATCGAATACAATTGCCGCTTCGGCGACCCAGAATGCCAAGCGGTCATGCCGCTGGTGCACGGGGATTTGGCCGGCTTCTGCCTGGCCGGCGCCCAGGGCCAACTCCGCCCCGATTTGTTAACCTTCGACCAAGGCTGGAGCGTGTGCGTCATCCTCGCCTCCGCCGGCTATCCGGAGACGTCGCACAGCGGCGACCTAATCGGTGGGTTGGACGCCTGCGGCGACGCCCGCGTCTATCATTCCGGCACCCGCCAGACCGCAGCCGGCCAATGGGAAACCAACGGCGGCCGGGTGCTGGCGGTGGTGGCCGGTGGCACGACCCGTGCGACTGCCGTCGAGCGCGCCCACGCCGCCGCCGGACACATTCACTTTGCGGGACTCCAACGCCGCCACGATATCGGCATCCTGCATTTCACCTAACGACCCGTACCATGCCCATGACCCTTAGCGCAGACGACATTGCCGCCGCGGTGGACCGCTTGGCCGAGGCCATCCGCACCAAAACTGCGAATGCACCCATCGCCCTCGTCGGCATTCGTCGCCGCGGCGATGAGGTGGCCGAGCGCGTGCTCACCCGGCTAGCGGAAGACGACCGTGAGCTCAACTTTGGCATGCTGGATATTTCCCTCTACCGCGACGATTTCGAGCACCTGCACGAAAACCCGAAACTGCTGGAATCCGACATTCCATTCCCGATCGAAGGGGCCCATGTGATCCTGGTCGATGACGTGCTGTTCACCGGGCGCACCATCCGCGCCGCCCTCGACGCGCTCGCCGACTACGGCCGCCCCGCCAAAGTGGAACTCGCCGTACTCGTCGACCGCGGCCACCGCGAACTGCCGATCCAACCCGATTACACTGGCATCACCCTGAGCACCCAGCGCAACGAGAATGTGCTGGTGTGCCTAGAAAAAGCCGATGGCCTCGATCAGATTCGCGTCATCGCGAATGAATCGCCATGAACCCACTCCCGCTGCGCAAAAAATCCCCGGAGGAACTTGCCAAACTCCGCCAAACTTTCGGCATCCTGCCGTCGCCACCAGCGGCCCAGACACCGGACGAGCGGCCCAGCCTAGCAAGCGCTCCTAAGCGTATGGGCGCGCTGCCGCTGCCCAGCGCCAAGATTCCGGCCGACGTAGCTGCGCCACAGAGACAACTCCGCCCACCGTCGCGTTCGTTCAAACGCTCAGAACACCGCCCCAAGTTAGAGGCCGACACGCCGTCCCTAACCGCCACCGATGCCACGCCATCTCCACTGCCGCTCCGCCGCCATAGCGCGCAGGAATTAGCGCATGCCCGCCGCCATGATGCTCTGGCCGTCATCTCACGGGGTGCCTATCAACTCCCCACCGCCGCCCATCCCGTCCTCTTGGTCTGCGGCTATCTGCTGGCCTGCGGCGGCGCCGCCGCGCCGACCTTGCTAGACGGATTGTCGCGTCTCACCGGTTCCTATACGCTCGCCATGGCGTGGAGCCAAGGCTATCATCTGCTCACCGCCTGCACGCTCGCGGCGTTAGTCGTCGCCGCAGTTATTTACGCCAGAAACTCCCTCTCGCGCCACCACGCCGCTTTCATCGCCATCATCGTATTCTTCGCCCTCGTCTTCTCTGTCATCCACTACTTTTCCCAACTCCGGCATGCCACATAAAGATTTGCTAGATATCGAGTCTCTTAAGCGCGAGGAAATAGAACATCTCCTCGAGCAAGCCATTCCATTCAAGGATTTGTTCACCCGCTCGGTGAAGAAAGTTCCGGCGCTCAAGGGCAAAAGCGTGCTCATGCTGTTTTACGAGGCGAGCACCCGCACCCACTCGTCGTTTGAGGTCGCCGCCAAACGTCTCTCCGCCGATGTCACCAACTTCGATGTCGCTCACTCCTCCATCACCAAGGGCGAGTCGGTTAGGGAAACCATCGAGACCTTACAGGCGATGCGCTCGGATTTCATCATCGTGCGCCACAGTCGCTCCGGTCTGCCCGCCACCATCGCCCGACTGACCCGCGCCTCGGTGATCAATGCGGGCGACGGCGCCCACGCCCACCCCACCCAGGCATTGCTGGATGCCTTTACCATCAAGGAAAAATTTCCCGATCCCGCCGGCAAGCGTGTCCTCATCGTAGGGGATATCCTGCACTCGCGGGTTGCCCGCTCCACCAGCACCATCCTCAAGAAAATCGGCGTCGAGGTCGCCTATCTCGGACCCGGCTCGTTGGTGCCGCGCACCGGTCCGGAAAACATCCTCCGCTTCACCGACTATCAAGCGGCGATGGCGTGGGCTCCGGACGTGGTCTATCTGCTGCGCGTGCAAATGGAGCGCCAGGACGCGCAATACTTCCCCAGCCTGCGCGAATACCACCATCTCTACGGCGTCACCGACGCGCGCCTCGCCGAGATCCGCGAGCGCGGCCTCTACATCATGCATCCCGGCCCGGTCAACCGCGGCGTCGAACTCTGCGACGCCGTCATGGATTACGAACGCTCCCTCATCAACGATCAGGTAGAAAACGGCATCGCTGTTAGAATGGCCGTGCTCTACTGGCTCAAGCCGGGCGCGGTTATTGGGTAGGAGTTGTAGGTTATGAGTTATTAGTTTCTCTCGCAATCTAACATCTTTACACTCCCACCTCTGCGCCGCTCTTTGCGACCTCTGCGCCTCCGCGTTTCGATCCATCCAATCTTCTCCCCATGACACTCCTCATCCAAAACGCCCGTATCGCTAACGAAAACTCACCCGCCCTCACCCATGCGGACGTGCTGGTCACCGACGGCAAGATCCAACAGATTGGAACCGCGCTCTCCGTGCCAGCCGCCGCCCGCGTCATCGATGCCGGCGGCCGGATTTTGATGCCGGGCATGTTCGACGCACATGTGCATTTCCGCGAACCAGGCTTCGAGACCAAGGAAACCATCGCCAGCGGCAGCGCGGCCGCCATCAATGGCGGGGTGACCGGGGTGGTGATGATGCCTAACACAAGACCCGCCCTTGATAGCCCCACGCTGGTAGCCAGCGTACTGGAATCCGCCCGCCGTCACGCCCGCATTCCAGTGCTCACCTCCGGCTGCGTGACCAAGGGGCGTCAGGGCAAGGAGCTCGCCGCGATCGACGGGATGCGGGCGTTGGGCGTGAAAATGCTCACCGATGATGGCGACACCACTGCCGACCCGGCGGTGTTATTTCGGGCGATGCAATACGCGGGGGAATTTGGCATGTTTTTTGCCAGTCACTGCGAGGTTGCCGAGTTGGCGGGGCCACGTGCGCTCAACGAGGGAGTGATGAGTTATCGACTCGGCATCAAGGGGTCGCCGGCCTGCGCCGAGGAAATCATCATCGATCGCGATATTCGCTTGGCCCACGCCGCCGGCGCTCATATCCATATCCAACATGTCTCCAGCAAGCTCGGCATGGAAACCATCCGCTGGTGGAAAAACCGTGGCGATGTGCGGGTGACCGCCGAGGTCAGCCCGCATCACCTGTTGTTCAACGAGGAGCACATCGGCGACTTCGACACCCATTACAAGATGAACCCGCCGTTGCGCACCAAGGCCGATAGCGCGGCGCTGCTGCAAGGACTCATCGACGGCGTGTTCGACCTCATCGCCACCGATCACGCGCCGCACACACCCTTTGAAAAATCCCAGGATTTTGTTAGTGCCCCCAATGGCGTCACCGGTCTGGATACCGCCTTGGTCTCACTCTATCACCACTTTGTCGCCACCGGTATCTTCGGGTGGGATTTGCTGGTCAAGCGCTATTCCGCCGAACCCCGCCGCCTGATGGGTCTGCCGGTTGCCAGCATTGCCGAGGGCCAAGCAGCCGACATGATTCTTTTTGATCCAGACGCCGAAACCACCTTCACGGCGGAGTTCATGCAATCCAAGTCCCGCAACACCCCATTCCTCGATCAGACGTTGCGCGGCAGCGTGGAACTGGTGGTCTTGGGAGATAGCATTTTGCTAGAAAGATAATCAAAGAACTCCAAATACCTGATCTCGGCCAATATCGAGATGAAGAATGGCAGCGGGCAGGCTGCCCGCGCCTCCGTAGTCCGGGCATCCTGCCAGGAGTTTGGCCATGGCTAGCAGCCCATCCGCCGCCATTCGCAGAGCTGCCGGACACCTCATTTTCCAGCGGCGGCTGGGCGGGCGTAGCCGGCATGCGGACTGCCGTCTGAGCCGAGCTTGTTGCACGACCACAGCAACCCGCGGGTCACCAGATCGAGGTAGCGCTTGTCCGACACCGTTTCGTTACTGTGGCCGAGGGTGGTGGAGAACACTCGGGTCTTGTTATCGCCGTATTCATTAGTCCAGACAATCACGGTGGTGGTGGCGCCTTGCTTGCCACAGGCCAAGGGTTTGGCACTGCAGTGGATGCTGATGTTGTTGTAGAGCTCCTCTTTGATGGTCGTCCAATCTTCGAGTCCTTGGCTGATCGGCTTGGCGGCATCAAGATAACTCACTTCGATCGGCAATTGCGCGCCGTGGCCGCTGGATTGGAGTCCTAGAAAATCGAACCACAGAGCGCCTTCGGTGCCCGACGCCGCTGGCTTGCCGACATCCACTGCGGTGCGGTAGCAGTGCATGGCGCAATGCAGATTGACGGCCGGAACCCCCTTGCGGTGTGGCTCGAGGATCCGGTTCACGACCGCCACATCCTTGATGTCGGCCGAGCATTCGTCGTGAATAATAACGTCATAACCATCGGCCCAGTTAGCCTTGTCGTAGCAGGAAAAAGTTGCTTTAGTGCTGGTGTTGGGTGAGTAACAGACATCGACCTGGATGTTGGCCCGTGCGGCGATGCCGGCCGAGAGGATTTCTTTTTGGGTGGCGTAGTCATGGCAGCAGCCACCGATGATCAGCAGAGCCTTGAGGGGCTTGAGCGTCGGCTCAGCCGCGGCGATGCAGGTCAGAGCTGCGGCAATAGCGGGAAGTAGATGTTTGGCGAATGGTTTCATAAGATCGGTGTAAAAAACTCTCATGCGGGCAGGGACCAGAGCAGGCTGGTTATTTTGCCATGAGGGCCTCGATTTCGTCGGCCTCGATAGGGATGTTGCCCATCAGGTCGAAGTTGGCGTGCTTGCCGATGAACACATCGTTTTCGAGGCGCACGGCGAGGCCTTCCTCGCGGATGTAAATGCCCGGCTCGATGGTGAAGACCATCCCCTCTGCAAACACCTCGTGCGGCGGACACACGTCGTGCACATCGAGCCCGAGATGGTGGGACGTACCATGCATAAAGTATTGCTTGACCAGCGCCTTGTCGGGCCCCTGCTGCTTGGCGGCCTTGGCGTCTATCAGGCCGAGTCCGATCAGCTCGCGTTCCATCAGTTCGACGGTTTGTTGCTGGTATTCGATCGGGCGGATGCCGGGGCGGAGGATGTCGTTGGCACCGCGCAGGACGCGCAGGACCGCATCGTACACCTGGCGTTGGCGCTGGGAGAAGCGGCCGTTGACTGGCACGGTGCGGGTCAGGTCGGAGTTCCATCCGGCATACTCGGCAGCCACATCCATGAGCACCATTTCGCCATCGCGGCAGATATTGTCGTTTTCAAGGTAGTGGAGGACGCAGGCATTTTTGCCCGAGCCGATGATCGGGCCGTAGGCGAAGCCGCGCGACCCGCGGCGGATGAATTCATGAACTAACTCGGCCTCGATTTCCCACTCGCCCACGCCGGATTTGATGAAGCCGAGGACGCGGCGGAAGCCGGCCTCGGTGATATCGCAGGCTTTTTGCAAAAGTTGGATTTCCAGGGGCTGCTTGGAGATGCGCAGGCGGTTCATCAGCTTGGCGAGCCGCTCATAGCAGTGCAACGGATAGCGGCTCTGGCATTCCTTGACGAAGCGGGCATTGGCAGTTTCCACCGCCACGGTGGCGCGCAAGTGCTCATTGGTGAGCAGATAGATGTGATCGGCCTGTGGCACTAGGCGGTGCAGCATGGCATCGAACGCGGCGCTCCACTCGACCCGCTCGACGCCGCTGGCGGCGCGTGCGGCCTCCTTGGTGAGCTTGTCACCTTCCCAGATGGCGATCAACTCGCTGGTTTCCTTGACGAAGAGCAGCTCGCGGTCTTTCGGATCCACCGCATCGGGCATCATCACCAGCACCGTGTCTTCCTGATCCACCCCGGTCAGATAGAACAGGTCGGTGTTTTGTTTGAACGCCATCGTCGCATCCGCATTGGTCGGCAGGATGTCGTTGGCGCGGAGAATCACAATGCTGTTAGGCTTGAGCAGGCTGCGCAGGCGCTCGCGATTGAGGAGGAAAAACTGAGGGTCAATAGGTTCGTAACGCATGGAGTGGAGTGGAAACCATTTGGCTGGGGCGGGCAACCCTCATTTTGACTAAATGCGCCCATGGGTCGCCGAGCGGCAGTGCATGGCTTGCGGGAGGCGCTTACCAACGTTTGCGGAGTTTGCCTACGAGCCACAGCAAACCGAGTCCGATGGCGCCGCCAGAGGCATCGACGAACACGTCGGAGACCTGACCACAGCGACCGGGGATAAACATTTGATGGAATTCGTCGCTGGCCGCGTAGAGCGCTACAAACAGCAGGGCGAGAGCTGCCTGCGACCAGCGCCAGGGGGGCGGCCGATTCGGTGTGGCATGGCGAATTGCCCGCCAAACGAGTATGGCGAGTAAGGCGAATTCCGCGAGGTGGGCGCATTTTCGGAACAGATAATGGATTTCATCGACGCGAGCTTGAACCATCAAAGGAAACAGCCAGCGGATCAATGGCTCGAACAATCTGGAGGAATGCTGTGCCGAACCGGCATCGTTCGAGGCCGAGAAAATCAGCGCCATCCAGAGCAAGGATGGCAGCCAGTCATGTAGAGCCTGGCGGGAAATTCGCATGCCGTAGCCAAGCCGGATCGGCCCCGCAGAGCAACCACCAAGTTGTGAGGCCAATGCTTCCCGCGCTGGCGACCGGTGGCGTGGCATGGCATCCTACCAGGTGCCTCTATCAAACAACCATGAGCACTAAGTAGATTGACAACGAGGCGAACTCCTACCACTTTCTGGCCCGAGCAAGAAACACACACCTTATGTCCGACTCTACCCCCGGCTTTCGCGAGATGAAATCAGTGGTGATCCGATTCGCCGGAGATTCCGGCGACGGTATGCAAATCGTAGGCGAACGTTTCACCGACACCAGCGTCACCGTTCCCAACTCGATCGCTACATTCCCGGATTATCCCGCGGAAATCCGTGCCCCAGTCGGCACCATCGGCGGCGTTTCCGCCTTCCAAGTCCACTTTGGCAGCAGCAAGGTGCTCACTTCCGGCGATGCACCCGACGCGCTGGTGGCCATGAACCCAGCCGCCCTCGCCGTGCACTTGCCGGATTTGGTCCTAGGTGGCCTGCTGGTGGTCAACACCGCCGCCTTCACCGAAGACAACCTGAAGATGGCTGGTTTCACCAGTAATCCGCTGGACGACCCGAGCCTGGGAGAAAAATATATTCTCATTGCCCTCAATATCACCGCCCTAGCACTGGAAGCCCTCAAGGAAAGTCCGCTGACGAACCGTGAGAAACTCCGTTGCAAAAACTTCCTAGCCCTCGGGTTCATGTTCTGGGTCTATAGCCGCCCTATCGAACCGACCCTCGATTACATCCAAGGAAAATGGGAGGCGAAACTGCCCGATCTGGCCGCCGCCAACGCGGCGGTGGTCAAAGCTGGCTATTTCCTCGGCGAAACGTCCGAACTCACCATCGAGCGCTACCGGGTGGCGCGCGCCGTGGTGGAACCCGGTATCTACCGGAAAATTTCCGGTAATGAAGCCACCGCGCTAGGACTGATAGCGGCGTCGCGGCGCAGCGGTCGCGACTTGCTATTTTCCGGTTATCCGATCACACCTGCCACCTCGGTGCTCGAGACGCTGGCCGGATACAAACACTTCGGCGTCACCACGGTGCAGGCCGAGGATGAAATCGCCGCCATCGGCATCGCTCTGGGCGGCAGTTACACCGGCAAACTCGGTGCCACCGCCACCAGCGGTCCGGGCATGTGTTTGAAGAGCGAGTTCATCGGCCTGGCCATCACCACCGAGTTGCCGCTGGTCATTGTCAACATCCAACGCGGCGGCCCGAGCACCGGGTTGCCGACTAAGACGGAACAATCCGACCTGCTCCAAGCCATGTACGGCCGTCACGGCGAAAGCCCGCTGCCCATCGTGGCCGCCAATTCTCCATCGGATTGTTTCGCCGCAGCCTTTGAGGCCGCGCGCATTGCCATCCAATACTCGACTCCGGTGATTTTGCTCACCGACGGTTATCTGGCCAACGGTTCCGAGCCATGGCTGGTGCCCAACGAGTCGACGCTGCCGGATATCTCCAAACCCTTCGCCGACGAATCCAAGCCCTACGTGGCCTTTGCCCGCGATCCACATACCCTCGCCCGCACCCACGCCATCCCCGGCCAACCCGGCCTCGAACACCGGATCGGCGGCCTCGAGAAAAATGAGAAGGGCGCCATTAGCTACGATGCGGAAACCCACAGTTTAATGACCACCCTGCGGGCCGCCAAGGTGGCCGGCATTGCCAAAGACCTGCCGCCCATGAACGTCATCGGTGAGCGCAACGGTAAGATTCTGGTCCTCGGCTGGGGCGGCACGCATGGGGCCATCACCTCGGCTGTAGCCACTCTGCGCAGCGAAGGGCACGCGGTGAGCGGCAGCACGTTGCGCCACCTCAATCCGCTACCCGCCGATCTGGCGGATCTGCTCGCGGGTTTTGAACAGGTGCTCATTCCTGAACTCAACAATGGCCAGCTCAATGTCCTCATCCGGGCCAACTATTTGGTCGACACCCTGTCAATGCCCAAAGTTCAAGGCCAACCCTTCAAGATCAGCGAAATTCGTGCCCGCATTCTCGAACTCCTCAACGCCTAATACCCCATGGACACTCCAATCCAACCCTCTCTCGCACAAAACATCCCCGCCCTCCCGGAATTAAGCCGCAAGGACTTTGTGCCGCCCAATGAAGTGCGCTGGTGCCCCGGCTGCGGCGATTACGCTATCCTCAACTCGCTCCAGCGCACCTTCCCCGAACTCGGCGTGCCCCGCGAAAATTTCGCCCTGATCAGTGGCATCGGTTGCTCCAGC
>WBXD01000030.1 GCA_008932935.1 Verrucomicrobiota bacterium
CGCCGAGTGATTGAATTTCACAAAGTCGGGCGCCTTATGAATGCGCACCCACTCGATTGGCTTGCCATCGTAGCCGGCAAACGCCGGATCCATCGACTTGCGCAGCGGCGCGAGCTTCGGACTCTCGCGCTGCACGTGCTGGTGACAATTCCAACAGGTGTTGCCCGTCGGCACATTCGAATGCCCGGATACATCCGCAAACGAGTGACAGTAGCGGCAGTCCATGCCCACCTGATCGACGTGGATCTTGTGCGAAAACGGAATCGGCTGGGACGGCTGATAGCCGACGACCTGGGCTTTCGGTGTGGCGTAGTAGGTGAACGCGACGCTCACGCCAGCAGCCACCGCCAGCACGCAGAAGGCGATTTTTAGAGGCAGGAGGTTTGACCAGCGGGGAAAGATGTTTGCCATGGGAGGGCTTGGGAAGATGGAATGAAAATTGCGGAATAAGTTACGAGCAAACACAGACGACGCTCCGAGCGCGGCCGCTCGGGCGCAAAGATGCAACCCCTTCCAAACCTTGCAAACCAAAAAATCAGAATTTTCTATCAAGGAGGTGAAAATCCGCGATTCTCACAAATAAAACGGGGTTGGATGGAGCCTGGATTAGGTGGATTTTAAGTGTTTTCACTTTCCAAGAGTACCCCGGTGGTTCCCAGATCAGTGTATTCACTTCCAGTCCCGCTAGGCAGCTCCTCGTGTACTCTTCGGCCGAGCTTCTCAGAATCATCCGCTGGAACTCCACATTTTCTTATCCCGCATCGGCTAAGACACGACAGTAAGGTCGTGACTCCCTGGCTAAGACACGACAGTAAGGTCGTGACTCCTTGGCTAAGACACGACAGTAAGGTCGTGACTCCTTAGGTAAGACACGACAGTAAGGTCGTGACTCCTTAGGTAAGACACGACAGTAAGGTCGTGACTCCTTAGGTAAGACACGACAGTAAGGTCGTGACTCCTTAGCGCATGCGTCGAGGCGCGGGAAATGTTGCGCGCATGGGTCGTGGTGGTTGGAAATGACTGACAGGGCTAGGCAATGGGCTGGACCGGAGGCAGGAACCGACTCCCCCACCCCGGAAAAACCCTCGCAACCACGGGTAAAAGAAAAAAAATGCGCAAAAATGGCAGATTTTGGTATTTCCGGCTTGCCAGTGGCCGGACGTTTGCTAAACCAACCGCCCCCGCGGCGGATCCGGACAGTTCCGGTGTTATCACGCGGTCACGCGAAATTCACGCACATCATGGCACGTATCTTAGGCATTGAAATCCCCAACGAGAAGCGCATCGAAGCTTCTCTGCCCTACATGTTTGGCATTGGCCGCCCCACCGCGGCTAAAATCCTCGAACACGCTGGCATCGACCCCAACATCCGCACCGGCCAACTCACCGAAGATCAATTGGTGCGCATCGCCCAAGTGATCCAAGCTGAGTCGATCCTCATCGAAGGCGACCTGCGCCGCGAACGCCAGACGCAACTCAAGCGCCTGACCTCGATCAATTGCTATCGCGGCATCCGTCACAAGCGCGGCTTGCCGGTGCGCGGCCAGCGCACCCGCACCAATGCTCGCACTCGCAAGGGCAAGAAGAAGACGGTGGGCGTGAAGAAATAATTTCCCTTTAAGCACTAAGAGTTTCCCCCTATGTCAGACGAAGCAACCACTCCCATTCCCGCCGCTCCCGCGGAGGTCAAACCCAGCGCCGCCGCTCCAGCGGTGGTCAAACCTGCCGCCCCCGCTGCCGCTCCGGAGGCCGCCGTCGATGGCATGCCGCCCAAGACGGTCAAGCGCGACATTTTCGCCGAAATCGGCGGAGGTGAGGAGGAAATCAAGATTCACAAGGCCAAGGGCTCGAAAAATGTCCTCCGCGGCATTGTTCACGTTACCGCCACCTTTAATAACACCTTGGTTAGCGTCACTGACACTAACGGCAACTCTATCGGTTGGTCGAGTGCCGGCAAGATGGGCTTCAAGGGTTCACGCAAAAGCACGGCTTATGCCGCGCAAGTAGTGTCCCAAGACGCCTGCCGTCAAGCCATGGGTCACGGTCTGAAGGAAGCCGAAGTGCGCGTCAAGGGTCCGGGTTCGGGTCGCGAAGCTGCAGTGCGTGCCGTCCAAGGCTTGGGTCTGGAGATCCTCTCGATCCGCGATGTGACGCCCATCCCCCACAATGGCTGCCGCCCCAAGAAGGCCCGCCGCGTCTAATATCCATCAATTTCAAACTAACAGAACATGGCACGTTACACAGGTCCCCGCGCGAAGATCAGCCGCCGTTTCGGCGTCTCTCTCTTCGGCCCGTCCAAAGCGCTCGAGCGGCGCAATTTCCCGCCCGGTCAGCACGGTGTGCGCGCCGGCCGCAAAAAGAAGAGCGAGTATTCCGTCGCTCTTGGTGAAAAGCAAAAACTGCGTTTCCAATACGGAGTGTTGGAAAAACAATTTCGCAAGTATTACGAGGAAGCTGCGCGTCGCCGTGGCATCACCGGGGTGATTTTGCTGCAATTGCTCGAGACGCGTCTCGACAACGTGTGCTACCGCCTCGGCTTTGGCAACACCCGCCAAGCGGCCCGCCAGATGGTCAATCACGGTCACATTTTGGTTAACGACCATTGCGTCGATATTGCTAGCTTCCAGTGCAAGCCGGGAGACGTCATCAAAGTCGGTGGTAAGCCATCCTCCAAGCAATTGGTGTTGCGCATGCTCGATCTAACCCAGGCCGCCTCGGTCAAGGATTGGCTCACGCTCGACCGCGACAAGATGGAAGGCACCATGTCCCGTGTGCCGGCCCGCGACGAAATCGATCCGCTCGTCAATGAGCAGCTCATCGTCGAGCTCTACTCGCGCTAACGGCTAGCCGTCACCCGCATTCACTTCAAAAAACGCCCGGGTCGCAAACCCGGGCGTTTTTTTGGGTGGCTCTTCCGCATTGTAGCGGCGGTCCGTGACCGTCGCTAGCGAATGCCTCGCGCAAACGCAACTTCGTGATTTTCACGCGGGAATTTCCCAAAAGATTCCTTGGCAACGCCGACCGGATAGCTATTTTTTCAGCTTGCGAAGCTTCCCCATGAATCAGGCCGCCAACCACCCTCCCATGCCAAATCCGCCGTTTGCGCAGGCAGCTATCATCCGGATGAAACTCTCAGCTTGGCTCGACAAGGCCCGCATACATCGGCGCAAACTCCACTCAGTTGGTCTGCTAGCCCCCCTCCCCTATCCGCACCGAGCCCCAGCCCAACGCCGCGCCTTCATTTTGACAAGCCCCAACGAGTGAACCACTCATCGCCTCCCAGCAACATTTTCCAACCTATGAACATCCCCATTATTCTAACACTCGCGCTAGCCTTACCGCTAACTGCCCAAGAACTGCCGTCCATCGCCGCCATGCAAGCTGCCGCCAAGGAATTTGTGGCTTCGCTTGATGCGGGGCAACGCGAGAAGGCACAATTCCCATTTGCAGCCGAGGCCCGGGAGAATTTTCGTTTTACGCCGCAGACGCGCAGCGGACTGCCGCTCAAGGAGATGGCGGCGGAGCAACGGGCGGCGGCGATGAAATTGGTGGATGCGGCGCTAAGTGACAAGGGGCACCTCAAGGCCACCCAAATCATGACACTCGAAGGAGTGTTGGCTGATATCGAGAAAAACCCGCAGTTCCGCGATGCCGGCAAGTACTACCTCTCGCTCTTCGGCAGCCCCGGCGACGCCTCCGGCTGGGGCTGGAAATTCGAAGGCCACCACCTTTCGCTCAACTACACTATCGTCGGCGGTAACAAAATCTCGGTCACCCCGTCGTTCTTTGGGGCCAATCCCGCCAACGTGCCCAGCGGCCCCCATCAAGGCTTGCGCGTCCTCAAGGCCGAAGACGAACTCGCCCACGCCCTCCTCGGCGCTCTCCTCGAAGCCGGCCGCAAAGACGTCATTTTCAGTGACAAGGCACCCGCCGAAATCCTCACCGCCGAAAACCGCCAGGCCACCGCGCTGGCTCCCGTCGGCTGCCCCGCCAGCGACATGACCGAGGCCCAGCGCAAGGCCCTCCTCGAACTCATCTCCGAATACACCGGTCGCCACCGCCAAGACCTCGCCGACAACGATTCGCGCCAAATCCAGGCTGCCGGCATCGACAAAATCCGTTTTGGTTGGGCCGGCGGCACCCATCCCGGCGAGGCCTGGTACTACCGGGTGCAAGGCCCGACGTTTTTGCTAGAAGCGGCCAACACCCAGAACGACGCCAATCACATTCATGCGACGTGGCGGGATTTTTCCGATGATTTTGGCCACGACATTCTCGCCGAACATTATCACCAGCACGCCAAGGATCACGGCGATCACTGAATCGACCACATCGCACGTTACCGGGCCAGCGATCGATGGAACAAATGGCTTCGCCGTATTTACTGGCCCACCGACTGGGCGTGCCGTTGCGCGATGCGGCACCACGGCCCGCCTCGCCGCCACACCCTCGTGGAAGCCACCACGCCTGCGCCTAGCTCCGTCCATACTCGAGCCATGGGATTCTTCACAATTTATCTGTCACCATGTACGATCTGAAAAACTTCACGGAGTTGTGGTAAAATCGTAATGATAAAGTGCGGCCACTCTGCCTGCTGTGGCCAGCTAAATTGATTGACAGCGCTAGCGCCATGGTGGAAAAAAACCTTACCCCGGCCCGCCGAGCCGCGGTTGAGTGTGCCGAAGCGCTCCCACCTAGAAGCTCTATCTCATTTCTTCAACCCACCACTCCATGCATCGTTTCCTAATCACAGCGGCAATTGCCACCATGATCCAGCTTGCCGTGACCGCGGTTCCGGCAACCGCAGCTGAGGCCACCAAGGTCAACAGCTTCTATCCTGCTAACAAGGCGCCATTACCGCAAAGCGCCTACAGCATTCTGCCGCTGGGCGCGGTGATGCCGCAGGGCTGGCTCAAGCAGCAACTCACCATCCAGACCACAGGACTAACAGGCAATCTGCCGAAGTTCTGGAATGACGTCGGGCCCGCTAGCGCTTGGCTCGGAGGCAAGGGCGAGGGCTGGGAACGCGGCCCCTACTATACCGACGGCATGGTGCCGCTTGCATTTCTTACACAAGATCCAGAGTTGATGGAAATGGCCCGCAAGTGGGTCGGCTGGACGCTTGACCACCAGCGGCTGGATGGCGGCATCGGTCCGGCAAGTTGCACCGACTGGTGGCCGCTCGGATTGATGTGCAAGACGCTCACCCAATACTACGACGCGACGGGCGATGCCCGCGTGATTCCGGTGATGACCAAGTTTTTTGCCTATATGCAAGTGGAACTGCCGAAGCGTCCGCTGCATGAATGGGCCAAGATGCGCTGGGCCGACACCGCGCTGAGTGCCATCTGGCTCTACAACCGCACTGGCAACCCGGCATTGCTGGAAGTTTCGAAGCTATTGATGGCACAGGGCCACGACTATGCTCAACAATTTTCCAACTTCCAGGCGTATAGCAAACCGTCGCAAGGCTGGAACCTCGAAAACCACGGGGTGAATGCCGGCATGGCCTACAAGACCCCTGGCATCATGTTCCAGCTAACAGGTGAAGCAAAATACCGCAAGGCCGTGGACGACGGCATCAGCAACCTCGATAAATATCACGGCCAGGCTGGTGGCACCTTCGCTGCAGACGAATGTTTTGCCGGTCGGAGTCCCACCCAAGGTACCGAATTGTGCTCGGTGGACGAAAGCATGTTCTCATTCGAAAATCTCATCGCGATGTTCGGCGACCCATTGATGTCCGACAAGTTAGAGAGAATGAGTTACAACGCCTGGCCCGGCACGTTCAGTCCAGACATGTGGGCGCATCAGTATGACCAGCAGGCGAACCAGCCGATCTGCCGCATCTCCAAGGAGAAATGGTTCATCACCAACGGTGGCGAGGCCAACTTGTGGGGCGTGGAACCCCAGTTCGGTTGTTGCACCGCGAACATGCACCAGGGATGGCCAAAATTTGTCAGACATTTGTGGATGGCCACTCCGGACGATGGTCTTGCCGCCGTTACGTACGGCCCGTGCTCAGTCACCGCCAAGGTCAAAGGCGGCAATACCGTTACCATTGATGTGGTCACGGATTATCCGTTCTCGGATGTGATCAAAATGACGGTTAGAACAGCCAAGCCGGTGGAGTTTCCACTGCAGTTGCGCATTCCCGCATGGGCCGAGGGGGCGAGTGTTCAAACTGATAAGACGCTTACCCCGCGCCCCGGCAGTTTTGCCACCGTCTCGCGCCTGTGGTCCAATGGCGACACCATCACGCTCAAACTGCCAATGAAAATTCGTATTGAGCGCCGCTTCAACAACTCCGCCACGGTGCTCAGGGGGCCGCTGGTCTATTCCCTGAGAATCGGCGAGAACTGGCACAAGTTTCGCGGCGACGACGCCCATCCAGACTACGAACTGCTGCCGACCACGCCTTGGAATTATGGCCTGATCCTTGATGAAAAAAACCCGCAGCAGTCGTTCGAAGTGGTGACCAAGCCGCTCACCGAACCGGTTTATTCTAGCAAAAATGCACCAGTCGAACTGCATGCCAAAGCCAGGCTTGTGCCGACGTGGAAAGAAGCGCGCAATAGCGCCGATGTGCCGCCGGTCAGCCCGGTGCAATCCGCCGAGCCGATCCAGGACATCGTGCTCATTCCCTACGGCTGCGCCAAGCTCAGGATCACCGAGTTCCCGGTGCTCGGGGAGTAAGGGCTACAGGATTTTTTTCCATGACACGCTCCACCCTACCCCTCAACACGCTCGACCTCACTGCCGCCGCCACCGAAGTGATGGCGGCGCACGCCAACCAATCCGCCGGGGGTAATCCCATAACTATTTCCGGCGAACTCTTCGCCCGCGGCATCGGGTCCCATGCCAATGGCTGCCTGCGGATCCTGCTCGATGGCAAGGCGTCACGCTTCAGCGCCCGCGCCGGAGTCGATGATGATGTGGGCGCGTCCCGCTACACCTGCGTCATCTTCCGCGTCGTCGGCGACGGCAAAACACTGTGGGAAAGCCCAGTCATGAAGGTGTACGACCCAGCCATCGAGGTTAGCGTGGATCTAACCGGAATCAAGACCCTTACCCTGCACTGTGTGGATGCCGGTAACTTCGGCCGCCGCGACCACGCGGACTGGGCGGATGCCACCATCGCCTACGATGGAGCGCCTCCGGTGGCCGATAGCGGCGTGTATTTGCTAGAGATGGCGGACACCGCCATCGCGCTGAAAGTGACCGGCGACAAGCTCTATGAGTGCTATCACGGCCAACGACTCGTGGCGGCGGCGGACTATCCGCGCTGCGGCGCGCTTGCCTATCCGACGCAGTGGGACGAGTGGGGCAAAGACAATGCGATTGCGGTGATTCAAGGCGACGGAGCGGTGTCCCTGGATCTGGTGTTCCGGCATCATGAAGTGCGCGACCTTGATGCGAACCGCAGCGAGTGGATCTTCAAACTCTTCGATCCCGAATACCCAGTTGAGGTCGACCTGCACTACCGCATTGCCAAACGTGAAAATGTCCTGGAGCGCTGGGCCGTGATCCGCAACACCGGGGCTAAGGAAATCGAGATCAATCATGCGGCCGCAGCTTTCCTAACTATTTATTCCAACCGGCATTTTCTAACATCATTCACCGGCGCATGGGGCGGCGAGGCCCTGATGCAGGAAGAGGAACTGCGCAGCGGCATCAAGGAGCTGCGCAGCCACACCGGCACCCGCACTGCCCAACCCGCCCAACCCGCGTTTCTGGTTGCGGTGGACGGACCGGCCGCCGAAGACAGCGGCGAAGTTCTGATAGGCGCGCTGGCTTGGTCTGGCAACTGGCGCATGCGCTTTGAAAAGACCCATGGCAGCCAGATGACGGTGCAGGTCGGCCACGACCCGCACCTTTCGCGTTATCGGTTAGGACATGGGCAAGTGCTGGAAACCCCACGGCTGATACTCACCCGCAGCAACCGTGGTAAGGGACCCGCCACCCGCAATCTCCACCGTTGGGCCCGCGCCTACGGCATCCGTGGCGGCGACACGCCGCGCCGCATCCTGCTTAACTCATGGGAGGGCGCCTATTTCACGTTTGATGATGCACTTATCAAACAAATGATTAGTGACGCCGCATTAACCGGCATCGAGCTTTTCGTGCTGGACGACGGCTGGTTTGGCATGCAACACCCGCGCGACAACTCGCTGGCCGGCCTCGGCGATTGGATGGTCAACACCAACAAGCTCAAGGGTGGCATTCAAGGGCTCATTGATCATGCGCAACAGGCAGGCATCGACTTCGGCATTTGGGTGGAACCAGAAATGGTCAACCCCGCATCCGAACTTTTCGAGACGCACCCGGACTGGGTGATCGGCTTACAACACCGGCCGCAGCGACTCCAGCGCACCCAGCTCGGTCTCGACCTATCAAATCCTGCGGTGCAGGATCATATCTTTCATGCAATGGATGGCCTGCTTGTCGGCCATCCCGGCATCAGTTATGTCAAATGGGATTGCAACCGCGCTGTCAGTGATCCCGGCTCCACTTTCCTTTGCGCCGAGCGTCAGGAACATCTAGCCATCGACTACGTGCACGGTTACTATGCGGTGTTGCGCCGGCTTACAGCCAAGCATCCAGAAGTCACCTTCCAAGCGTGTGGCTCCGGCGGCGGTCGCACCGATTACGGATCACTGCAATACCATCACGAGGCATGGACCAGCGACAATACCGACGCCAAGGAGCGCATCCGCATGCAGTGGTCGCTCAACCATATCTATCCGGCAATCATCACTGCTGCCCACGTCACTGAAGTGCCCAACCACCAAACCGACCGGACCACTCCCATCAAGTATCGCTTCGACGTGGCGATGACCGGCCGGCTTGGCTTCGAACTCCGCCCGGGACGCGTGCCAGCGGAAGATCTGGAATTTTCCAAGCGGGCGTTGGAGGTTTACAAGGGGATCCGTCCGCTCGTGCAATTTGGCGACCTTTACCGGCTGCGCTCGCCTTTCGAGGGCGATCTGGCGGCATTGATGTATGTGTTAAACGGCCCTGATGGCAAGGGCTGCGAGGCCGTGGTGTTTGCATTCACGCTAGCCAAAGAATTGTTGAGCAGCCCAGCCAACATCCGTCTGCACGGCCTAGACTCCAGCAAGCGCTATCTTCTCACTGAACTAAATCCTGCAACAGCGAACAGCGCCGTCACCTGCCACCATGGCAGGATTTTGGGCGGGGATTTCCTAATGAGTGAGGGAATAGCGGCACCATGGACCCGCGGCGACTATCAGAGTCTGGTGATGCATCTGAAGGAAGATCTGACGACTTGACGCCCCGCACTTGCACGTCCCATGGGAACTCCTTGATGCGCCCACTCGCCAGCAAGCTGGCTTAGCCATGGCCTAGCGAATCACTGACTCGTCCGGGGTGGTTCCGGTTAATTTGATCTGGTAAGGCCATTGTTCTTCCAGGTTGTAGCCGGGTTTTGCTTGCTGTCCGGTGACAACTGACCAGTGCTCAGTGGGAGCGCCACTCACGACCAACCACAAGTACGCGGTGTTTGCCGGGACTTTGAATGTTGCGGAGCCTGCCGCAGCCTTGGATGGGTTACCGTAAACGCGACTGCCATCCTTTAACGACGCCAGAAATCCGTATCGCCAACCGGCCTTGTCGGGTTGGACGTTATTGTAGCCATCGGCACCGGCTATACCCTTGAAATTGAGGACCACTTGGGTGCCTGCCGCAGGCACCTTGAGCTTAATGCCATTGTAGCCATAGTTCTGAGGACAATGCGTTGCCGGAATCCTGTACCAGCCATCGCCGATATCCACGAGAGCACATTGGTGTTGATTGGCATAAGATTTGGCCACCTTCTCTATCCGTTTTATATCCCATGTGATGAATTTGCGTGAGGCGTCAAAGATCTCGTCGTTGAACTGTTCCTGGGTCAATAAGTTCAGGCGTTTATAGGTCATCACCGGATCCTCTTCGGGCAGGGAGGATCGGCACAGCTTTCCGAAAAATTCTAGGCCATGCTTATCCGACCAGTATTCCAAAACAAAGGGAGAATGATACGTGTTGGAACGGTGCATGAACGCGAGGTGGGTTTGTTTCATGAAATCGATCAGGTGACCGTTTTCAAACGTCATCCATTCCGGATAGACCTGCCACAGCATATATTGTGCCGACATTTCAACGATGGGGCCGCGAATATCGCGTCCGCCATTATCGACACGAGACATGAACTGAAAACTATGCCCCATCTCATGGGCGAGAACGCCATAAGGGGGCTTGTTCACGCGCACCGCAGGCGTCCACAGCGCGCCGACCTTGTCTTCGATACCGCCGCCATACGCCGTGCCCTCGTTGCCCCCAAACACGAACACCAGCAACTTGTGATCATCACTGATAGAGCTGCCTTTCCGCACCATTTTCAATTCATTGACGTAATAGTCATAAATCCGTTCGCATTCCTTCAGCGCGAACTTAGCATCAAAACGCTTGTTTGCGTCCGGATTGGTCATGGGATCCTCACCATATTCCTTGCTCCAGAAGATGGCAACATTGTCACCCTGAACCATGCGTTTGTAGCAAAATTCGCTCTCGACATTGTTAAAATCATTATCTTTAGGAACGCGGCCGGCTTTTTCCTGAAGATAGAGTGTCTTGGCGGTTGATTTTGCCGCCGGTGGTGGCTCCTGTGCTGCAGCGAGCTGATCCGAGAGCAGCGAGCAGCTAGCCAGCATTGCCGTGGCTACCCACTTAGTAAGAGTGGAAGAGGCATTCACCGTGTTGCTCGATGGAGATTGTTTGTGCGGCATGTCGATTGGTAGGCTATACGGATGTGCGTGGCGCGGTAGCGGGTGCTGTGGATTGAAGGCGCTGATCAGGAGCTGATGAGGAACTGGCAGACGAGCGGGGCGGGTGCCACATGGCGCCAAGCATGGGTCTGCTCGCGGCTGTGGAGAACCTAGTTGCCTCGTTCCATGGCAAGTTTATCTGCGTCGGCACGAAGATCCAGCCGAAAAAATTCTTCGGCGCAGGCACGCGATCAGGGGCTTGCCACGGCCGCGTTGGCTCATGATAACGGACAAGCCTAACATAGTAAAACAACCCTGTTTATCAGCCCACCGGCTGGGTCGCAGGCATCGGCTCCGGTCTACCGCTAAATTTGCCAGATAAGGCAATTTTGTGTGGCAAAGGGAGGTTCGGCAAGGCCAGTGACTGATTGCGCCATACTTGCCGCGGGTTCGGGGCTTGCGTCTTGCCGTCTTGTGTTTATATTCACTGCCTTTAGCACCCAGTTTCCCATGCGCCCGTCGTCCCTCACCAAATACCGCCCGTTTCCCGCGGTCCAACTGCCCGACCGCAGTTGGCCTAGCCGGACGCTGACGCAGTCCCCGGAGTGGTGCTCGGTGGATTTGCGCGATGGCAACCAAGCGCTGCCCCAGCCGATGTCGGTGGAGGAAAAACTCGAGTTTTTTGATTTGCTCGTACGGGTGGGATTCAAGCAAATTGAGGTGGGTTTCCCCTCCGCCGCGGAGACGGAATTCAACTTTCTGAGGCGTTTGATTGACGAGGGGCGCATTCCGGATGACGTCACGGTGCAAGTGTTGGTGCAAACCCGCGAGCACCTGATCCGCCGCAGCTTTGAGGCGATCGCCGGAGCCAAGCGCGCCATCGTACATATCTATAACTCCACCTCGCCGCTGCAGCGCCGCGTAACCTTTGGCAACGCCTCGCGCGAGGATATCAAGCGCCTCGCCATCGAGGGCGCAGAACTGGTCAAGGCCCTGGTGCCCAGCGTGCCTGAAACCGAGGTGGTATTGCAGTATTCTCCCGAGTCGTTTTCCGATACCGAACTGGATTTCGCCCTCGAGTGCTGCAACGGAGTCATCGACGTCTGGCAACCCACCCCGGAGCGGAAAATGATCATCAATCTGCCCGACACCGTGCAGTGGACGACCCCCAACGTCCACGCCGACATGATCGAATGGATGTGCCGCCACCTCGCCCGACGCGACTCGCTCCTTGTGTCCCTCCACACCCATAACGACCGCGGCACCGGCGTGGCGGCCACCGAATTGGGCCTGATGGCCGGCGCCGACCGCGTCGAAGGCACCCTCTTCGGCAACGGCGAGCGCACCGGCAACCTCGACATCGTCACCCTCGCACTCAACCTCAACAGTCACGGCATAGCCACCGGCCTGGATTTTTCCGACCTGCAGTCGATCCGCACGGTTTACGAACGGGTGACGCGCTTGGCCGTACCGGAGCGCCAGCCCTATGCGGGCGAGTTGGTGTTCACGGCATTTTCCGGCTCGCACCAGGATGCTATCAAAAAGGGCCTCGACCTGCGAGCGGCCGAGCTTGAGGATGGCCCGGCGCAGTGGCGGGTGCCATATCTGACGATTGATCCGCAGGATATCGGCCGCTCCTACGAAGCGATCATCCGCATCAATTCGCAGTCAGGCAAGGGCGGGGTGGCCTACGTGCTGGATCGTGAGCACGGGTTTGACCTGCCCAAGACGATGCACCCGCAAGTGGGCAAGCGCATCTATGATTTGGCCGATCGCCTCGGCCGAGAACTGTCCGTCGATGAAATCCGCGATGCGTTTTTCCGCGAATTCGTCAATCTAACCAGCCCGCTGGATGTGACGGATTACGAATTGATTCACCACACGATTGAGCGCGGGCGGGTCCAGTGCAAAGCGCTCATCCTGCTGCGCGGCGAGGAACTGCGCATCGAAGGCATGGGCAATGGGCCAATCAACGCCTTCGTGCAGGCACTCGAGGCGATCGGAATGAAGGACTTCAAGGTCACTGACTACCGATCACACGCGGTGCGCGGTGGCTCGGACGCCAGTGCCGCCGCCTATGTCCAGCTCCAGCACGATGACGGGAGGCTGTTGTGGGGTGCCGGGGTGGATCCATCCATTGAAATGGCCGGTCTCAAGGCCTTGGTCAGCGGCTGGAATTTGCTGCGCTGAAGCACCTATCCCCAGCTGAACGCAGGGCGATTGGCTGAACCGGCAACGCTTCGTCCAGCCGCTGCCATCGCTTTCGATTGACGAATGCGGATTGTTGATGGTTGATGGGGTCGATGAACCTGCAGGGGCTAACAATGGCGGCTGGCCGCGCCCTTGCAAAGCCAGCCAAGGCACTTCGTCATTCAAAAATCAACACTCGTCACTCGTCAATCAGAGAGCCCCCAGCGTCGAGCAAAGGTGCAGCGGGGTCATGACCCGGGTAACATGACAAAATCAGCACCTATGTTGCGCCCAAACTCAAAAATCTTTGCAGTTCCTTGAATAGAGGCCGATTCAGCCAATCACCCTGGAAGCTGAACGTGATCGGCGATTTTGGCGCTTGGAACCCGGGGTTTGGCGTGGCAGGCTCCGTGCATGCGTCAGAAGGCAGTGTCGTTGTTGCGGGAGTTGACGGAAGCCCACGCGGTTTCCGGCCACGAGGATGAAGTGCGGGCCATCTTTGTGGATGAACTCGAGCAATGCGGCGAACTATCTGCGGATCGCAATGGTTCGGTGTTTTGTGAAATCGGCAGCTCCGGTCCACGCGTGCTCGTCACCGGTCACATGGATGAGGTCGGCTTCATGGTGCAAAGTATCACTGCCGACGGCTTCGTCCAATTCGTCGCCATCGGCGGTTGGTGGGAGCACAACCTGCTATCCCAACGCGTCGAAATCCTCACCCGCGGCGGCACTAAAATCCTCGGCGTCATTGCCTCCTGCCCGCCGCATTTCCTGTCCGAAGCGCAACGCCGCCAGATCATTGGCATCGAGCAAATGTTCATCGATATCGGCGCGATTTCGGCACGCGATGCGGTTGACAACTTTGGCGTGGCGCTGGGCGACCCGATCGCCCCGGTGTCCGCGTTCACCGCGCTGGCACGCGAGAATTGGTTCATGGCCAAGGCATTCGACAACCGCGTCGGCATGGCCGCCACCATCCAGGCCGGCCAACTCCTCGCCCACACGCTCCACCCGAACCGCGTGATCCTCTGCGGCACCGTCCAGGAGGAAGTGGGACTGCGCGGCGCCCGCACCGCCGCCACCTTTGCCAAGCCCGACGTGGCCATCATCCTCGAAGGCCCACCCGCCGATGATACGCCCGGCGGCC
This sequence comes from Verrucomicrobiota bacterium, assembly GCA_008932935.1. GTDB lineage: Bacteria > Verrucomicrobiota > Verrucomicrobiia > Verrucomicrobiales > Akkermansiaceae > Luteolibacter. The sequence goes on from WBXD01000030.1 coordinate 14,101, forward strand.
CCCGCGCCGACTGCCAGGGCCGCCTAGGCGGCGGCGCCCAGATCCGCATGTTTGACCCCACCGCAATCGCCAACCCGCGGCTGGCGCGGCTGGCGATCGACACCGCCCGCGAGGGCGGCATCGGCCACCAGATCACGGTGCGGCGCAGCGGCGGCACTGATGCCGGTTCGTTCCATCTGGCCAACACCGGGATTCCGTGCGTCGTGTTAGGGGTGCCCGCCCGCTACATTCATTCCCACAACGCGATAATCAACCTGCAGGATTACTTGCAACTGCTAGCCCTCACCGTCGCTCTAGTCCGCGTCCTCGACGAGGCCACCGTAGCCGAACTCACAACCTATCTGTGAGTAGGCTCTCCCCCTTCCACCGCAATCCCTTATAAATCCAAGAAAAAAGGAAAGTGGAGCGTAGCGGATTCGAACCGCTGACCCCTTGCATGCCATGCAAGTGCTCTACCAACTGAGCTAACGCCCCGTGTGGGGTTCGCCGCGGAAGATGGAGGGATGGACAGTCGGGTGCAAGACGTTTTTTGAAAAAAAATTGCGGCGAGCGGCCAATTCGGCCGTTTTGGCCAGACGTTGGAAACCAGGGTTTGGCTGCGGCGTCCTCGCCGCGTGGCTGCGCACCTCCGGCCGCAGGCCGTGGGAGCCGCGTCTCGCGGCGCGTGCCAAGCGACTGCCCAGGGTTGGAGAATGGCCTGAGCTTGGCGCGGGTTCATTCTCTTCACATGGGCGCTGCGGCCTACCGCGAGACGCGGCAGCCATGCCGCGTAGCAGCGGGCTGCCAGCAGCAGCGCCAATGGAGCAGGAAAAGCCCCTATCCCCTATCCCCCCTCTGCACCCGACACTTGGCAAGTGCCTCTCCGCCGGCAGCGAAGAATTTTGTGAGGACCCGCTCGGCGCAGCGAGTGGCTTCCTGCAATGGCTGAGGTGGGGCGGTAAGCCCGTGGGCTGGGCTCCAATTTTGGAAAGGGGTGAGCCAACCCTTGGCCACCAGGTGCTCCAGCCCGCGCAGCACCCGTGAGTTCGGCTTGCAGCGTGGTAGCGGCAGCAGGCCCACCCGCGCGCCGCTCGAAAGCGCCTCATAAACCATCGAGACGGAGTCCTCGGTAGCCCACACATCCGCCGCCTCAGCTAGGCGGGCAGGCAACCAATCCGGCGGGGTTTCGGCATGCGGAAAAACCGCCACTGCGGGCAGGCGTTGCCGCACCCGTGCCAGAAACCCAGGCGGCGTGCGGCGCGAATCGGTGAGCAGCCACGGTCCGCTGCTGGCCTCACCACAAATCCGCGCCAACCTATCCAACAATGCATCCGCGTCCCAAGCGTGGGTGGCCGAGGGGCCGCCCACCAGCAGTAGTCCGCCGCGCCGCGCTGCGGAAGCTGGGGGCCGCACTCGGTTGAGCGCCCCGGAGGTCGTTAGCACATTGGCTGGCGCTGTGGCCAGGCCAAAATCGTGGGCAGGAGCGATGCACAAATCAAACCAGCTCAGCGGCAGGCTTGGGCGCATGAGCACGATGGCAGGCACGCGGTGTTTGCGAGCCAACCACAGCAAGGAGGGATGGGTGGCGTGCCCCGCGGCAATGAGCAAATCCGGTTTGGGCAAGTCCACGGTCGCCCTCAATGCCGCCCGCACTCGCCTCACCAACCCGCGTTTCCCCGCCAGGGAGACCCGCTCCATCGCGCAAGGACGCAGCCGCCCCAGCGCCTCGGCCAGGCCGAGCGCCTGGTTTTCGTGTCCCGGCTTGCCATCACCGAGCACCCAGATGGAGAGAATGGGAGCCACTGCGCAGGCAGTGTGGCATGCCTGTGGCTGTCCGGCAAGCCGGGAGGCAAGCTGTCTGAGCTGCCGCGTCGGCATCATTTTAGCGGCAACAAGATAATGCTTGGCATTATTTACGGTGGAGTTGGTCGAGGACCAGGAAGGCCGAACCGGCACCGTGGGCATCGAGCAGGGTGCGATCAGCCGGGTTGGCCGGATCGATGACGGGCAGGAGGAAGTCGCGCAATGGCCGCAAAGTGACGGTGGCGGCCCACGGTGCCGACCACGCGGTCAAATCGGTGAAATTGACGTCGGCGGTAAGATCCAGGCGGCCGGGGTGGTCGTAGATCGCGGGACCTTCCAAGCGTTGTTGGAAGAGGTAAGCGCGGAGCGTGCCGTTGGGTCGGCGGTGGTAGATATCGGCGGCGGCAGCCCCGTAGTCGATAGTGAGAAGGCGTCCGGCTTGCCAGGCGGGCAGCCATGAGGTGAGCCACACGCGGTAGGCGTCGTGGACTTCTATCCATTGGCCGACGGGCTGGTTGTAGAGGAATGAAGAGGATGGCGGCAGTGGGGCCACGGGCAGCAAGCTTTCGTGGGGGCGGCGGTTCGCATCAAAGGCGACGGCCAACTCGCGCCAGCCGTCGGCGGTGAGTTGGAAGCGCCGCACTGGAAAGGCGTCGACCAATTCGTTGGAAAAAATCACCGCGCGGCCAGCACAGGCGGCAAGGGCGTCGGTCATGGAGCGATGCCAGCGGGCGCGGCGGCCGAGGAGTTTTTGTTGGATGGCGGTGAGGGCGGGCGAGGTTTCCACCAGATGCAGGCGGATTTTCCAGCGCCGCGACCACGGCAATGCTGCAAGCACCGCGGCCGCCAGTGTCCCCTCGCCCGGGCCGATTTCGATCAGATCGCGGCAGCGGGTTTCCCGCAGCGCACGGGCCGCCCAAGCGGCGATGGCGCGGGCTGGGGCAGCCGAGAGCATCGGCGCGGTGGTAAAATCCCCGCGGCGGCCGATGCCGCGAATGCTCTGCGCATAGTAGCCGTCGAGCGGGTCGTGCAGCGCCCGCTCCATGAAGGCATCGAAGCGGATTGACGGACTCATACCGGCGCGTCGAAGCCGGCGGCAGTGAGGACGCGACGCTCGGCATGCCGGAAGCTCCTCCATCGTGAGGCAGGCAGGCGCGTCAGCAGGGCCAGCAGCACTTGGAGAACGACGAAACTCATGAGCCAGGGAAATGCCTTGCTCATGAAACCATAGGTATGCAGGCCGATGCCCAACATATTGACGCCGAACCAGGAGAAGGCGGTGATGGCATTGCCACAAATGACCATGGCCATCAGGCCGCGCTGGCGGATCATGCCGCCCCAGCGAGCGTGCAGGATCAGAGCGCACCACAGGACGATGAGGAGGGCACCGTTTTCCTTCGGATCCCAGCCCCAGAAGCGGCCCCACGATTGGTCGGCCCAGATGCCGCCCAGCACAGTGCCGACAAAGCTGAAGAGAGTGGCAAAGCACATGACGCCGTAAACCATGCTGGCGAGCATCTGTGCCAGCTCGCGGGTGAGTTTGGTGGTGACCAGCCCGACGAGGACATAGGTAAGGGCGAGCACGCCGGCGAGGAGCATGGCGGAATAGCCGAGGGTGATCACCACGACGTGGGTAGCCAGCCAGAGGTTGCTATCGAGCACGGCCTGCTGCATTTCGAGGGTGTCGCCATTGGAGCCGAGGTTATGGGCGATAAGCAAGGTGACGAAGCCCACGACGCTGGCGCAGGCGGTGCCGATGCCGTAGCGGAAGAGCGATTCGAGGACCATGGCGATGATGGCGGCACCCCAGCCGACAAAAATGGCCGACGAGTAAAGATTGGTGACTGGCGGGCGGCTTTGCAGGTACATCCGGGAGAACATGCCGAACGAGTGGACCGCAAACGCCAGCATGAGCAGCAGCAAGGCGGTCTTGCGCAGGCTTCGCGGACACACCAGCCATGAGCTGCAAGCCAGCAGGAAGGCCGCGACGTAAAGTACCATGCCTTGATAAAATGGCTCCACTTGGTTGAAGAGCTGCTCAAAATGGGTTCTGCCGGTCCATTCCGGATGGGCGATGCTGAACCAACCGCTGTACTCCTTGGCCACCCGCGAAAAAGTGGCGGCATCTTGGGCGCGGAAGGCGTCACTCAGGTCCGCGAAGGCCGCCAACGAGGCCGGGATGGCTTGCGCTGCGCCGAGGTGCATCAAGGCCGCGCCAGTGCTGCGCCAGTCGCCCTCCTTGCCGCCGGCCGGAGGGGATACGGCGAGGACGTTGGTGGCGTTGGCTTGCTGCTCGTAGCGGGCAGCTGCGCTGCGCAGAAGCGCGGTCTGATCCTTGTCGGGCGGGGTTTGGCTCTGGTTGAGCTTGGCAGTGGCCGCGGCCAGGGTAGCGGCGTAGGTATCGATCTCCTTGCCAAAGTTTTCGGTGCCGTGCCAATGGATGCTGAGCTCGAGTTGTTGATAGAGCAACAGTGAGTTCCGCAGGTCGTAGATGGCCACCTCAAACGGACTGCGCTCCTTGGCATTTTTGTCGGCAGCGGCGCGACCCTCTTCGTCGATTTTTTGGAGTTTGGGCAAGAGTTCGGCGAAGGTGCAATAGCGTTTGTCCGCCTGTGGCCAGCCAAACATGCCGAGCACTTCCTGATTGGCAACGTAAAACGTCGGATAGGTGTCGGCCACCCGCGGATTGAACCACAACTCGGCCAGCCACCGCGATGCGCTCATGCTCTCGCCGCTGGCAAGTTTGAGCGTTTGTTTGCGGCTCATGATGAGCAGCGAATTGCGGGCTACGGTGTCCAGCGGCTTGATCCGCCCGCCGGTGAGCACCGGCAGGCAGCTGAAGGCGCTGACATCAAAATCATCGGCCTTGGTTGTTTTGGGGATCCACAGCGAGCCGAGCCAGATGACGGCGACCAGGAGAATCAGATAGGGAAGCGAGCGGTTCATGGCGCGGAGGCGGCATTGGTGCGGCGGGCGAAGCCGACGAGATGATAGGTGAATTGCATCAGCAGCCCGAGCGAGACGATGATGCAGGAGATGTAGGGTGCCTGGTAACTGGGATTGCGCACGACTTGGAGGATGGTTCCGCTGTTATCGGATTGAAAGCCGGATTGGTAATAGGTATCGCCGAGGTATCGCAGCGGATGATTCATGTAAATTTGCACCTGGCGGGCTTCGTGGTGCTGGGCGTCGGCGAGGGTCACCTTGCTGGAGAAGTTTTTGGGAATCTCGGTGCCCGGATAGATTTCGTGAGTGAAACTGATGAGCGAGAGGCTGTAATCTTTATAGTAGCGGGCAAAGCGCAGTTCCAGACTCCAGCGGCGGCCGTCCACCTCGAAGTCCTGCGCTTGATCGATGGCCACCGATACCAACCAGGTGCCCAGCGATTTGCCATCCTTGTTAGGAATAATTTCCACCAGGGCACACGTCTGGTTGCGCTTGTTCATGTCGCTGACCGGCGGCAGCGGCTTGAGCCCGACCTGGGCACCGGCGCCGTTGCTGGCGGCGGGGATGCTGGGGCCGTTTTCCTGGCCAAGCATTTGCAAGTCAGCATTGGGATAGAACCCCTTGACGACGACCTTGAATGGTAGCGTCACATGACTGGTGCTGCCGCAAGCCGCGAGGACTTCGCCTGGGATAGCGATAACCGGGTTGGTCTCACCAAGAGTCAGTTCGGTCACTGCGAGTTCCGTGCGGGCATCGTCATCCGAGTAGTTCTTGGTTTCCCCTTGCCGCAAGTACATGTGGCTCGACACCGAAAATAAGTCGGTCGCCAAGCCGCCAGCGAGCATGATGATGAGGCCGAGGTGGGTGAGCTGGATGCCGGCCTTGCGCCAACTCCACACAAACCGGGAAATGTGCGCCCCCATCAAATTGAGCAACAACACCGCGCCAATGAAGTGGCCGCCGGGAAACACCGGCAAGCTGAAGCCGCCGGATGGTGCCGACCACCAAATGAACCAGCTTTGAAAGTATAGCCGCTGAACTTCGACGGGGTTCAAGTTCACCTGTGCCAGCGTCCCGACCAACACCAACACCAAGGCCGTGGATAGACACACTACGGTGAGGCGCAAGGAGGCCAACGTGACTAACAAACTGCGGAGGGCCGTCTTCATTCAGGTTTGGTGAAACGGACCGATTCGATGAACGCCGTGAACTTGGCCTTTTGCTCCCCCACCCATGCTGCCGGCCCGCTAAATTTGAAAAACCAGGTATCGGCGCCGTGGCGCGTCCAGGCGGCCACCAGTCGTGTGTCAGCCCCGGTGGCATCGATGAGCGCAAAATTCACCGAGTCGGCGCTGAGCTGGGTCACCAGCGGTGGCAGCGCAGCGGCCTCGACGGGAGCCAGGCCGAGTTGCTGGCGCCAGCGGTTGACGTTGGCCAAATCCCCGCCGACGTCGCCAGGAAAATGACTGATCGCCAATTCCGCTTTGGCCCCGCCAACACCCACCACACTAAAGGTGGCGTAGCGCGCAACTGCTGCCGGCGCCACAACCCAACCGTCAGGCACCGTCCACGTGAGGCTGCCCTCACTTGCGGGCGTAGCCGCGGCTGCCGCGGCTGGAACAGGAGCCGAGGCGGCGGCGCCCGGTGCTGCAGGCTTGACGGTTGCAATCCACTTGAAGAAATGGGTTTTTTCCGTGGCGGTCAGGGTGGCGTTGCCGCGCATTTTGAAAAACCAGGCATTGTCGCCCTCCTCGGCAATCGCACCAATGAGACGGCCGTCCTTGAGGGGGTCGCCCCCGGGGGCGAGGCCCTCGATATCCACGGCGAGAGCGTCGCCGAAGGACGACTTGATCACTTGGGTCTGAGTTGTGAGGGCGGCCTCGTCCAGCGGAGGCTGGCCGAGTTGGTCGCGCCAGCGGTTGACGTTGGCGAGCGTGCCGCCAATTGCCCGGCGCAGGATCGAGAAAGAAATATCCGTCAGGGCTCCGCCCTCACCTTCCACGTGGTAACTGGCCAGCCGCATCGGCGAAAGCACCTGCTTCTTCCAATGCGCCGGCGGGCTATCGGCAAACGCCGATGCCGCCACCATCCCGGTGCCTGTCGCCACCAATTGCTCGGCGCTGAGGCCGGCATTGGTATCAGTCTCGGCGATGAATGCGTGGTCGAAGCGGGCCTTTACATCACGGCCGGCACGTTGGTGCGACTACCCGATGGCGAAGTCGTCAAAGCCCGCGAACTCAATGGCGCTGGCGGTTTGCTGTATCGCCGCAACAGCCAGACCGGCGCCGTCGAGGCCATTCCACGCTCAGTGAAATGGGACGGCCTCAACGGCGATCTGCACAAGAACTAGAGCGCGGGCGACGGGCCCCCGCTCGTGGGTTAGCGACCTGGCTGGTAGACGCCAAACACTTCGCGCAGGGCATCGCTGATTTCGCCAAGGGTGGCGTCGGC
>WBXD01000031.1 GCA_008932935.1 Verrucomicrobiota bacterium
GACGATGTCGAGGACTTGCTCGAAGCGTTCGGTGCCGCCGCGCACGCCACGCCAGGCAGCGCCCATGCAGAAGCGGGTGGAGCCGGAGTCTTTGGCGGCGCGGGCATGCAGCATCACCTCCTCGCGTTCCAGTAGCACGTGGCTTTCCAGCTCGGTTTTATAGCGGGCCGACTGGGAACAATAGGCGCAGTCCTCCGAGCAACCGCCAGTTTTAATCGACAGCAGCGTGCAGAGCTGGATTTTGCCATCGGGGAAATTCGCTTGGTGCACCGCGTGGGCCCGGGTGAGCAACTCGAAGAACGGAAGATGGTAGAGGGCTTGAAGTTCGGGTAAATTCATGGCTAGGAGGGAGTTATAGGTGATTGGGGGGGAGACGCAAGACACCAGAGGGGACAACGAAGAGGCAGAGACACACGCAGGCTGAAGCCTGCGCTCCCTACTCTTGTCTTGTGTCTTGTGTCTTCAAGTCTTGTATCTTCTTTGGGTCTTTCTTATCGTGCCCAGGTGCCCGAGACTGAGGGGAGTTGGCCTTGGCCCACGATGGTGTAGTTGGTGGCACCCACAGCGCCTTCGAGGGGGATGCCGAGGGCGCGTTTCCAGGCAGCACTCATGCTTTCGGCGGTGTGGCAGCCCCAGCTTTTGCACAAGGCATTGCGGGCGAACACGCCGGAGCGCAGGCGCGGCAGGTCGCGCTCATGCAACCAGGCGCTAGACACCGCCATGACATCATTGCTGTAGTCGAGCATGAAGGCATAGCGGTTAGAGTGGCCAAAGAAGTCGAATGTGCTGATGGAGTTGGCCGGGCGCGAGTTGATGGCTTTAATGAGGCTCTCGCCACTGGTCAGCCAGATGAGAGTGGCCTGGTGCTTTTTCGCCAAGTCGGTGATCCAAGTGGTGTAGGGGGTTTTGTCCTCGAGGCCGCGGGAGTGATAGCTGGGTTGATAGACCAGCCATACGATGCGCGCATCGGTGCCGTACACGCGGTGGAGTTGCTCGATGCGCAGGGTTGAGGCGCGAATAAAGTTGGCCCACCAATGGTCGTGGCGCTCGTCGGCAATGCGATAGTTTTCCCACTGCCGCAGGGCGGGACCGCCGGTGACGATGACGTGCTCCGCGCGGCTCGAGGTGACAAGCAACAGGGTGCTAACAAAGAGGCGGAGCAAGCGAGTCATCGGCGCGGGCTGGATCAGGAGGGCTGGTTACTACAGCCGTTACGGATGATTTCAAGGAAACTTTGCGGCTCCAACGCGGCCCCACCGATGAGTGCGCCGTCGATGTCCGGGCAGGCCATCAGTTCGGCGGCGTTGGCGGGTTTGACGCTGCCGCCGTATTGGATGCGGATTTTGGCGGCGGTGTCTTGGCCGTAGAGTTCGGCGATGACGGAGCGGACCAACGCGTGAGCGTCCTGGGCTTGTTGCGAGGAGGCGGTCACGCCGGTGCCGATGGCCCACACCGGTTCGTAAGCGACGACGATTTCCGCCATGTCTTTGTCCGAGACGTTGTTGAGGCCTTCGGTGATCTGGGTACGCAGAACGGTTTCGAGGTGACCCGCCTCGCGTTGGGCGAGGGTTTCGCCGATGCAGAAAATCGGTTTGAGGTTCGCCTCGCGGGCCTTATGAATCTTGGCGTTGATGACGGCATCGGTTTCGCCGTAGATCGCGCGGCGTTCGCTGTGGCCGAGGATGACATAATGGACGAGGAACTCGCGCAACATCAGCACACTCACTTCGCCGGTGTAGGCACCCGCGTCGTGCTCGGAGCAATTTTGGGCGGCGATTTGGATCGACTGCGCCTCATTACTAGCACCCGAGGAGTGGAGGACTTCGGTGAGTTTGGCGAGCGAGACAAAGGGAGGGGCAATGACAATCTCGGCGGGGAATGACTGGCCCAGTAGTTTGGATAGGAAACTCTTGAGGAAGTCCTCGGTCGCGGAGGCTCCCATGTTCATTTTCCAGTTGGCGGCGAAGATCGGTTTGCGGTTCATAGGTCGGATATTAGTGTTAGGTAGGAGATCGGGAGGCATCTCAGGCCTCGCTGAGGGCGGCAACGCCGGGCAGCACTTTGCCTTCGAGCAGTTCGAGGGATGCCCCGCCGCCAGTGGAGATGAAGGTCATTTGTGTGTCGAGGCCAAATTGGTTCACGGCGGTTACTGAGTCGCCGCCGCCGATGATGGTGGTGGCACCGCGGCCCGTGGCTTCCGCCATGGCTTCGGCCACCGCACGGGTGCCCTTGGCGAAGTTTTCGATTTCAAAGACACCGACGGGGCCGTTCCAGATGATGGTTTTTGCGGTGAGGATGATCTCGCGGAATTCCGTGATGGCGCGGTCGCCGATGTCGATGCCCATCCAGCCAGGGCTGATGCTGCCGCCCTCCTCGTAGGGCGTGATGCAACGGGTTTGGGCGCCGTCCTCGAACTTGTCGGTTATGCGAGTATTGGCGGGTAGCAGGAATGTTTTGCCCATGGACTTGGCCTTGGCGAGGATTTCCAGGGCGAGCTCAAGCTTGTCAACTTCGACCTTGCTGTCGCCGACGTCGAAGCCTTGGGCGGTGCGGAAGGTGAAGGCCATGGCACCACCGATGAGGATGATATCGGCCTTTTCCATCAGGCTCATGATGACCTGGATTTTGTCAGACACCTTGGAGCCGCCCATGATGACGACGAATGGGCGGGCGGGGTTGGCGAGTTCTTGCTGGAGGTACTTGAGTTCGCGCTCCATCAAAAACCCCATGGCGCTTTGGGCTACGAAATGGGTGACGCCCTCTGTGGAAGCATGCCCGCGGTGCGCCGTGCCAAAGGCGTCGTTGACAAAAATCTCGGCGCTGGCGGCCAGTTGCCGCGCAAATTCGGCGTCGTTGGCTTCCTCTGCGGGGTAAAAGCGGGTGTTTTCGAGGATGAGCACCTCGCCGGGTTGCAGCGCGGCACGCAGGGCGGCAGTTGGCTCGCCGATGCAATCCGGCGCGAGCTTGACGGGTTGGCCGAGGAGGCTAGCGAGGTGGGTGGCGGTGGGGGCGAGCGAGAACTTGGCATCGGGCCCGCCTTTGGGACGGCCCAAATGCGAGCAGAGGACCAATTTTGCGCCGCCGGCGAGCAGGTGGCGGATCGAGGGGATGGCGGCTTGGATGCGGGTGTCGTCGGTGATGCTGCCGTCTTTGAGCGGGACATTGAAGTCGACGCGCATGAGCACTTCTTTAGCGGACACGTCGAGGTTGCGGATAGATAGCTTGGCCATGGGCAAGAGATACCGCCTGAGAGCCGCCCTGCTGTCAAGCTATGCGTGCGTGTACTGGCGAAAAGTGTCAGAATTGGCGCGGGTTTTGCGAGAGGATGCGCAGCGAATCGCGGGCTTTGCTACGATTTGCCTCCGGTTTTGGTCTTGAATGGCAACGGCGGGACGAAGATGACCACGGATGGAGAGGATTTCACGGATTACACGGATTTAAGAAGGGGTGGGACGAGTTCGTGACTGCTGGGATTGAATGAGTGGTCTCATGCAGTCGTATCCCCACCCGCGCATAGCAGCTAAACCCGGCGGCGGCGGGTCGCTCAGGGTGGGAAGCCGTTGTTTAGTGGGTAGCGCTTGCGGAACAGTGCGTAGGCGACAAGGCCGACTACTCCGATATTGGCGAGCAGTGCAAGAATCATGCCCCAAGAGAAGTCCACGCAGAGTTCGTAAATCTCAACGGGTAGATAAATACTGCCGCTGATCAACGCCAGCCATTCTGCCCACGCTCGTTCCTTCCACAAGCCATAACCCTCAATAAATCGGAATATCGCGTACACCAGAGCCAAACCCGCGAAAAACCACAGCTTGCCGTCCGTAACATGGTCCGACACATCAATGAATAGTTTCGGATATTTTGCCGCCGGATCGAGGTGGATGCTTGCAACAAATTTCAGGGCGATGCTGTGGGCATCTTTATGCAGAAGTCCGAGCGACCCGCAGCCAGCAGCCAGCACCAAGAGGCCCTTGACCGCCTCAAACACTGCTACCGCCCGCAGGCTCTTGATTAAGGGCGACGAACTCATGGGCGGGTGGCAGATACGAGCGCGCCGGGGAGCGGTGGCGCTGGCCTGTGGCCTGCGGCGTGGCGTCCCAGTGCGGAGATTTGCCGGTGCGGCCGGTTGGCTAGGGAGCAGTTCACGATCACGGTTGGCGCTCCTCGGCGATGGCCACGGTCGGCAGCAGGGGCTGTTTCATGGAGAAATGATTGGCGGGTTGGATGACCGTGGGCTTCGCGGGGGCTAGCACTGGCCGCGGAGACTATCCAGACGGCGCCGCTTGCCAAGAAATTTTGTGGCTCGTGTCGCCTAGCCCGGCGGGGTCGGGCAGCTTGGCTGCGCGACCGCCGCCTCAACCGGCGGCGGAGGCGTCAGGCTGCGGGGGAGGCGCTGCGGCCGCTGGCGCGGGTGCACCCGCCTGCTTGGCGATGCGGTCGAGCACGCCGTTGACGAAGCGGTGCGAGTCGGTGGTGCCGAACAGCCGGGCCAGCTCGATGGCCTCGTTGATCACCACTTTGGGGGGGGTGGGCGTGTGCAGCAACTCGTAGGTGCCCAGCCGCAGGATCGCGCGGTCTACCGGGTCGATGCGTTCGGGCGCGAAATTGTCCACCACCACGGCGAGGATGGCGTCGATGGCCGGTTTGTGACCTAGCAGCGAGTCGACCAGCGCATCGGTTTGTTGGCGAAGAGCGTGGAGGGAGGCGGCGGATTCACGGAGTTTAGCCAGATCGGCTTGTTCGGGGAAGTTGGCGGGGTCCTCGACCATGCGCAGCCGCTCTGAGACGCGTTGCAGGCGGCGCACGCTGGCCGCCACTGCCTCCAGCTGGCCGCCGAGAGCAGGAAAATCCTCAATGCCCTCGAGAAACCGCTGGCGGCTCGCCGCCAACTCCCGGTCCAGCCCGAACAATACGTCTAGCGCCGCACTGAAAGCGTCCGCCACCGCCGTATCGTCAGCATCGCGCGGCAAGCGTTCCAGCACCGTGTAGGCCTTGCTCCAGGCCTCTTCCAGCTCGGCCACCCGCGCCAGTTCGCGGCCCAGTCCCTCGGCTGGTGGCCAGGCACTGAGGTGCGCCGCTGCCGCCGGGAGGCGCCCGTGAAATTCCGCCAGGCGGCTGTCGCGCCCGTGGGTCAAATGGTGGATCGTGCGGAAGCTCGCCAAGTGCAGGCTACGGCGCTCGGCTTCCGTCACCAATTCCCAGAATGGTGCACGCAACGCGGTGGGATCCGTGCTGTCTTCTAACTCGGCACAGTAAAGAAACTGCACCACCGCCTCGCGGATTTGGCGTCGACTAGCCATTCCGTGAATTAGAGCGTGTGGAGTTGCGTGGCATCGAGCGATCCAGTTCCTGGAAAATGTCGATCATGGTGGCGGCGGCCCGGGCGGCCTCCTTGCCCCGGTTAAGGTTGGCGCCAATGCAGCGGGCGTAGGCTTGTTTGTCATCATCCACGATGAGCACCTCGTGAATGACCGGCCGTTTCCAATCCAAGGCGATTTGCATCAGCGCGTCGGTCACCGCGCGCACCACTAAATCGCCGTGGAGCGTCGTCCCGCGGATGATCAGGCCCAGCGCGATGATGCAGGCGGGCGTGTCGCGCTCCATCACTGAGGCCACGGCCACTGGAATTTCGAAAGCTCCAGGCACGCGGATCAAGTCGATGCGCGCCTGGGGCACCAGCTCGTTGATCTCTTGAATGGCATTCTCCACCATCGCGTCGGTATACTGCTCGTTGTATTTGGACGCGACGATGCAAATTCGGACTTTCGGTCCGATGATGCGGGGTTTCGGCGGCAGTGCAGACGACATGCAGCGGATATGGACGCACTCACCGCAATTGTCAACTAGCAGCCGCAGGCAGTTTGCCACAAGCGAGGCTGCGCCTCAGCCCCAAGACCCTAGACTTGAAGTCACACGTCTAGAAATCTTGCCCTGACACCAACAAATTTAGCTTTTCAATGACTCCAAGTGGGAGAAAAAAATGCGGATTTTGTTACTTTTGGAGGTTTCTACGCTTGCCGGGCGTCGCGCCGGGGGCTACACGGCTCTTCGTTATGGCAAAGCAACCAGTGGTACTCATCATTCGCGACGGCTGGGGTGTGAACCCCGGAGGGAAATCCACGGCTAACAAAGATGGCAATGCCGTGCTGTTGGCCCACACCCCGTATCATGACGTGATGTTGGAAAAATTCCCGAAAGGCTTGCTCAGTGCCTCCGGCCTGGACGTCGGACTGCCTGCCGGCCAAATGGGCAACTCGGAAGTGGGTCACCTCAACCTCGGTGCCGGACGCATTGTCTATCAGGATCTCACGCGCATCAACAAGGCCATCGAGGATGGCTCGCTGGCCACCAACCCGGTTTTTACCAAGGCCCTCGAATTGGCCTCTACCAGCCGCTTGCATCTCATCGGCCTGGTGTCCGACGGTGGCGTCCACAGTCATCAGGACCAGCTCATCGCCATGGTCAAGCTCGCCAACCAGGCCGGCGTACGCGACATCTTCATCCACGCCCTCACTGACGGACGCGACACCTCGCCCACCGGCGGCGAGGCCTATCTGGCCAAGGTCGAGGACGAGGCCGCCAAGTGCGGCGCGTGCATCGCCACGGTCATCGGCCGCTATTACGCGATGGACCGCGACAAGCGCTGGGACCGCGTCAAGCTCGCTTGGGACGCCATCGTGCTGGGCCAGGGCGAAAAGCGCGACGTGCTGGCCAGCGAGGCGGTGGCAGATTGTTATCGGCTAGACAACAAGACCGACGAGTTCATGCCGCCGATGGTGTTTGCCGAAGCTAACAAGCAACGGGTGCGCGATGGCGATGTGGTGCTGTGTTTCAATTTCCGCTCCGACCGCGCCCGTGAATTGTCCGACGCGTTCCTGCGGGCGGACTTTGCTGGCTTTGAGCGTGGCGTCTGGCCCCAAGTCCATTACGTCACCCTCACCGAGTACGACAAGACCTATCAGTGCCAGGTGATCTTCGCCCCCCAAACCCTCAGCATGGGCCTTGGCGAAACCGTCGCCGCCGCCGGCCTCACCCAGATGCGCATCGCTGAAACCGAGAAATACCCTCACGTCACCTATTTCTTCAATGGCGGCATCGAAGAACCTAACATGGGTGAGGACCGCGTCATCATTCCCTCGCCTAAGGATGTGCCGACCTACGATTTTAAACCGGAAATGAGCGCCCAGGAGGTCACTTCCACTGTGGTCGCCAAACTCAAGGACTACGATCTGGTCATCCTCAACTTCGCCAACCCCGACATGGTCGGCCACACCGGCGTGGTGAGTGCCGCCATCAAGGCCGTGGAAACTATCGATGCCGACGTCAAGGCCGTCGTCGAGGAAACCCTGCGCCTCGGCGGCAAATTGCTCATCACCGCCGACCACGGCAACTGCGAGTACATGCGCAATCCCGACGGCTCGCCCAACACCGCCCACACCACCAATCTCGTCCACGCCGTCTATGTCGCCGCCGATGCCGGGGACTACTTGGTCAATGACGGCATCCTTGCCGACGTTGCCCCAACGTTGCTGGATATGCTTGGCGTAGCCAAGCCCAAGGCCATGACCGGAACCAGCCTGCTGCGGCGTGGGTGAGGGGGCCGCCTCCTGAGTGACCGCCAGCCACTCTGCGTTTGCCTCTGCTAGCTCTACTTGGACCACTTGGACCACTTGTACCACTTGGACCACTTGGACCACTTGAACCACTTGAACCACTTGAACCACTTGAACCACTTGAACAGCCTGGTGTCCGTACGGACATCAGAATGTCCTAACGAAGTTGACCCGGCTGCGGTTTTTTTTGGAGGAAGCCACTCTTGGTTGCCGTCGGCGCCAGGTGATGGGCAATATTTTGATTTCGCCAGATTGGCTGCGGGCCGCACGTCGCGGCGTCCAGCAGGTGGCAAGCAAGCCCGCTGCGCTGACGGCTGGGGGTGCCACTCGATAGCAAAGGACAGCGGCGCAGCGGCTTGGGCGCAGGACGATGGTTGAGTCCAGAAGTGCCGAAGTAGCCAGAGGTGCCAGAGGTGCTTGGATTCGGGCATTGCAAACGCGGGGACTGCCATTGGCTGCCCCAAGCGGCATTTCCGCCGATTGCGGCTTGAATCTTGCGCGGAAGGCCGGAATACTGCGCCCACATGACTAACGAAGTTCAGCACACCCTCACTGGCTCGGCCACCCTCGAAGGCACCTCCCTCCACACCGGAGAGCGGGTTGTGCTCACCCTGAGCCCGGCACCGGAGGGTCACGGCTTGAAGTTTCGGCGCGTGGATCTGCCGGACCAACCGTTTATCAACGCAGATGTGGACAAGGTCCAGACCGTCGAGCGGGCCACCACCTTGGCGGAAGGCTCAGTCAAGGTCCACACCGTCGAACACGTCATCTCGGCCCTCACCGGCATGGGCGTCGACAACGCCCTCATCGAAATGAATGCCAACGAGCCGCCCATCGGCGATGGCTCGTCGCTGCCGTTTGTAGAGCTCATTAAACAGGCGGGCATCACCGCCCAAAGCGCGCCGCGCAAGGTATGGGAGGTCCGCGAGCCAATGCATCTGGAAACTGGCGATGGTACCCTCATCACCATCGTCCCCAGCAAGACGTTCCGGGTGTCCGTCACCAACGTCGGCCCAGAGGGACGCTTCACCCAGTATTTTTCCACCGAGGTTACCCCCGCGACCTACGAAAAGGACATCTGCGCCGCACGCACATTTGTGTACTACGAGGATGTCAAACCGTTGTTAGATAAAGGTTTGATCAAGGGCGGTTCGCTGGAGAGCGCGATCGTCATTCGTGGCAACGAGGTCATGTCCAAGGAAGCGCTGCGCTTCACCAATGAGTTTGCACGGCACAAAGCGCTGGATCTCATCGGCGATCTGATGCTCTCGGGCATCCGCATTATGGGCCACGTCATTGCCATCAAACCGGGCCACGGCCCCAACACTAAGATGGCGGCCAAGCTCAAATCGGAGTATGCGCGGATGCGCTCGATGGTGCCCACACCCATCACTATTCCCAGCGGTGAAAGTGTCATGGACATCAACGAAGTCCTCAAAATCCTCCCCCACCGCTATCCCTTCCTGATGGTCGACCGCATCGTCGGCTTCGATGGCGATAGCAAATGCACCGGCGTCAAAAACGTCACCA
The DNA here is from genome assembly GCA_008932935.1 of Verrucomicrobiota bacterium. GTDB lineage: Bacteria > Verrucomicrobiota > Verrucomicrobiia > Verrucomicrobiales > Akkermansiaceae > Luteolibacter. Next base: position 9,141 of record WBXD01000031.1, read on the forward strand.
TCAACGAGCCGTATTTTGTAGGCCACTTCCCCGGCCACCCGATCATGCCGGGGGTGCTGCAACTCGAAGCTATGGCCCAGGTTTCATCGGTGCTGATGCTGCGCAAACCCGAAAATATCGGTAAAATCGGCTATTTCATGAGTGCGGACAACGTCAAATGGCGCCGCCCAGTGCTCCCCGGCGATACCCTCATCATCGAGGGGGAAATCATTAAAATGCGCGGCTCCATTGGTCAGACCCGCTGTCGCTGCTTGGTCAATGGCGATACCGTCTCGGAAGCGGATCTCAAATTTGGGCTTATCGACCGCTGAGCCGCTAGGAGTGCGGGGCGCGCGCCCATAAGCCTGGATAGGATAATCAGCCGCGGTAGCAGCGCATGACCCGCGGTGTGATGCCGGAGAGAATCTCCCAGACGACGGTGTGGGCTTGGCGGGCGAGTTCGGCGACGGGCAGGTGCGGGCCGAAGAGTTCCACTTCATCGCCCTCGCTAATTGTCGCGCAAGCGCTCACATCCACCATCACCTGGTCCATGGTCACCCGCCCGAGAATGGGAAAATTCCGGCCGCTAATCCACACCTCGGCCCCTCGGCCTGACGCCTGCCGCGGATAGCCGTCGCCATAGCCGATGCCTATGGTGGCGACGCGGGTCGGGCGGCTCGTCACAAAGGAGCGGCCATAGGACACACCGTGGCCAGCCGGCAAGGTGCGCAGCAAGGTGATGCGGCTCTTGAGCGTCATGACGTTGCGCAGCGCGGCTTGGAAGCCGGGCAGCGGGGAAATGCCGTACAGCATCAGGCCTGGCCGCGCGAGGTTGCACAAGCCGGTGGGGTAGCCGAGGATTCCGGCGCTGTTAGAAAGATGTCGCCAGCGGAAGCGTGCGGCACCGCCGAGGTCGTTGATGATGGCGTCAAAGCGCGCCATTTGCAGCCGGGTGAATGGCTCGTCCTCGTCGGCGGCCGGCAGATGCGAGCCGATGCCTTCAATGTCCAGCCACTCTAATTGTTCCAATGCCGCCAAGGTCGCCGGCAAGTCGTCGCACACAAACCCCCCGCGGCCCATCCCGGTATCCACCGTCAAATGCACCTTGAAGCGCAGCCCGCGCGCCGCCGCCAGGCCGTCGAATTCCCGCGCCTCCGTCAGCGAGGAAATGCACGGCGTCCAGTCCCGCGCAACAATTTCCGCGCGCTCCTCCGACCACGTCGGCCCGAGCAAATAAATCCGGGTGGCCACCCCAGCATGACGAATTTGGCGGGCTTCGCGCACATTGGCGACACCGAAAAACGCGAGGTTTTCGCTTGCTAGGCAGCGGGCGATTTCCTCGAGTCCGTGGCCGTAGGCACCGGCCTTGACTACAGCCATCAGGTTCAGCCCGCATGCTTGGCGGGCCACGGCCAGGTTTGAGCGCAGTGCTGCTAAATCAATCTCCGCCCACGCCCGAGGTGGCGAAACTGGAAAATCATCGTTCACGCCAGCGAGCTTATCCTTGCAACGGCGCAGGGCAAGTCCGGTTTCGAGACCGGGCTGGAGGGCGGGGGACTTGGGGGCTCTTGCTCCGCCCGAGTCATTTGGCTGCGCTCGGCTGTGGTTAAAAAACGTCGCCGCAACCCTTGGCATTTTTTTTAGGGTTATGAAGCAACGACGTCGCGGATTGGCGGTCATGCCCACTCGCAGAGGGATTCCAGATAACTGGCGGAGCCGTCACGCAGCCAACCGTCGAGCTGCGCCTGGTCCTTGAGTTGCTGGCCGCGGGCACGCGGCACGGCAATGTAACGGGAGAGCAATCCGGGGTGGCTGCTCATATCGACCCAGAGTTTTTCGAACTGGCAGACCGGAAAGATATCCTCTTGGCCGCGGCCCCAACGCTTCTTGACGTCCTTGAGGGTGATATACGTGGGCATCCGCGCCGCCACCGCACGCACCGCTTGGTTGACCTTTTCCATGTTGGTTAGATCGGCGCGGTCTAGTTTGAACGTGGCTAGCAATTGGTCGATGTGGATCCAGCAGGTGTTGGTGTTATAGTAAGAAAGATTGAACTCGTCCTGCTCGCGGGGCATCGCCAGACCCTCGACGAGGCGCAGGCGGCCATCAACGCGGGCCAAGCCACCCCCCCGGTCCTCGAGGCGGCGGGTAATCACTTCAGTGGTGAGCCCGGCACCGCTGGCGATGTGCTGGCCTAACAATTCCGGATTCACCGTCATGCCGACGGTGTCGATGTTATGCATGACGAGGTGTTGGAGTTGCGGGCGCTCATCCAACAATTTCAGCAAAGTGCCATTGCGCAGGAGGTTGGGAATTTCGTACCAATGGCCGACGGGATGGAGGCACTGGGCGGCTAGATTGGCGGTGTAGTCACTGGCCTCGCCGTTGGTTTTGGCCCAGTGCAGCAGCGCGCCGCGCAGGCTGTCGCGCACTTTCTGCTGTTGGACGTCGAGCATTTGTTGTGGCATTTCCTCCCAGGCGAAGCGCAGGTCGCGCACGGTGGGGATGAGGCGCAGGCCGATGGATTTGCCGGCCGATAGATGCAGCGGCCCTTGATAGCCATAGTTGGCATGATCGGCCAGAAATTGCTCGGTGGCGGCATGCGAAAAATAACTGGTGGTGAACACGTGCGGCAACGGCGTGCCCACCAGACGGTTGATCTGGCGACTCTTGGCCAGATGGGTTTCGATAAACGAGCGATGACGGCCGGCCAATTTGCAAAATGGATGCAAGGCCTTGACCACGCCGGCGCCCTGGGTCCAGCGCGAACCGGCGCCGGCAGCCAGAGTGACGACGGCTACTTCGCCGGCGCTCAGCGCGTCGAGGCCGAGTTGGCGCAGGCTGGCAGGCAGGGTGGCGGGTTGAGTGGCATCGAACAGGTCGCCTTCCGACACGTCCTCGATGACTGCGTTGGCAGGCAGGCGGTTTTGGGCGAGGCCGAGGCGGCCGGTTTTCAAGTCGCTGCGGATTTGTTCGTGGGTTTCGCGGTCGAAGCCGAATTCCTCGAGGAGCAGGCTGAGGGATTCTTCGCTGGCGCTTTCCCCAGCAGTGCCGGGCAGAATCGAATCAAACAGCGCCTCGACCGACCCGCTGAGCTGCGGATGGCTGCGGCAGGCAACGGCAAAGTGGTTGAGTTCAGTTAGGTGGTGGGGTGCTAACTGATTGCGCGGCAGCCGCAGCAAAGGGGGAATACGCAGACTGTAATAGCCCGCTGGCATCAGTGCCTCGGCCCCCACCAGCAGGTCCGACCAGGTGCCGCGTTCGTTGATGGCAAAATCGTACACGACAGGAGCCATGGCAAACGGCAGGGCGCTTTCGAGCGTGCGCTTGGTTTCGGTCATGATTTCCAACAAGCGCTGACGTCCCTCGAGCATGCGTTGCGGGGCGAAGATGAACCCCATACCGCCGCCGGCCATGCCGCCGAGCATCCAGAAGCCCCAGAAGTCGGCGCCGAATTCGGCCCGGACTTTGGCGATCAAGGTTTCGGTGTAGAGGTTGCTGGCCCACGGAATGATCGTTTGAATCGGCCGTTGGAAATTCTCGGTCGTGGCCGCCCCCAATGCCTGCACATCACCGCTTTTGAGCGCCGCGAGGATGCGCTGGAGAATCTCGTACGTTTGCTGGCGCGCCTGCCATTCCGGCTCACTGCGCAACAGGTACTTTTCAGTGACCATTTCCAATATCGGCCCGACGTTTTGCGCCATGCCACCGTGGACGAGTACCAGCGAATCCTGCAAACGTTTGCGGGCGCTGGCCGGCACCTCGGTTTGATCTAATAACTTATGGTTGGGCATCAGGCGGCCGCGACTGATCCCGCATTCCGGGTCGCCCTCGAGTGCCAGCGCCCCTTCGATGAGCTTGATGCCTGGCCACACGCCGCCAGAATCCTGCCAGCCGCCGCCAGAACCGCCCAGCCATTCACCTAACAATGCCCGCGCCAGCACGATGCGGCGCTCGTTTTCCGCTAGGCCGCTGCTGAGCGAGCGGGCCTGGTTGGTGGCGCGCATGCAGGTGGCGATAAGGGCGGCGAGCAGATTGGTGGACACCGCGAGGCGCGAGCCCTTGGGGATGTTGTTGACGTTGCTAACAATTTCGATGCCGCGGCCGGGTCCCACCACCGCCGCCAGACAATCCGCCAAACTCTGCCCGGACCCCTCAATGCCCGGTGGCACCAGCCCACTGGCAATGACCGCCGCCTTGAGCAATCCCAGGTAGTCCTTGGCAAAATCAAATACCTCGTTGAGAATGGAAATATCCGCCGTGCAGCCCAAATCCACGCTGGTGAGCCGCAGCACCGGCTCGTCGATGACCCGCAAACTCGCCTCCACCGGCGGCCGCGGCGCGGCTCCTCCGCCGTGCAGCGCCAAATCAATCGACACATTGAGAGCCTTGGCACCCTCGGGAAAATCCATTCCCAGGAAAAAGATATCACTCCACCCGCAATGCGTCAGGTCCATGCGCACCGGTGTGTGCTCCCGTAAAATCGGGTAGGTCCCGCTCGCAGGATCCCTCACTAACAACTCAGGCCGGATCCGCAGCGGATGATCCGCCGGGTGGCCCATCCGGAACATCCATTGGTTGCCCCGCACGCTGCGCACACTGCGCCGCACCTGGTCGGCGAGCGTCTGGAACGCCAGCCGGTGATAGGTGGCGGCCAGGGCGCTGGAAATGGCGTCGGATGGTCCGGCAGCCTGCTGGGATGTTAGAAAGACGTCGATCGCCTCCTCGAAGCGGCGTTGCAGCAGGTTTTCGTAACCGCCGAACGGGATCGCGGCGGCGGCGGAGGAGGAGGAGGAGGTTTGCGCGGCGAGCCTGGCCGGCAGATGGAAGCGGTGGATGGCGTGGAGAAAAAGCAAGGCGCGAACCCGGGCGTAGAGGTTGTCGCTGGCGCGGCGAAAGGCGTCCAAGGCGGCGGCTTCCGCGAGCAAATCGGCGGCACTGAGTTGGGCGCAGATGCCATCCAGCGATTGGTCGCGGACGGCGGCATCCGACGAGGTAATGAGCGGAATCAGACGTGACATGGGCGGGTGGCCTCAGGCTTGGGATTGGGCGAGCAATTCGATCATCTGGGTGAGCACCTCATCGCGGTCCTTGCCACTGAGTGCGAGGGCGAGCTGGGCGTTAAGCAGGCCGTAGCGCTGGCCGATATCGTGGCGCGAACCTTCGAGTTCGTGGGCGAGGTAGCGTTCGCTGCGGACCAACTCGTCCAAGGCCCGCGACAAATCGACGTTGGTGGCGGCGGGCCGGGCGGCCAGCTGGCGGGCGAGGATGTCCATGATGGCGGGAGTGAGCACATGCAGCCCGAAAAAACACAGGTAGCGGCCCGCGCGTAGCCCCGGCACCACCAGTTTTTGCTCAGCCTCGGTGGGAGTGGGTTTCTCAATGACCGCTTCCACCTCGTACAGCCGCTCGCGCCCTGGCATGCGGCGGCCACCGATGCAGCCGTAGTGTGGCAACATTCGTTCATGGGTCGCTTGCACGGCCGACACAGCACAGTTTTCGCTGCGGGCGGTTTCGAGCAGTTGCCGGGCGCAAGATTCGCCGGTTTGGCTGAGGTGCAGGTGGTCACCCATCATCAGCAAAAACGCCTCATCGCCGGTGAAATCCGCCGCACAATGGATCGCGTGGCCGAGACCTAGCGGCTCGGGTTGCACGATGAAGCGCATCCGCTGGGCATGCGGCCCGGCGCTAGCGGTGTAAGACTTTTCCGTGCCCGGGCTGATGATCACCGCAATTTGCTCAATGCCCGCGTCGGTGATCTCCTCGGCCAGAATGGTTAGCGCAGATTTGGGCACCCCGTCGCGGTCCACCAGCATCTGCAGGGGGAGCGCACGCTGGTTCTTGCCGGCGGCGGTGATGATGGCCTTGCGAATTTTCACGCCCCCAGCATGGCCATCGCAGCGGGTTTTGGCAACCACGGCGATCGCCGGGCCGACGATTTTGCCCAATCCGTACACTTACGCCTTGCCACCGGCGGCGCTGACGCTAATTTCGACGTAGCGCTCCCCTTGGCATGGGATATTCCCGGCCGGCAGACTGCATAAAAAACCGGGGCGTTCGTCCCATTCCATCAATACCTAAAAACAACAATATGAAGTCAAATACACAACAGCAACGCGGCGGGTTCACCTTAGTGGAACTTCTCGTCGTGATCGTCATCATCGTCACCTTGGCGGGACTCTCCGCCCCGCAGCTCATCCGCATGAGAAAAAAAGGGGATCAAGTGGTTGCCATGAACAATGGCAAGAGCATGATTCTGGCACTCACCGATTTCAATAACGAGTATGGCAGTTTTCCGGACAAGGAAACGGCCAAAGCCGTGAGCGAAAACACCGGCTCCACCCTCAATCTCCTCGGCGATACGGCCAATGACTATTTCCGCCAGCTCATCGCTGCCGGGGTGACGAAATCCGAAGACCCGTTCTATTCCAAAACCCCCTATGCGACCAAGCGGCCGGACAATAACGTCAAAGGCAGCGAGGCGCTCAAAGCCGGTGAAGTCGGCTTCGGCTATATCATGAACGGCACCGTGGCCATCGGTAATGACGATCCAAATCGCATCATTGCAGTCACTCCCTTGCTCAATGCCAGCCCCAAGGGTGAATTTGATGCCGGCCCCTTGGACAAGGCCGCCCTGGTCTATCTCGATCAAAGCGTCAAAATGTTGACCATCCGCGAGGACAACAAGAAGGTCGTCATCAATGGCAGCAAAACCCTCCTGGATAGCGGTGAAGGCACTATCTGGGGTACCGACATCAAGCCGGTCATCAAGGTGCCAAAGAAGAAATAATGGCCGCCTCCGAGCGCTTCTCCGCCGGGACGCCCGCCAAGGCCTCCCGGCTTTTTTGTGCCGTGGCCGCAGCGGATTGTAGGGGCGCTCTGTGAGCGCCGTAGCCAATGCAGAGTGCTTTAGCACGCGCATAGGCGGTCACAGACCGCCGCCACAATCCCCCATCCCCAATTCCTCCCCCGCAGCCCCGGCCAGTCGCTTTCGGAGCAGCTCCAGGGCCCGCTGCAATTGCGGGTCACGCCCGGCGACCTCGTCGGCCGGACCCTGTGCCACTGCATGTTCCGGGACCACGCCCAGCCCATCGAGGTCGGTGCCGCTAGTCGCATCGAACCATCCGCGGAAAGGCACTTGCAGGCGACCGATGTCCGGGATGGTTACCTCCAGCGCAGATATCACGCATGCCGCGGTGGCATTGCCGACGAGCGGGGCGCGCCCACTGTGTTGGATGGCGTGGCAGAAAACCTCGGCGTTCGAACAGGTGTTTTCATTGCATAAAACCACCAGCGGCTGGTCCCATACCGGGTGGGCGCGGCGCTCGATCGGGTAGCCGCTCGGCCCCCCACGCGGGATGGTCAACTCGTGCTTGGGCTGGCTGAACATCGCCAGCACCTGGTCGGCCGCATTGCCGCCGGCGTTGTCGCGCACATCGAGGATGAGCCCGGCGCAATCCAGCGACGCCCGATAGAGCGCCAACTCCAATTGTTGGATATCGTCCGCCTCCATTCGCTGCCATGGCAGATAGGCGAGGCGCGGATGCTGCGGTTTGTCGGTAAGGTCACTGCAGACGGCCTCGTGGGCCTCATGCTCGAGAGCGCGGGCTCTGGCGTATGAGAGACAGCGCAACTCGAGCACCCGCTCTCGGCCATCGGTGGCTTGCACTACCAGCGGAATCGGCCGCCCAACTGCACCAGCAAACAGCCCGTGCAGCGGCGTGTGGCTGTCCACATCTTGGCCGGCGATGCGCGTGACAATTTCCCCTGGTTGCGGAGCCGCCTTGAGTTGGCTAATTGGAGATCCGACAAGCACCCGCGCTATCACCAGCGGCCCATCTCTAGGGTCATCGTAAAACACCAGCCCCGGGTGGGCAGTCGCCTCATCCGGATGCGTCGCAGTCATTAGCTGCGGCCAAGCGTCCCCGACAAAACCAAGATGCGAGGCGTTGAGTTCGCCTAACAGCATTCCGACGACCCGCGCAAACTGCTGGGAATCCCGCGCGCCTACCGCCAGCGACTCGTATTTTTCCCGCAGTGCCGGCCAGTGGGCGCCCTTCATTGTGGGATCGTAAAACCGCTCGCCTAGCGTGCGCCAAATCCGGCGAAATCCCAGCCGAAGCATATCTTCGCGCTGCCGATCAACGGTTAGGGCGATGGCAAATCGTGTCACGGCACCATCCTTGAGAATCGCCGGAGAACCATCCACCAGCCACAGTAGGCTGCCGTCCGTCGTCATCCGGATAGGCACGCCACGGCACTTGGCTACGACGCTCAGGGTTTTCCCCGAGGTTGATAGAGAATAAAGCTGCCGGTCGCCAGGCTGCTCGTTTTGGAACAGCAAACTCTTGGAATCCGCGGCCCAGATTACCCGGCTCGGCTCAATTTCATGGGTTGATAGAGCAATGGCCTGCTCGCCGCAGCGCCGCATCACCGCATCCGGGCAAGCCGTCGCCAGTCCCCCCTTGCCGAAGTCGATGCGCCACAGGCTGGCCTTGTTGGAAATGCCGCGGCGGGCCGTAAATATCAGAAAACGCCCGTCAGGCGACCAGCGCGGCGAGCCGTCGAAGCCCGGGTTGCGCGTGAGGTCGAGCGGCGGGCGGGAGCCATCGGCGGCGACCAGCCAGATGTCGCGGTTGCTATTTTTATCGATGGCACCGAGGGCAAGCCAATGCCCGCAGGGTGACCACTCAACGCTAGGCTTGTCCCAACATTCAAACACACGCCGCGGGCCGCTACCATCAGCGGCGGCACTGAAAACATCGCCGTTGCCCTCCACCCAGGCGATTTTCGCGCCGTCCGGGCTGACTTTCATGCGGCACTTGGAGCGCTGGCCGGAGGTGAGTTGCTGGACCGCGCCGAGACTGCTCGGCCCTAACTCGGCCCGAAAATAATTGGCTTCCAATCCGTTATCGCGCAGAAAGTACAGCCACTTGCCATCGCAGGAAAAGCGCGGCTCGCTGTCGGCGGCGGAAGTTTCAGTGAGACGGAGCGGCGGCGTGCGGCCGTGGTCCATTCGCCACAACCCGCCACCCGCGGCAAACACCATCTGTTGGGAATCTGGTGCGAAATCCACGTCCGTCACAGTATCAATTCGCTCGCTGAACCGTGAAACGTCCGGTACTTGTGCCCGCGTCCACAGTTCCAACGGCACCGGCGCGGCATCGGTGGCGGGCCTCAGTCGGCACAGTTGCCAGCCGACCAACATCATAAACGTCGCCCCATCGGCCGCAACGGACGGCTGTGAGACTCCTTCACCAGTAATAAACGTGAGTTGTTTGCTGGTCCGCGTCGTCTCGCTGTACGAGCAGAGATTGGCGACGCCGTTGATACGAGACGTATAGTAGAAGCCCTTGCCGTCGCGCTGCCACAGCGGCGAGCGCACGTCGGTGGCGACGGGCAGCAGCCGCTCGAAGGATTTGTCGGACTCCTGATAGAGCCAGAGTTGCGCGGCTCGCGTGCCGGCCTCGCCCTTGCGATACGGCCGCTCTCCGCCCCGGCAAAATAGTACCCGTCCGCCATCCGGTGAGCAGTCAGCGGCGGCGGTGGCGTAGGCGTCAAACAGGCAGCGCTCGCGCCGGGCGTGGGTCAAATCCACTTCGAGCAAGCGACTGGCGTTAGGGCCCGTTTGCTCGCGGTTGCCCGAGATGATGGCACGCGTGCCGTCCGCCGACAGGCTTTCGAGCAAGCCACCCTCGCTGTGAAACGAATGTTGGACCGCCTCGCCGCCGCTTGCGGCCATCGAAAACACTTGGAACGACCCGCTGCGATTGCTTGAAAATACCACCCGCTGGCCATCCGGCGTGAAATGTGGGCGGGTGTTTTCTGCCGCCTGCTCGGTCAGGCGCACCGCCTCACCACCTTCCACCGACGCACTCCACAAATCGTCTAGCCAATTAAAAACAACCGTCTTACCGTCCGGCGAGAGCGCTGGCCACTCGACCAGTCGCAGAGGCGTGGCCGCATCAGGGGTGGCAGCAGCGGCACCCGCCACTGCCAATAACCACCCCAGTGTGATCCACACCGTTTTGCCGAAATTCATACCACGCCACCCACGCTCAGAACGGAATGTCGTCCTCTTCCGCGAAGTGGTCGGCTGGTGCGGCTGAGGCCCCTTGCTGCTGGGACGGCCCAGGACGCTGGGGTGGGGGACGGTTGCCCTGTTGTTGCGGGGCTTGCTGATGAGACCCGCCGCCGGACCCGCCGCCACCACCGGAACTTCCCTTGCCATCGGGCAAAAATTGGAGAGTTTCGCCGATGACCTTGAGCTTGCTGCGTTTCTTGCCGGTTTCCTTGTCGTCCCAAGTGTCCATTTGGAGGCGGCCTTCGATGTAGGCGAGGCGGCCTTTGCTGAGGTATTGCTGCGCCAACTCGGCCTGGCGGCCCCACAGGGTCACTTCGACGAAAATGGTTTCCTCTTGGCGAACGTTTTGCTCGTTGTTCCAGATCCGGTTGATTGCCAACGTGATATCGGCCACCGCAGTGCCTTTGGGCGTGTAGCGCAATTCGGGATCCCGCGTGAGATTGCCGATGAGCATGACTTTGTTTAAATTGGCCATAACTGGAAGGAACTGGGGGTTTTGTGTGGGGCAATAGTCGACGGCTGCCGCGGCTTAGAGCGGCCAACGGACTCAAGCGACGCGCTGGAAATGCTGCAAGTGGACCTTGCCGTTGAGACGCAGCCGAGCTTGGAGCTTGGACACAATGTCGGGGCTGCCGGTGAAAATGTAATTGACGTAGTGGCCGGCTTCGAGGTGGCGGGCGTTGTAGGCGAATTGACGGCGGCCGAGTTGGGCGACCTTGTCGATTGCGCCGCCTTCGGCTTCGATTTCCTTGGCGATGGAACTGACGAGTTCGTCGAGAGTTCCGTCTAGGGACTTGGTGTTAAGGACGATCAGGCCTTGATATTTGCGACTCATCGGTAGGAGGATTGGTTGGATTGCTGCGGGGGTGGAAGCGGTTCGCCGCGGCGGCGATACCTTGTGAACGCGCAACCTGCACCGCTTCCAGCGCCGTGGCAAGCATGTTTTCACACATCGGGCGTTCTTCGGGCGTGAAAGTGCCCAGCACATGACCGACCATGGCCGCGGGCTGGCTGCTGCCGATGCCGAGTTTGAGGCGGGCAAAGTCATCGCGGCCGAGGTGTTGGAGGATCGATTTGATCCCGTTGTGGCCGCCGGCGCTGCCTTTTTCGCGAAACCGCAGGGCCCCCAGTGGCAGCGCCGCATCGTCATAAACGACGAGCATCTGGTCCGGGGTCCACTTGTAATATGACAGGATTTGCTGCACGGCCCGCCCGCTGAGGTTCATGAATGTTTGCGGCTTGAGCAGCACCGTGCCACTGCAGGGTAGCTTCGCCAGATGGCTCTGCCACCGCGGCATCGTCTGAAATACCGCCCCCTCGGCTGCCGCCAAGCGGTCCATCATCATGAAACCGACGTTGTGGCGGGTCGCCGCGTATTGCCGCCCAGGGTTGCCGAGGCCGACGATGAGGGAAAAGGACATGCCCGAGACGATAGCCACCACAACCCATCTGGAAAGCCGGCTTTTTCCCAAACCTAGGTTTTTGTCCTAATCAGACCCATGACTGCGGTCTTGGGTCTTCTTCACTTCACCGCGGCCTGCAATTGGCCACAGCCGGCCGCTACGTCGATGCCGCGGCGCTGGCGGAACGTGCACGGCAAGCCGGCCGTGCGCAATACGCGCTGGAACGCGTGGCCGGCGGGGCTGGGTGCCCCGGCAAACCCGCTGGTTGGGTTGAGCGGGATGAGGTTGATGTGAACATCCATGCCGCGCAGCAATTCCGCCAGACGGGCGGCCGTATCTAGCGAATCGTTGTGGCCCGCGATCAGCGTCCATTCCACGAAGATGCGCTTGCCGGTGAGCGCAGCGTAGGTCCGGCACGCAGCTAGCAAATTGGCTAGGTCCCAGCGCTTGCTCACCGGCACCAAGGCCCCGCGTTCGGCTTCCGTAGAGCCGTGCAAACTCACAGCCAGGCGGTACGGGCGGCCTTCCTCGGCCATTCGCAGGATCCCGGGAATCACGCCCACCGTGCTGATGCAAATTTTGGAGGGGCCGATATTGATGCCGCGCACATCGGAGATGGCATCGAGCGCCTGCATGACA
>WBXD01000032.1 GCA_008932935.1 Verrucomicrobiota bacterium
CTCCCGCCCGCTGCTTGAACTCACGCCCTAAACTCGCAACGCAGGCGCGGGGTGAAGATGGCGGCAAGAACGTTCTTCTGCCTGCCCCCCCCCGTCTGCACAATTTATCTGTCACTCTGTACTGCACTCCCGCCCGCTGCTTGAACTCACGCCCTAAACTCGCAACGCAGGCGCGGGGTGAAGATGGCGGCAAGAACGTTCTTCTACCTGCCCCCCCCGTCTGCACAATTTATCTGTCACTCTGTACTGGTGTCTTCTACCGGCTCAGGTTTTCCTGATAGAGCAATTTGAAGCCGCTTTGGTGCAGGACGGACAGTGCGAACTCGTAATCCTCGACGTGCAGGGCCAACAGCGATTGGCCTTTCGGCGAGGGCAGCAGGGCGTAGGCGAAATCGACATTGGTTTCGGCGACCTTGAGGCATTCGAGGCATTGCAGCAGAGTGGGTGCGCTTTCGCGCAAGGCGACGACGATGAGTTTGCAGTGGGTGTGAGGGATGCCTTTTTCCATGAACACGGCTGCCGCCGCATCCGGATCAGTGACCACCAAGCGGGCCACCGTGGCGTCGCGCGAATCCTGCACACTCAGGCCGATGACCTCTACGGCGGCCCCCCGCAACAATTTGACGATGGAGGCCAGCGCGCCGGAGCGGTTGGGCAACATGACGGAGAACTGGCGCACCGGTGCGCCGTGATCGATGACGGTGGGAAAGTCCATGGGATGACAAGGTAAGATTGAAGCACTGGCAAAAGGAATCAGGCCCTGGGCTTGGGCTTCTTCTTTGCCGCTTGCACCGGCACCACTGGCACCTCATCCAGCAGCAAGGCCAGCAGCTTTCTGCCTGCCGGAGTGAGCGATGCCTGCAGGCCCTCACCCGTGACCAGGCCGCGGGTGAGATAGCGCTGGGGCACCTGGGCCGGGCGGATTTGCGAGACGAGTGGCGCGGCAACCTGCCGTGGGCTCGCCGCGATGCCCACCGGCAAGCCGGTGCTACTGAAGCTGATTTCCCAGGACAGCGCGCCGTCTGCGCTGCCACGCAGCAGCCACGGGTAACGCAGCAGAAAGTCGGGCTTGGTTGGGGCGGCTGGCACCAGCACCTTGAATTGCACCGGGGTGGCTAACATGAACTCACTGAACTGGAGCTCCGGATTTTGCTGCTGCTCGAGGAAAAACCGCGAAACCTCCGCGCCCTCCAAATTCATGCCATTGAACAGTCCCTGGTAATTGATCCCGCCACCATTGCGCTTGTTCCACTCCTCATAGTGAGCGTTCATGAGTAGCGTTAGCTCTAGGTGCAGGTGCGCCCGCGTCCGGTTGAGCCCGGCACCCGTGAAGCCCATCCGCCCCAAGGCTGTGCCCACTTTGACCACGTCCCCTGGCTTGCAACTGATGTCTGCCAGGTGCGCGTAGAGCGAGTACACCGACGAGTCGTCCCAACGATGCTCCACCACCACGTATTTGCCGTAGTTGCTGCGTCCGGCCAACGGACTGATATGCACCACGGTGCCATCGGCAATGCTGGTGACCTCGTCGAGCGGATTGCCGAGCCGATCGCGCTGCATCGGAGCGATATCGATGCCCTCGTGAAAATGCGTGTACACTAACTGCCCGGTGACCCGGATGGGTGAGCGCACAAAGCCGTAGCTGCCAGCCTCCCAGCACTTGCTTATCACGCCCTCAAAGGTCCGTTCCACGTACATGTAGAACTTTTCCGGCTCGTTAGTCAGCAGGTGGTGGTTGGTGGTCGGTAGGCGCAAGTCCAGCGGCGCGGCCGCCAAGGCGCTGATCCCAAGGGCCAGCAAGGTGAGTGGTCGAAGCATCATGGTGAGGGGAAATTACCTGGCTTTGGCCTTTTGGGCTTTCTCCTTGGTGCCGATGCGCGGCAACACCTTATCGAACAGTTTGATGTCCCCGGTGGTGATGCCCTTCCAGATGACCAGCACGCCGTCGTCCACCGGTTTGTCGATCCACACCCCATCCACCACCCGGCCATTGGCTTGGACTAGCAGGTATCTCCCTAGGTTGGCAGCGCTCAGCGCATACAAGCGCTGGCGAGCTGGCCCCTTGAGTTGGAAAACCAGGCCATAATCCTCGCCGGCACCCGAGGGAATCGGACTGAAGGCGACTATATCCTTCATCGTGATCTCAGGGGACCTCAAAAAATACCGCGCCTTGCCGTCATCCATCTGCGAAAACGCAATTTTGGGGGATGCGCCAGAGGCATCGATTTCCAAGTGAAAGGTCACCATTCCTAGTTCCCCGGCCTTGCCTCCAGCTTGGCCAAACGGCGCTGCTACAAGAGTGAAGAGGGTCGCTAGAATCGCGAGGCGTCGGTTCATGCCCCAATTAAGCAGATCCAGCCAACCCCGAAAGCAAAATCGCTGGCTTTTGCGCGTTGACCCACGCCCCGGTCTGGGGAATTCTCTTGCAGCATGTTCATCGACCACATCCGAATTTCAGCAAAAGCCGGCGACGGCGGCGACGGCGTCGTCTCATGGCGACGGGAAAAGTTTGTGCCGCGCGGCGGCCCTGACGGCGGCGATGGTGGCAGCGGCGGCGACGTCATCCTCATCGTCGACCATTCCACCGACAACCTCCGAGCCTATCACTACGACCCGAAATTGATTGCCGAAGACGGCAAGCCTGGCGGCGGTACCCGCAAAACCGGCCGTGCGGGCAAGAAGATCATCGGCAAAGTGCCGCCCGGCACCGTCGTGTACCGCAGTCGCGCCGCCACGTTGGCCGAGGCCGTTACGGCCGAGCGCAGCGACGAGGGGATTGATCTGGAGCCCATCGCCGACCTCACCGAAGACGGCCAACAATTCGTAGTTTGCCATGGTGGCGAACCCGGCTGCGGCAACTGGAACTACAAAACCCCGACCAATCGCACTCCCACCGAGCACACCCTCGGCACTCCCGGCGAGCAGGGGATTTTTTACCTCGAACTGCGCCGCATCGCCGACGTCGGTCTCGTCGGATTCCCCAACGCGGGCAAGTCGACCTTGCTCGGCAAACTCTCCGCCGCCAAACCCAAGGTCGCCTCCTACCCGTTCACCACCTTGCAGCCCACCGTTGGCGTCGTCGAGTTTCCTGGCTTCCGCCGCTGCACCGTCGCCGACATCCCCGGCCTCATCGAAGGCGCTCACGCCAATCGCGGCCTCGGTCACGAATTCCTCCGCCACATCACCCGTTGCAACTTGCTGCTCTTCATCCTCGACATGGCCGGCGTCGATGGCCGCGATCCGGTGTCCGACCTGGAAATCCTCCGCCGCGAAATCAAGGAATACGACGAAGACCTCGCCCGCTTCCCCTGGAAAGTCGTCGCCAATAAAATGGACCTGGAAGCCTCCGCTGCCAACCTCGAGGCCTTCCGCCAGCGCTTCCCCAAAGTGGAAATCATCCCCATCTCCGCCGACCACGCTACCGGCCTCGACGAGCTCCGCCAAATCCTCGATAACGATGTCGGCCACCGCCGCTAGGCTGCGGCGGCGTGGCTGCGGCGGCGTGGCTGCGGCGTCCCGCCGCAGGCCGTGCCTGCGTGCCTCCGGCCGCAGCGCCACTGCAGCGTGATCGAAAAGCCGTCCCCCGCCTCTGCATCTTCTATCCACGATCCACGCTCCCCCCTCTTTCACACGACACTTGGCAAGTGTCGTTCCGCGTCCTCTTTCCCGATGAACCATCGCGACACCTCCAACCTCCCCGAATGGGCCAGGCGCGTCAATCGCACTTGGCTGGTGCGCGGCGGCCTGGAGATTGCTACCGAGGCCTGGCTCGCCCATCTTGAACAAACGGATTCTGCCAGGTTACTGGCGTCTTGTGAGATCGCCCGCACGCTGAGCCGCGGCCCCGATCGCACCCATGATCCCAAACCTTGGTTCTACGCCGGCCTCTTCAGTTTGGCCACCGCCGCAGAAGCCCACC
Source organism: Verrucomicrobiota bacterium (assembly GCA_008932935.1). Lineage (GTDB taxonomy): Bacteria > Verrucomicrobiota > Verrucomicrobiia > Verrucomicrobiales > Akkermansiaceae > Luteolibacter. The sequence continues at coordinate 3,920 of WBXD01000032.1, forward strand.
ACTACTTGGCAACCCACCACTTCACCGCCGCCGCCATCCCCGCGCTGGCGCAAGACGCAGCTTCGAATCAATGGGCTGCCACCCTCAGCCCCGCCTCCCACAATCTCCTCGAGAGACTTCGCAGCGCCATCCTCGCCCTAACTAGCTAGCACTCCATCGACGGCCTTGAACGGCGGCCTAATCCGGCGGGACTTGACTGGAGATGCAATCCGGTATGCTCATGCTCATGGCCATGTTTGCCGAAATTGAACCTCTCGCCCTCAAGCTTCCCGAATTCCAGCGGGCGGAACTCGCTGCGGATTTGCTCGATTCGCTGACCGGTGTGCTCGCCGACGATGACGAAGGCATGGCCGAGGAGCTTCGCCGCAGTGATGAAATGGACCGTGACCCGGCAGCTTGCCTGAGCCATGACCAGTTTCTCATCGCCGCAGTCCGCGCTACGGGGAAAGACGACAGTGATCGATGATCGAAGTTTTCTGTTATTTTCCACCAATTCCTTGTCACGCTTGAGGCGTTGGTCTATCTTAGCGCACCTATGCCTACCTATCGAGTGCTTGTGTCGGACCCCATTTCAGAAAAAGGTGTGGCCGCCCTGCGTGCCACTCCCGAGCTGGCAGTGGACGTGAAAACCGGGCTCAAACCCGAGGAATTGCTTGCCATCATTGGCGAGTATCACGGTCTGGTGATTCGCTCCCAAACCAAGGTGACGCCGGCGGTGTTTGCCGCGGCCAAAAACCTCAAGGCCATCGGCCGCGCCGGGGTGGGGGTGGATAACATCGACCGCGCCAGCGCCACCGAGCACGGCGTGGTGGTGATGAACACGCCCAGCGGCAACACGATTTCCACCGCCGAGCACGCCTTCACCCTGATGCTCGCGCTGGCCCGCAACATCCCCCAGGCCCACGCCTCGATCATCGCCGGCAAGTGGGACCGCAAGTCGTTTGAGGGCATTGAACTGCACGGCAAACGCCTCGCCATCATCGGCATGGGCCGCATCGGCACCGAGTTTGCCAAGCGCGCTCAGGCGTTCGGCATGATCGTCGTCGCCTATGATCCGTTCCTCACCGCCACCCGCGCCCAATCGCTCAAAGTCGAACTGGCTGAGTCCGCCAACGACGCCTTGCGCGCTGCCGATGTGGTGACCCTGCACATTCCGCTGACCCCGGAAACCAAGCACCTCCTCAACGCCGAACGCATCGGCCTGATGAATCCAGGTGCCCTCATCATCAATTGCGCCCGCGGCGGCCTCGTCGATGAAGCCGCCGCTAGGGCTCAACTCGATGCCGGCCACCTCGCCGGCATCGCCCTCGACGTGTACGAAACCGAACCGCCCACCGCCGAATTCCCCTTGCTCGACGCTAAAAAATGCGTTTTCACCCCGCACCTCGGAGCTTCGACCGCCGAGGCCCAGGAAAACGTCGGCACCGAGGTGGCCTACCAAATCCGCGACTTCCTGGTCAGCGGTGAAGTGCGCAACGCGGTGAACATGCCCAATCTCGACAGCCTCACGCTCGAAAGCGTCGGCCCATACCTCAATCTCGCCAATTCGCTGGGTAAATTGCTGTCAAAAATCGCCCCCGAGCAATGCGCTGCGCTGCGCGTTTCCTACCTCGGTCCGGTTTCAGAACTCGATACCGAGCTCATTACCCGCACCGTTCTTACCGGCTATCTCGCCAGCGCTCACAACCAGGCACAGGTCAATCTCGTCAACGCTCCCGCCATCGCCAAGGCCCACGGCATCGACGTCAGCGAGGCCACCACCGCCCTTGCCACCAACTGCACCGAGCTCATCGAAGTTTCCGCCATCAAGGGCAACGATATCTGCACCGTCGCCGGCACTTTCTTCGGCAGCTCCGCTCGCATTGTCCACATCGCCGGCCACTTCGTCGAAACTAACCCCCGCGGCCGATTCCTCTTCGTCGAAAACGACGACCGCCCCGGCATCGTCGGCACCGTCGGTACATCCCTCGGCAACGCCGCGGTCAATATCGCCAACATGGCCCTCAGTCGCACCAGCGACCGCAGCCGCGCGGTGACGGTCATCGAGGTGGATTCCGAGCCACCCGCAAGCTTGTTAGCACAACTTCGCGGCACCCCTGGCATCCTGCGGGTTCTGAGCTTCGAACTTTAATCACGAAAAATCCACAAATTTCATTGCCAAGTATCCCTCAACGCTCTTAGCGTCACCCCGGCATGAAAAAATTCGTCGTTGTAGCTACCTCCCTCATCGCTCTCGTAGGCTTTGCCGCCGCAGACATTCAGGCACCACCCGGCTCGCAGTACACCTCGTCCCGCAAACTCGGTCGCGCTCTAAGCAATATGCTCTACGGATTCATGGAAATCCCATCTCAAATGACCATCAAGGAAGACGAGCTCGGCCGCAAGGCTGCTTGGTCCTTTGGCGTGGTCGAAGGCACCAATCGTGCGCTGCGCCGGTTCGGTTATGGCTTCTATGAATTGATTACCTTCACCTGCCCAACCTATCGCGGCACCTACAAGCAGCCCTATGAGCGTTGCGGAGAAGACAATCGCATCCAGATGAACGTCGCCGACGGCCTGTCCGAATTCCCGCCGGAACTCGGGTTCGTTACCTACTACCGCTACGGCCGCGCGCAGTCATACTGAAATCCTAACTAGTTTCCCAATCCCGGCACGGGCTTCCGCCCTGCCGGGATTTTTTTGCGCCCGGCCCCGGTTCTGCCTCACACTTTCCCGGCCAGCACCGCGAGCGGAGCGGCGACCTTACTGTCGTGGTACGGAAGCAACGCCCATGAACCGCGCCTTCGGCACTCAGTCAGGCCATCTCGCTGCGCTCGGTTGTGGTTAAAAAACGCCACTGCAACCCTTTCCATTGGCCTTTTTTAGGCTTAGCCTTCCACACCCCGGCCCACACTGGGTTTGGGTCTTGGTTTGCCAGTCTCGCGTCTTTATCTCCACAACCCGCTCACCAGCATGGCGCCAACCACCCCGCCAAGGGCGATGCGATACCAGCCGAAAATCGACAGCCCGTGGCTTTGTAGGTAGGCAACCAGCCATTTGACGGCCACCGCAGCGGCCACCGCCGCTGCCACGATGCCAATGAGCATCGGAGTCAGGCCGTACTCGTGAATCATCAACTTGGTGCCGCCAAACAGCGTGTTGTAAGCTGGACCGAAGTCACTTACCTTGGCCGACGCCTCCTTGAAAGTAGCTGCTGTTAGCGTGAGTACACCTAGCAGGAATGAGAATTCCACCGCCGCACTCACCGACAGCCCGACGAGCAGGCCGCCGCAAATTGTCATCAGGCTGCGACTCGTCCCCGGGCACATCGCCACGCATTGGAGTAGACCGATAACCAGGGCGAACTTCCACGTCAGGTGCTCGAGATCCACGCCACCGCCGCGAGGCGGGTTGCGGCGCCGCCACCAGGCCGTCACCAGAATGGCGATCCCGCCGATGACCCATGCGCTGACCACCGTCTCAATATTGAACAGGTGCGCCTTAAGCCAGTGGCTGATTAATAACCCGATGATCGCCGCTGGCATGAATCCGGCAATCATGGCGATGGCGAGTTTGCGCCCCTGCGCATCCATGCCGAGCACCCCTCGGAGCATCTGTAGCACCCGCGGCCAATACAGCCCGAGCACCGCCAGAATCGCCCCACCCTGAATACACACCGCAAAGGCATCCGCCGCAGCTTTCGATTCGGCTCCCGTGCTGCCGATGCTCATGAAATGCTGCGCCACTAACAAATGTCCGGTCGAGCTGACCGGAAGATATTCGGTGATGCCTTCTAACACGCCTAAAACAATCGCTTGCCAAGTTTCCATATGAGTTGCGCCGCAGGCTGGCGCTTAATCGCCTGCTTGGCAAGCGATTTGCCTTGGCCGCTAGCCGTCGCGTGGCTGCGGCGTCTCGCCGCAGGCCGTGGCTGCATGTGGCATGGGCCTCCTTGCCCGGGTGCCCATGCTTCGAGAATGCGCGGTGCTTGGCGCGGGTTCATTCGCTTCGCATGGGCGCTGCGGGCAGCATGGCCGCGCCACGTGCCACCAGAGTGACGGGACTTTGGTAAGTCCCGCTCCCAAGTCCCGCTTGAGGGTTAGAGGCTCTTCGGCATGGCAACCCAAGCACCTTTTTTCTTGCTGCTCTTGACGCAGGTTTCGATGAAGGCGATGCCGCTCCAGCCGTCACCGACATTGGCGTATTTACTGCCGTCGGAACTGAACTTTTTACCGGCCCGCCATTTGCGCACATCGGCTTCGAAGCAGCGGTGGAGGCGGGCGAAGGCGTCATGGAACGCCTCGGGATGACCGGCGGGCAGAGTGGACTCGGCCAGCAGGTCGGCAGGGAGGGTTTTGGGCAGAAAACCATCGCCGGCCGACACCGCGCCGCGCCAATAGGTGCGGTCGGGCTGGTTGGGCAGGCAGATGGTCAGGCATTCGGGGTCTTCCTGGCGCCAGCGCAAGCTGCCCTTGGTGCCCGCAATGGTGATGCCAAGGTCGTTTTTGTAACCGATGCAAATTTGTGAGGCGCGCACCAGCGCTTTGCCGCCGTTGCTCAGCTTGCAATAGATTGTGAAGTGGTCGTCGAGCTGACGGCCTTGGACGAAGGTTTCCATTTGTGCGGAAACTTGGGTGACCTCCAGACCGGTGACGTAGCGCAGTTGCATCAGGGCGTGGGTGCCGATGTCGCCGCCGCAGCCTGAGCCGCCCGCACGCTTGGGATCGACGCGCCAGCTGGCCTGTTGCTGGCCGGTGGCTTCCAGTTTCGTGGCGAGCCAGCCTTGATTGTAATAACTATCGACCCAACGGATGTCCCCTAGCAACCCGCTCTGGACGATGTAGCGGCTCAGGCGGCTGGTCCAGTGTCCGAGGTAGGTGTGGGCGACGCCGAAGGGGACACCGAGGGTTTGCGAGGTGCGCACCAACTTGGCGGCTTCCTTGAGGTTGAGGCACAGCGGCTTCTCGCAGAACACCGCGATGCCCGCTTGCATCGCTTTCATCGCCGGATCGTAGTGCACAAAGTTTGGCGTAACGATGAGAATGTAGTCGAGCTTCTCCGCGGCAGGTGCCGTCGCGTTGGCCGCAATCATCTCATCATAGGATGCGTAACCCTTGATCGGATAGGGCCAGTTGGCAGCCTCTTCCAGCGCGACCTTGGGATCGGGAAATAGCGCCCCGGCGACAATCCGCCGGGTCCCATCCATATGAATGGCCTTTTGATGGGGATGTACGATGAAGGCTCCTTTGCCGCCTCCGACGAGACCGACGTTGAGTGGTTTGTTTGACATGATGGGATGGGGTGGGGGTGGTGTATGTTAGGTTAGATCAGTTGAAAACCGCCAGCAGCGGGCGGTGATCGGAGGCCGCACTCCATGGCGGGTCGTCAAGAATGCGCGAGGCGTCGTAGTCCACCTCGTGCTTGAGGCCGTGGGTGACGGTGATGAAGTCGAAGCGCGAGTAGATATCGTGCAGTTCCCAGAAATGGGTCCAGCGCTCGCCCTGTTTGTCTTGCACCGGCAGGGCGGTGAGTGAATCCGCCTCACCGTAATTGCCGGTGATGAGCCTGAGCGCAGCGCTGGCGCGGGTGTCGTTGAAATCCCCATAGACGACCAAGCGGGCGTCGGGCTCGGTCGCAAGGATGGCATCGACGTATTGGCGCAGCAACCTAGCTTCACACAGGCGCACGGCATCTTGGTCGCCATCGGCAACTTCGCGTTTGCTTTTGAGATGGACGCCGAGCCAGCGGTAGGTTTTGTCGTGGGCTTGGATAGTGGCATCGAGGATGCCGCGGCTCATGGTGTAGGCGCTGCCATTGAGTTTGAAATCGAGTTGGGTCGGGGTGGTGGTGTGGATGATGGGGAAGCGCGAGAGCAGCCCGAGATGGCGCACGGCATCGCCGCCGCCGGTGTAATAGGCATGTGGCAAGGCGACGCCGCCGGCCAGCAGGGCAGCTTGCAGTTCTGCGAGATCATCGCGGCTGCCAATTTCACAAACCCCCAGCACATCCGGTGCCTGGTGACTCAGCAACTCGACCACCGCGCGCTTTTCCGCCGCGGGCTTGGGCGTCGCCTTGGCTGGCCCATGGCCGCTGCCACGCTCCATGGTTAGCCAGTTCTTCAGGTTGTAGGCAACAAAACGCAGCCCGGGGGCCGCCGGGTCGCTGACCACCTCTGGCTTGTGGGTGGCCGCGCGCTTCGCGGCGGGTGGCGTGGCGTCACCCGGGGTATTCCACGCCGGGCTGGCGTGTTTTTTGTCGCAGGCCGGGGTCGTGAGTAGGGCGAGCAGGCAGGCGAGCAGCGCGCCGAATGCATGGGACGGCTTGCCGCATGAGCAGGCCGCAGCCCGCGCTGCAGTAAGGAATTCAGGCATTCCAAGAGATCCCATAACAGAGTGTACGTCGGCGCAAAAGCCGTAGGATAGACCCGTGATCCTAACATGCAAATGAAATTTCATGGCATAAATACCAGTCTCTGCCGCTCGTGCGCCTCAGTGCCTACGGCAATCACAATAACCACGTTTTCGGTAGGTTGGAGTGCATGTGACTACGAGATGAATCCGCAGCCAGAGCCATGCAACGTCCCACTCAAATCAGTGATTTGGAAGCCAAATGAGGCCTCTGCGTAGGCACCTAGACGGAACTCTGTCCGCTCCTCCAAGCCCTTGGTTTCCTGCCTGCAGAGCGGACGCTCGTCAGGATATGCTTGATCATGGAGAGCGGGGTTTTCATGATGATCTTGCAATCAGACCACGCTGACAGTCGATCGACATACTCGAGATCCATTCCCGCCATCTCGCTGAAAGTGGTGGCTTCGGTCCGCTGAATCTGCCAGAGGCCGGTTAGCCCGGGGCGTACGGCAAAGCGGCGGTGGTGATGGGCATCATAGAGTTGGAATTCGCTCGGTATGCAGGGACGCGGCCCAACCACGCTCATATCCCCCCGCAGAACATTAACCAGCTGCGGCAACTCATCGAGACCTAACATCCGGATCACACGCGCCCCTTTGATCAATCGCCCATCCCTAGAATCCAACTTGGTTAGCGGTCGGTTGCTCCTAACCAGTTGCAAGATGTGGGCCTCGTGGATGGCTGGGTCCGCTCCGGGTTGCATAGTCCGCGCCTTGTACATCGTGAAGGGCTTGCCATCGCGGCCGATGCGCGTCTGCCGAAAGATGAATGGCCCTGGGGACGCCAGTTTAACCCAGCAGAACAAGAGCGACGTCAGAACCAGCGTTAGGGGCAGGATCAACACCATCCACAACCAATCGAAAGCAAACTTCCAGCGGGGAATCGGCGTGCTTGCCATCACCGGGCCGCGCCGGCCGTGGCTGGTGATTGGATTGTCAACCATGAGGATTGTGGGCGATGGGCAAACAGGAGCCGGTTGATGGGCCCGAGTGCCCGGACTCCTCGCTGCAGGAAACGTCGTCGCAACACCTAATTACTTTTGTGACATGGGCATAGTTATGCTTTGATATACGCGGTGGGAATCGTGTGAGCGCCAGCTGCTAAGGCTTGGTTAGCCGCGCATCACCGTCACCACCAGCACGCACTGGAAGCCGGCATGCCGGAGGGTGGCGGCACAGGCCTCGGCCGTCGAGCCGGTGGTTAAGACATCGTCAATGAGGATTGCGCCGGGGGCGCTCGCCCCGGCCAGGTGGCGGCGGCCTGCGGCGGTGAGTGCGAAGGCCCCGCGCAGGTTGTTGAGTCGCGCCTGGCGGCCTAGCAATGTCTGGGTGTCGGTGCGGCGGATGCGTTTGAGCGCCGCGAGCACCGGCAAGGCGGTGTGTGTGGCCACGCCGCGGGCAATTTCCGCCGCTTGATTGAAATTGCGGTGCTGCAGACGAGAGCGGTGCAGTGGCACCGGCACGAGTGGCCACTTGGCTTGGATCGCGGGGCCCAGTCGCTCATCGTCGAAGGCGTCGGCCGCAAGGCGGCCCAACTCGGCGGCCAGATGGATGGCGCGGCCGTATTTCAGCTGGTGGATCAATTGGCGGGTTCGTTCATCGCGCAACATCGCCGGGCGGGCAAAGCCAAAGGAAAACGTTAGTTTACCACAATTGGGGCATTGGCACAGCCCCTCAATGCGCCCGTGGAACGGCTCGCCACATATGGCACAAAAAGGGGCGCTGAGTCGGGGTAGATCCCCGTCGCAGGTGCCGCACAGCGAGCGACCGAGCTGTAGCACCACCCCACACAACGCGCACTGCGGGGTGTATACCAGGTCGAGCAGACGCTTGGCCAGCTTGTGCCAGCAGTGGGCCGGGAAGGGCATGGGCCATACTAACACACCGTGAGGGCATGAACAACCCTAGGTGGCGGTTGCTGCGGGAAGATTGGCTGCCGCGTCAAGTACAGCCCATGCTCTTCGCATGGGCGCTGCGGCCAGAGGCACGCAGTGACGGCCTGCTGCGCGACGCGGCAGCCACGCCAGGTGGCTGCGCGGCACCGGCCTAATTGTCATAAAATGCGCTGATTCGCGCTGATTTCTTTTAAAAATCGTCCCACAGGCAATTCGTTGCTGGAACTTGCTTGCGTCGCTGCGCCGGATCGGCCAACTTGCGCCAGACACAATTTTATGAACGAACGACGCGTGGTCATCACCGGCATTGGCTGCCTTACCCCCCTTGGCAACGACTTGGCATCCACTTGGGATGGTCTCAAGAACGGCCGCAGTGGGATAGCGCAAATCACCCAACTGGATCTCAGCCCCTACGATTGCAAGATTGCGGGCGAGGTGAAGGGGTTTTGCGCAGACGAGTATTTCCGGGTGACCAAGGATGCGCGGCGTGCCGACCGCTACGTCCAATTTGCGGTAGCGGCCTCGAAAATGGCGATGGAGGATTCAGGCGTGGATGTTTCCACGATGGATCCACGGCGCTTCGGCGTGATGGTCGGCAGTGGCATTGGCGGCCTGGCCACCTTGGAGCGGGAACACGCGGTGCTGATGGCCAAGGGGCCCAAGCGGGTGTCGCCGTTCACCATACCGATGATGATTTCCAACATTGCCAGCGGGATCATTTCGATTGAACACGGTTTGCTCGGGCCCAATATGTGCATTGTCACCGCCTGCGCCACTTCCAACCACAACATCGGTGAGGCTTGGCGCATCATCAAGTTCGGCGACGCTGATGCGTTTTTGTGCGGCGGTGCGGAGGCCACCATCTTGGGGATGGGGCTGGCCGGTTTCGGCAACATGCGAGCCCTGAGTACCCGCAATGATGAGCCCGAGCGTGCTTGTCGCCCGTTTGATAAGGATCGCGACGGGTTCGTCATGGGCGAAGGCGCCGGCATCTTGGTCATCGAGGAGCTCGAACACGCCCGCAAACGGGGTGCCAAAATCTACGCCGAACTCGTCGGCTACGGCATCAGTGCCGATGCCTATCACCTCAGCGCACCCTCGCCCGATGGCAGCGGCCCGGCCTACGCCATCAAAATGGCCCTCGCCCACGGCAAGGTCAATCCCGAGGAGGTCGATTACCTCAACGCTCACGCCACCTCTACCGGTCTGGGCGATATCGCGGAAACCAAGGCGATCAAGCTGGCCTTCGGCGACCATGCCAACAACGGCCTGATGGTGAGTTCCACCAAGTCGATGACCGGCCACATGTTAGGTGCGGCGGGCGGCATTGAGTTGATTGCCAGCGTGATGGCCATTCACGATGGGGTCATTCCACCGACGATCAATCTCGAGAACCAGGACCCCGAGTGTGACTTGGACTGCGTGCCCAACGTGGCTCGCGAGGTGCCGGTGAAGGTGGCTATCAGCAACAGCTTCGGCTTTGGTGGCCACAATGCCTCGGTGCTAGTGCGTCGCTTCGAGTAAGCCCGCCATGGAACATCCGCTCTATCGGCATGCCAGCGAGGTGTCCTTTCGCGACACCGATGCGAGCGGCTGGATGCATTTTGCCAATATTTTCAACCACGTGGAGCTGGCTGAGCACGCGTATTTGCGTTCGCTGGGCTTGCTCGTTTTTGATAGAACCAAGGGTGGCTGGCCGCGGGTGAACGTGTCCTGTGATTTCAAGCGGCCCTTGCTGAGTGGCGACCCGATCGAAGTGCAACTGGCAATTGGCGCGGTGGGCACGTCTTCGGTCACCTGGCAGTTTGAAGTCATCCGCGGTGGTGAACTCGCCGCCGCGGGCAGCGTCACCACCGTGCGCGTCAATCACCAGGGCCAGCCGCAGCCACTCTCTGATCACGAACGCAGCCAACTGGAGCGCAAGCGCTGACAAGGCCCCCCCCATCATGGACGATTCCCCCGAGATTACAGGCCGCATTGTGCTGGTGCCCACGCCCATCGGCAACCTTGGCGATATCACGCTGCGGGCGCTGGAAAGCCTCCGCCTTGCCGATCGCATTGCCTGTGAAGACACCCGCCATTCCGCGCCGCTGCTGGCCCACCACGGCATCACCGGCAAGCCGCTGATTTCCTTGCACGAACACAACGAAGCGCGGCGGGCACCCGACCTGATAGCAGCTGCCCGTGCCGGTGAAACCATCGCCGTCATCAGTGATGCCGGCATGCCAGGCATTTCGGACCCCGGCTACCGGCTCATCCAAGGGTGCATCGATACCGGCACTCCCTTCGAGGTGTTGCCAGGTCCTTCCGCGGTCATCACTGCTCTCATCGGCTCCGGCTTCCCCTGCCACGCCTTTCGCTTCGGCGGCTTCCTCTCAGTGAAATCCGGCAAACGCCGCACGGCCTTGACCACTGCACTCGCATCCGGCGAAACCGCCATCTTTTACGAGTCGCCCCACCGCATTGTGTCCACTCTGACAATACTCGCGGAGATCGACCCGGCCGCCCGCACCTGTGTCGCTCGCGAGCTCACTAAAAAGTTCGAGACCTATCACCGCGGCAGCGCTGCCGAGGTGCTGGCCCATTTCGAGGCGCGTCCGCCGAAAGGCGAGATCGTGCTGCTGGTGCATGGTGGTGCCAGCCCGCAAGAACCATAGGGGGGCTTGAGCCTCTTCGAGCCTTAACCTAGATGCAACCCTTTCCATCTGCCTTTTTCGCCTCAATCCATCGCGCCGGTCGGAGCGGGTGGGCAGCCAATGAGCTTGGACAGGCGCTTGTTGAGGCTGGCGAGGGTGGCCGCATCGGTGACCATTTCGCCTTCGGCAGTGGTGATGTACAGGGTGTCCATTGCCACGCCCTTTTCAGTGCAGATGCGGGCGTGGACGGTATTGAGGCCGTGCTGGTTAATGGCTAGGAACAGGTCGTGGAGCAAGCCGATGCGGTCGAGCGCCTGGATATCCACCGTGGTGCAGGTCGGGTGGAGCTGGTTGCTGACGTAGGCCTGGACTGGCACCGCGATATCGGGTGTGGAGCGGGGCTTGAGGTGGCCAGCACTGCGGCGCAGGTAGCGTTCCGGGTCGTAGGTGGCGGCCGCCAGCAAGGTGTGGAAACACTCGAGAAAGCTTTTGCGCAGGGCGGCATCGGCCACGGGTTCAAAGTTGGTGGTGCAGACGTGGAAGATATCGACGACGATACCGTCGCTGCGGGTGAAGAAATCTGCGGCGAGGATGTTGAGGTGGCGTGCGGCGAGGGCGCAGCAGAGTTTTTCGAGGAGCAGCGGCTTGTCGCGGGTCGCCAGGATCAGCTCACTGTAGCCTTTTTCGTTGTGATTGATCCATTTGATGCAATGCACAAACGGGGGCGCACCCTCGGTTTCACGCTGCAAAAAATGCCGGACGGTACGGACTTGGGTGAGCACATCACTGGCCTGGCGGAAGGCGAAGGCGGTGGCAGGCATGCGCTCAAAGTGCTGGTGGACGTCTAGATGGTAGTCCGGGCGCATCAGGTGGAGTACTTCGTCGCGCAAGGTGAGTCGGTCGGCATCGAGTTGGCGGGAATACTCGGCACGTCCACCGCTAGCGAGGAAACGGCGGGTGGAGGTGTAGAGTTGGAGCATGAGGCTTTCCTTCCAGCCGGTCCAGGATTCCGGCGAGGTGGCGTTGGAATCGGCGAAGGTGAACAAAAACAGCGCGTCCAAATAACCCGGCGATTTGACGATGGCGGCAAACTCCGCAATGACCTCCATGTCCTCCAGGTTGCGGGTGGTGGCGGTGCGGTAAAACGTCAGGTGGTGGTCCACCAAAAACATGATCAGTGAGCGGCGCGGGCCGCGGATCTGCATCCGGTTGCACAGGCGTGAGGCGAGCATCGCCGAGCCATCGATGTGTTCGCGAACGTTCTCGGCGCGGCCCGTATCGTGCAAAATAACCGCCAGATAGAGCGCGTATGGGTCGGCGATCTCATGCAAGAGGTGCCGGTAAATTTCCCGTCTCGGCCTGCTATCTTCGATGAGTTCGTCGAGTTCGTCGAGGCAGCGCAGCGTGTGTTCGTCGGCGGTGTAGCGGTGGAAAAACTCATGTTGGACGAGGCAATCCAGCGCGCCAAATTCCGGCAAATAGCGCCCGAGAAACCCGCTTCGATGCATGGCCCGCAAGGTGCTGGCCACCTCGCCCTTACGTTCCAAGATGGCTTGGAACGTCTCGCGGATCGGCCTGGAGCAGCGGAAGGCGCGGTCGATGCTATGCCAGTGGTCTTGGACGAGTTGGCGTGCCTGTGGGCTGAGCCGCAGATGGCGCACCTGGCAGTGCTGGAACAGTCGCATCAGGCGCTGGGGTTCGTCCGCGAGGATGTCCGGATGGGCCGGGAAAATCCGGCCTTCGCGGGCGGCGAACCCGTCGAATTGCTCCTGCGGCTTGCGCCGGAATGTCAGGAATGAGCGCAGGCCGCCATCTGGGCGGTCTTCCTGCTCGATCTGGAACAGCTCCATGAGTGCACCGCAATGTTGATAGAGATTGAGGGTGTGGCGGTAGTAGTCACGCATGAATACCTCGGTGCGGCGCAGGATGTCGCGTTGGGGATATTCGAAGGCGGTGGAAACCACCCCTTGCAGCCGCAGGGTGAGTTGGTCGGTGGGGGCTTGGGTATGGTAGTGGAGTTCGTTGCGGACGCGGTGGAGAAAATTCACTGCGGCTTCGATTTCGCGGTGGGCGGTGGCGGTGAGGCTGGCATCGGCGACCATGGCGGCGAGATCGGAGTTGCCGCGTTTGACGCGGCAGACCCAGCGCAGGTTGTGGTAATCGTCGAGGCCGCCACAGCTCTCCTTCACGTTGGGTTCTTGCAGAAATACCGTGCCGCAGTACTTCTGGTGGCGCCAGCGCATCTCCTGGCGCAGAAACTCGAAAAACTCCGCCTGCCCCTTGGCGAGGCATTCACGCGCAAATTTCCGCTCGAAGCGCTGAAATAATCCCGCGTCGCCGCTCACCAGCCGCGCATCGATGACTGCGGTTTTTAGCTGCTGCTCGGCGGTGGTACGGCCGAGGAGTTCGCCAACCGAGCCTGCGATGTGGCTGGTTTTCAGGCCCATCGCGCCAACGGTGTCGATAAACTCCTGGATGCTGCCGTGCTGGGCGGGGGACTGCTTGGCTCTAGCCGTACCTAGCAGCAACACGAATCGGGTGCTGGAACGCGGGCTGAGGGTGGCGCGGCCGTAATTGCCGATCGCCACCAGTGCCACCGCCGCTTGCTTGCGCCCCGTCGGCGTGAGCAGCGTCGCGAACAGTGCCCTGAGCACTTCATCCAGCAAGCCGGCGCGGGCCTGGGCGATTTCCACGCCGCCGCCGCCGTGCTGATGGCGTTGCTCGATGCGATGTTCCTGCTCCGCGAGCCACGCCTTGCCTAGGGCACTGCGCTCTCCAGCGCTACCACTGGCTTGAAGTGCCGTGATGAGAGCGTGCCGGGCATTGGCATCAAAAGGCTGGAGTGGGTCCGGCATGCAGGATCGGCACCATCACTGCTGCGTAAAAAAAATCAAGCAGGGATTTCGCCCTGGCAAGCGGTGGCGACCCGTCGCGTTATTTGGCTGGTGCCGCCGCCGCGAGGAAGCCGTCCTCATCAAGGAAACTGCCCGCGGGCAGCGGCAGCCCGCCGGGGGGCGCAGCCGGCCCGTGGACTAACAACTCGCCCACGCCACAGCGGACGATAAACCAGCCCGGCAGCAGGCGGCCCCAGGTGCCGGGCTTGCGGCCGGCCTGCACATCTTTGACGTCGGGCACCGGCGGCGGATCGGGCATCGACATGGCCACCACCATGCCCGCGACCGCTAGACACGGGCAATGCAGGACGCCGGGCAGGTCCAACGGCATGGCCGCCTGCGTGCCGAAGTCGTAAAACACCAGCGGGTTGGCGGTGGCCGATGTGGTGGTTAGGGCCGCGCGCAACGTGTCGCCGCCAACCCACGCTCCGGCGGCATCCTTTGGCAGGGTGGGGTGCCACAGCGGCGGTGCCTGATAGAGTTCGGTGAAAGCCGCGAACAGCCCCGGTAACGCATCGGCGGTCACGTCGCCAGCGAGTGCGGCAAACGCCTCGCGGCGCTGCAGCGCGGCGACCTGGCCGAGCTGATAGCCATTGACCCACATCTGCCGCCGCGCGTCGCCATCCAACAGGCGCAGGTGTGCCATGCCCTCGCCACGCGGCACCCGCAGCCGCCAACCCGGTGTGCTGAAGCGGGCGTCGATCGCCTCGGCGGACGCTTGCATCAGGGCGTCGCGCAGGCCGTCGAGGTCGGCGGCGGCTGCCGCGATGGGGGCGCCGAACGCGATGCTCAGGCCGTGCCGCAGCCCTTGATAAGGCCACTTGCGGAAAAATCGCTTGCGCTCGAACGAGAAGATCGAGCCCCACGAGCCGTCGCACCACAGCGGCACCAAGGGATGACCGGCTTTCCTGGCGATGAGTTCGAAGCCGCGCTGCAGTTTGCACAGCGTGCCGCTGCGCGTCAATTGCCCCTCGGGAAACAGGCACACGGTGTCGCCCTGCTGCAGCGCCGCGATGATGCTGCGGATCGCCTCGCGGGGTTGCTGCTGGTTGATGGTGAGCGTCTCAAAAAGCCTGACAAACCGCCGCACCGCAGGTTGCTGCATAAAGGTGTCTTCCATCACGAAGCGCACTGGCCGAGCGCAGGCGGCCGCAATGAAAAATGCGTCGGCATAGGTCACATGATTGGGCAACAGCAGCACCCCACCGTGGGGCGGCAGGTTGTTGAATTGGATCGCGCGCACTTGATAGATAGAACGCACAAGGGTGGTGGCTAACAAGCGCAGGAAGTGTCCCGGCATCAGGCGGATGTTCACCAGGGTCATCAGCCCGCACAGCAAGCCGGCGACGGCGATTTGGATGCGCAGTCCAGCCAGCGCGTCCAGCCCGCAATGGTGGGTGATCCAGCCGAGTGCCTCAATGAGTCCGGCGGCGAGAATTCCCGCGAAACAATCCTGCAGGTTCACTGCGGATTGCAATTCGCCGCGTTTACCGGCCGGATAGCGGTCTTGCACCCAGGCGTTGAGCGGTGCTAAATACACCGCGGCACTCATGGCTAACAAAACCAGCAGCGCCAAAAACCCGCCGCCGTGTACCGGCAGAGTGGCAATGAGCAAGGCCAGCGCGGCCATGGCCACCCCGGCCACGGGCACCCAGCCGAGTTCGATGCGCCGCCGCAACAACACGGCTGCCAAGCCAAAGCCGGCAATCATGCCTAACGAGGCCGCCGCCATGAACTCCGACGCCAAGGTGCCAAAGCCCCCGTGGCCGCCAGTGAGCGCTTTGGCCAGCTTCACCGACCACAAGTTGAGGAAAGTGACTAGGCCCCAGAAAAACGCCATGCCAAACGAGGCGCGGCGCAGCGGTGCATCCCGCCACAAATCCTTGAGATGGGCAAAATGCCGTACTAAAAGCGCCCGCTGCAGGGGTTCCCCGCCATGCGGCGGCACCCGCGGCACCAACCATGCCATGGCCAGCGCCGGCAGCGAGCACAGCGTGAGGATGAGCAGCGGCAGTTGCGCCGCATCCCAAGCCACCGCCTCGTTGCCACCCATCGCCCGGTAGCGGGTATCATAGATCCAGCCGGCCAGAATCTGCCCTGCTAACATTCCCAACATCGAAGTCATTTGCTGGATGCCCGAGGCAAAGCCGAGGTGCTGCGATCCTAACAACTCCTTGTTGCTGCCGATCTTTGCCGGGCTCAAAAATGCCGCCTGGGTGGCCAGGGAAAAAAATCCGACCATGGCGACCGGCAGGTTATGCAAGCACACCGCGGCGCAGATGGCGGCGAGAATGAGCACCTGGGCCAGGGCCGCACCTAACATCACATCGCGTTTCGAGTGGCGGTCGCTCATCCAACCGGCCAGCGGCGCGAACAGCACATAGGGCAGGGCGATTAAAATGGCGGCCCAGCTTTCCACCGCGACGCCGACAGCGCCGCCGAGGGAAACCAAGATGAATTGGGCGACCTTATCGTTGAAGGCATTCTGCGCTTGTTGCACGATCATGCTCCAAAACCCCAGCCAATGGCGGCGGGTGGGGGTGTCAGAGCATGAATCGTCAGGCGTCATAAGGGGTCACGGATGGGGAGCGCCGGCATCCTGCCGGCAGTGTTTGGCATCCTGCCGAACACTCTTCCGAGGAAGCGCTGCGAAAGAACCGATCATCGTGGTGTAGTACCATCGTGCAGCTACCCCCCCCTCTCAGCGCACCCGTTCCAACAACCACGCCAGCAGCGCCGCCACGGGCAGGCGTTCCTGCTCCATGGAATCGCGGTGGCGGATGGTCACGGTGTCTTTCAAGGCGTCGCCATTTTCACCGAGGGTATCGAAATCCACGGTGATGCAGAACGGGGTGCCGATCTCGTCCTGGCGGCGGTAGCGGCGGCCGACCGCCCCACCGTCGTCGTAGAACACGTTCATCCAGGGTTGGAGTTGTTTTTGGATCGAGCGGGCAATGAGCACCTGTGCGTCGTTTTTCTTGAGCAGCGGGAAAATGCCGACTTTGATGGGGGCCATGCGCGGGACGAAGCGCAACACGGTGCGGACGTCCTCCTTGCCCTTCTCGTCGGTTAGAACCTCCTCGTCGAAGGCCTCGCAGATGAGAGCGAGCACGGTGCGGTCGCAGCCGGCGGACGGTTCGACGACGTGGGGCAGGAAGCGTTCCTTGGTTTCCTCGTC
>WBXD01000033.1 GCA_008932935.1 Verrucomicrobiota bacterium
CCCGCTGCCGATGGCTGCCGCCGGACTCGGGGACGTGACCAGCAGCCAGATGAGGGCCAGCGGAGCCAGCAGCGCGGTCTCCGCCGTTAGGCCTGCCACCGCGCCGAGGGGTGCCCGTTTTCTAGCAACACCGTAGAGGGCGAAACTTACTGCCAGGCTGATGGCAACCCACGGGATGCGGCCAAGCGCCGGGATTTGCAGGGCGACGCCGGCCAAGGCCAGGGCGATGGCGGCGAGTTGCAGGCGGCTGTGGCGTTCGCCGAACCACAGGGCGCCAAAAAGCATGTTGAAAAACGGATTGAGATAATATCCGAGTGAGCCTTCGAGGATGCGTTGGTGGAGGGTGGCCCAGACGTAGAGGAGCCAATGCGAGGAGAGGAGCAGACCCGAGAGCAGTTGCCAAGCGAGCGCCCGCGGCGTGCGCAGCACCGCGAACAACCCACGGGCCTCGCCGCGCCACCACAGGATTGGCACTAGCAGCAGCAGGGACCACAGCATGCGCTGGGCGACGATGGTGGCAGGCGGCAGAAACGCCAACTGCTTCCAATACAAGGGCAGCACGCCCCACAGCATGAATGCCAGCAGGGCGGCGAGCACACCCGGGCGGGGCCGATGGGGGAACAGGTTGGTCAATCGCATGCGCCGATGGCTGGGGTGAAGGCAGCAGCGGGGCCGCCGAGCGCCACTTTGTCAATGCATCTTCTAACTGGTCAATCTAGGCAGGTACGGATCTTATCCAAGCCTTCCAGCATGCGGGCATGGGGGCAGCCAAAATTGAAGCGCACCCAACCGGGCCAGCCAAAGCTCTTGCCGTCGGATAGAAATAGTCCGGCGCGGTTCTCAAAATGTGCGGCGGGGTTGTCCACGCCCAAGCCGCGGGCATCGATCCATGCCAGATAGGTGGCGGCCCCCGCAACTACGGATAGACCCGGGCACTGGCTGCGGATGAATTCGACGAGGGTGTCGCGGTTGGTTTGCAGATAGGCAAGCAGTGCCAGGCGCCAGGGTTCGCCGTGGCGATAGGCGGCTTGCGCGGCGTAGAATGCAAGCGCGTTGATTTCGGTGAGCGTGTGGCCGCGGGTGGCGGTGAAGCGTCGGCGCAGGGCGGCATCGGGGATAACGGCATAGGCATAGCCGATGCCGGCGATGTTCCAAGTTTTGCTAGGCGAGAGCAGGGTGATGCTGCGTTGGGCCAAGGCTGGCGGCAAGGTGAGCGCGGAGACATGCGGGGTGGCTGCCTCGTCGAAGACCAGGTCGCAGTGGATTTCGTCGGATACCAGCACTAGGTCGTGGGCCTCGCAAAACTCCGCCAGTCGGGTGATTTCCGCGGCCTCAAATACCCGCCCCAGCGGGTTTTGCGGGTTGCACAGCAGGAACACGCGGGTGTGTTTGGTGATGGAGCGTTCCATGGCGGCCCAGTCGAAGCCCCAGCGGCCGTCCTCCAACACGTGGTCCACTGTCACCAAGTCCACCCGCGCATCGTGATGGACATTGAGGAAGGGCGGATAGACCGGGGTACACGTCATCAGCGCGTCGCCCGGTCCGCAGAACGCTCGCGCCGCCAGCGACAGCGCTGGCACCAGTCCGCCCAAGTGGACGATGTACTCCAGGGGCACCTCGGCTTGGCGGCGCGTGCGCAGGTACTCGAGCAGCGCGTCGTTGAGGCCGGCATGGGCCTGGGAGTAGCCGAACACTCCGTGCTCCACGCGGTCGTGCAGGGCTGCCAAAATTTCCGGCGCAGACGCAAAGTCCATATCCGCCACCCAGAACGGGTCGAGTTCCGGGCGCCGGTCATATTTGATGCAGCCGGTGCCGCGGCGGGAAATCGGCAGGTCGAAATCGTAGGTCATCGCCGTGCAGTGTTCACTGGCAGGGGGCGCCGGCAAGCGCAATTACAGCCGCCGGTGTTTTTTGCTCTGGAACATACTTTTTATCTGTCACCATGTACAGCTACAGATTTCAGGCCGCGAGACGCGGCTTGCACGGCCTGCGGCGGGACGCCACAGCCACGGGTGCGTCGACTACACGTTGAAGCGGAAGTCGATCACATCGCCATCCTTGACGACGTATTCCTTACCCTCAATGCGCACCTTGCCGGCGACCTTGGCGGCGGCCTTGCTGCCGGCGGCAACCAGATCGTCGTAGTGGACGATTTCCGCGGCGATGAAGCCGCGCTCGAAATCACTGTGGATGACCCCGGCGGCTGCGGGTGCCTTGTCGCCGGCGATGATGGTCCAGGCGCGGGACTCCTGCACCCCGGTGGTGAGGTAGGTACGTAAGCCGAGCAAATGATAGACGGCGCCGATCAGGCCGGAGACGCCGGAATCGGTCACGCCCATATCGGTGAGGAATTCGGCGGCTTCCTCGGGTGGCAGATCGCTGAGTTCCTCTTCGATGCGGGCGGATATGACCACCGCCTGCGAGCCGCTGTGCTCGGCAGCAAAGCGGCGGACCTTGGCAACTTGCGGGTGGCTGTCAGGGTCGGCCAGTGCGGCTGCCAGTTCGTTTTCGGCCACATTGCAGGCGTAGATCGTGCGCTTGGCGGAGAGCAGGAAAAAGTCGCGCACCAGCGGCTGGTCGTCGTCGCTGAAATCCAGGGTGAGAGCCGGTTTGCCTTGGTCGAGGTGGGGCAGCAGCAGGTCGATCAATTCGACTTCGCGGCGGGCGTCCTTGTCGCCGCCCTTGGCCTTTTTTTCGCGGGAGACGCGGCGTTTTTCGAGTGACGCCAGATCGGCGAGGATCAATTCGGAGTTGATGATTTCGATATCGCGGACCGGATCGACGCTGCCGAGTTCATGGATGATATCGTCATTTTCGAAGCAGCGCACGACTTGGACGATGGCGTCGGTTTCGCGGATGGTGGCTAGGAACTTGTTGCCCAGGCCGGCGCCCTCGGAGGCCCCCTTGACCAGGCCGGCGATATCGACAAACTCAATGGCGGTGGGTACGAGTCGCTGTGAGCCGGAGATTTTCGAGATTACCGCGAGGCGCGGATCCGGCACGCTGACGATGCCGATGTTCGGATCGATGGTGCAAAACGGATAATTGGCCGCCTCCGCCTTGCGGGTGCGGGTGACGGCGTTGAAGAGGGTGGATTTTCCGACATTGGGCAGACCTACGATTCCAGCTTTGAGCATTGCGGCGGCAGGGTGGGGGAACCAGGGGGCTGGCGACGAGCAAAAAAAGTTCTTCGTGCCACGATTCCCCCCCGAACTCCGAAGCTGAAATCTGAAATTCGATCATAAAACCACAGATTACACGGATTTTACGGATTTTTTGGATTTGGATCCTCTCACCATTAGCGGCACAGCAGAAGTTCCAGATAGCCCATGTTTCAATCCGTAAAATTCGTGTAATCCGTGGTTCGTTTTCCCCTGAGTATTGTCCAACTCCGGCGTTCGGGTTTACCCCAACCCGGTGGTTTCTCTACCCGATTTCCCTTAACTCGCCTCGCCTCAGGCGGTGCCGGTGAGCGTGGGGCCTTCTGCGTGGTCGGGGGCTTGCAGGGCTGCGGCAGGGGATGGATCTTGGGGGGGCACAGATTCCAAGAGTTTTTTGACCACCGTGGCGGGAGCGTGATTGGCGGAAATGGCCACGCTGATCCAGCGGAATTCGTCGCTGCCATCCAGCACCACCTTGAGCATCATCGTGATGGGCACGGCCAGCAACATGCCCAGCGGACCCCACACCCAGCCCCAGAACATCACCGATACCAACACCACCAGCGTGGAAATGCCGAAGCGCCGCCCGACCAGGAGCGGTTCCACCACGTTGCCGAGGAAATTGTTAATCAGCAGATAGCCGCCAGCCACCACCACCGCGTCGGGCACACCGAACAAAATGAGCGCCAGCAGAGCCGGCGGAATCCCGGCGATGATTGAGCCGATCACCGGGATGTAATGCAGTGCGTACGCCAAAATCCCCCACAGCACGAAAAAATCCAAGCCGGCGGCCCAGCACAGCAGGCCGGCCAGAAAGCCAGTGGCCAGGCTGATGACCGTCTTGATCGCCAGATAGCGCTGAATATCCCTGGTGGCGCTGAGCATGCGGGAGATGTTTGGTCCGCGGGCTAGGCTGATGGCCTCCAGGCGTTGCCCAAACATTTTAGCCTCTGCGAGCATGAAAACCGTTAGAATAAGTACGACTAGGAAGGTGCCGAAAAATCCGACCACGTGTCCGAGCAGGCCGGTGCCCACATCCCAGATTTTTTCCAAGCGGATGTTCTGGAGGTTGTCTAGATTGGTGACCACGGCGGTGTGGATTTTCGTATCGGCATCCTGGACGCCCCAGGAATCGAGGGTTTTAGCCAGCGAGCCGGAGACACTCTGTACCCGCGAGGACATCTCGCCGGCATACTTCGTGTTCCACTTCACCTGCAACTCATCCACCATGGTCACGGCTAGCAGAATCACCCCCACGATGAAGGCGAAATCTACTAATACGGTCAGCAGTACCGCAATGGTTCTTGGTACTTTTTTGCGGCACAGCCAGTTGGTGATCGGCAAACTCACCGTCGCCACAAAAAAAGCCAGTAGGAGAGGCATGAAAAACCCCTGCGCCGTTTTCAAACCCGCCACTAGCAGCACCAGAGCTCCTAGCAACAGGAGCACTCGCCCGGCATTCGGTCCGCTCATTCGCGATTTGATTTCCATCCGACGCCTATTAAACATCGCCCGGCGGGTTATGGCAACAACGGTTTTAGACCGATCCACTCAATCCCCCAGAAAATGATCCATGGCAGCGATAGCAAACTGCCCAGCGTGGTGGCCAGCACGACATGCACCGCGACGGCCGGTCGCCCTCCATATAGCCGAGCCAGCATGATGGGAGTCATCGCGGCGGGCATCGCAGCTTGCACCACGAGTACCTGGCGCAATTCCACCACCAGTGGCAGGTACTTCGCGGCCGCTAGAATCAGGCTTGGTGCCAGCAGCAAGCGCACCACCACAGCGCCAGTGATGATTTTCCAGGATGGTCGGGCTTTTTCCGCCAAGCCCACCATGCTCGCTCCGGTGATCAGAATGGCGACCGGGAACGCCCCGACTCCGAGCAGGCTGATGACCTTGCGCAGCGGATCGGTCGCGTAATGCAGTGGGCCGCTGACGGGCCGATCCAAGCCGAGGGCCACCAGCAACAAGCCGATGCTCACGGCGATGATAGGGCCGTTGATCAACTTGCGCCAGGGCAGTCCGCGCTGGCCGCTGATGATCATGACGCCTACCGACCACATGGCCACCTCGACGCCGATATTGTGGACGAAGAGCATGGCGCAGGCACTGCTGCCCCAGAGGATTGAGAGCACCGGGATGGCGGTGAAGCCGTAGTTTTGGCAACCGGCGGCAACGGTGAACGTGCGCAGGCCAGTGCCGCGTTCCAAGCCCATGATCCGCGCCATCAGCCACGCCGTCAACAGCCCGCTGAGGAGCAGTGCAAAACCCAGTCCGATGCCCCAGGCGACCACCGCGCCGCTGCGCAGCACCTCGGCGCCGAGGATTTGGTCGAGAATAAAGCACGGCAGCATCACTGAGTACACCAGCTGCATCGCGCCGGCGTCGTGTTCATGGCGCAGCAGTCCGGCCTTGCGCAGTGCGGCCCCTGCCACGATGAGCAGATAGACCGGCAACACCGAAATGATGACTGCGGTGGGGGAAATCACCGTTGCAGCGTCCGGTTACGCCAACTTTTGGGCAAGCATAAAGTCCTCACTTGCGGGCCGGAATCACCAGTACTTTTCCATCCCGGATTATGCTGCCGGAAATCCCGTTGGCTTCCTTCAACGCGGATACTGAGGTGCCGTACTTCGCCGCAATCGTGTAGAGGGAATCCCCCGGCTTGACCGTGTGGCGGCCGCTCGAGCTCTTGGTTTTCGGCGGGCTATGGGCCGCGCTGGATTTGGACTTAGACGAGGTGGTGGCCGTGGGCTCGCTAGCCGTCTTGGACTTGGAGGATTTTTTGGCTGTTGGCTCGGTATCCGTCTTAGACTTGGAGGATTTTTTGGCTGTTGGCTCGGTATCCGTCTTAGACTTGGAGGATTTTTTGGCCGTTGGCTCGGTATCTGTCTTGGCCTTAGACTTGGAATTGCGGCTAAGCTGGCTGGTGGAATCCGCCCCGTTGCGCGGGGGTTTTGCCCGTGTAGTGGGCGCATTGCCCGCGGCCAGCGGCACCGAGTTGTCCAGCGGTTGTTCGTTCTTCGCGATCCTGGGCGGATCCCCTTCCACGTCTTTCGGCGTGTACGGCCGCCACTTCGACGGATCGTCGGCCCAAGCCTCCACATACCGTCCGTGGCTGTCATAGGGGCCGACGTTGGGCTCCTGCTTGCCGGTGGTCGTCCGGCAGGCATTGAGCGAGAGCAGGATGGCTAGAATACTCAGGGCGTGAAAAACCGGTCTCATGCGTCAATTATACCCACTGGAACCCGCTTTGCAAAACATTGTTAAGACTTGCGAATTTTTTAACCAGCAGTGTGGGCATTTCCGGCTTGCCATTTGGCGCGAGGCGTGTTGCAAATCATGCGCCGCTGCAAAGGGGCATTAGCTCAGTTGGTAGAGCGTCTCGTTCGCAATGAGAAGGTCAGGAGTTCGAATCTCCTATGCTCCACGCCGTAGGACGTGCCGCGCGCACTCCGGGCTCGCGCAGCAATGCCAGGCCGAGGGGCCCGCAGCGCACTGCGGGTTGCGCAAAATGACTCGGACGCACTGGCCGTGGTGGAAATACGAGGTGACTTTCGCGAGGTCCAAGACGTGGATGTGGCGGCCGTGCGAAGGCGGGTCATGGCTGGGTTGGGAGTTTTGTCACGCATTGTTCTTTGCGGGGCGGCTACTGGCAGCTAGAGTGGGCAGATGGACGCCACGGTGCAATCACGACTCGACGACTTTATCCGCCGCAAAGGGATGCGGCGCACGGCGCAGCGCGAGGTGATTGTGGCGGCGGTATTTTCCAAGGATGAGCATTTTTCGGCGGAGGAGTTGTATGGGCGGGTGTCCACCAGCGCGGCCAATACCTCGCGGGCGACGGTGTATCGCACGCTCGGCCTGTTGGTGGAGGCAGGACTGTTGCGCGAAATTGATCTGGGCGATGACCAAACGACCTATGATCCGAACTTTCTGGACAAACCGGCGCACAATCACTTGGTGTGCATTGATTGTGGGCGGGTGGTAGAATTTGAGGACGCACAGCTAGAAGGACTCACCGCGTCCATGACCCGCCGGCTCGGCTTCGAGCCGATCCGCCAGTCGCTCAAAGTTGAGGCGACCTGCGAGCAGTTGCGCAACCACGGGCGCTGCCCGAATCTCATCGCCACACGGTTATCGGGCAAGCGTCTGCGCCGGAAAAGGTAAGAGCCGCCCCCGCCCGCAAGCATTCAGGCTTGGAATCGGCGGGGATTGGGTGCATCTTGCCGAGCGTTCTGCCTCCTATGACTTCTGGACTTCGTCGATTACTGGCCTTGTCGACCGTGTTTGCGGTTGCCTTTCTCTCGGTTTTGGCGTTGCGCGTCTGGCGCAACGGCGGGACGTGGCGCGAGCTCATCCCGGGCCTGGGAACATCCTCCGGCCACTTCCGGCCGGAACATTTCACCCTCCCGGATCAAGCGCCGCTCAATCTCAAGGAGACCGAGTTGCTAACCCGACTCAATGAGGAGTACGCCAAGGTGACCGAAGCGGTGGTGCCATCGGTCATCAGCATCGACACGGTGGGAGTGCGTACCGAACGCATGTTGGACGGGTGGGGCCGCGCACAAATCCGGCGATTTCCGACCCAAGGCCAGGGTTCGGGAGTGATTGTCACCAAGGAGGGCCATGCCATCACCAATCACCATGTCATCGCGGGCCAGCAAAAGATTCAAGTGACCCTGCACAATGGCAAAACCTATCCGGCCACGCTGGTGGGAGAAGATAGTCTGCTGGACATTGCGGTGCTCAAAATTGACGGGGCTCCGCCATTTGTGCCGTTGAAATTAGGCGATTCGTCGCAGGTGCGGGTGGGCCAGATGGTGTTTGCCATTGGCAATCCGTTTGGTCTGGGCGAGACGGTTACCCAAGGCATCATCTCGGCCAAGGAACGCTCGCTCTCCGATAATCAGCGCGACCTGTTTCAGACCGATGCGGCCATCAACCCTGGTAACTCGGGCGGCCCGCTGGTAAACCTGCGCGGCGAAATCATCGGCATCAACGCCGCGATTTATTCCAAGGACCGGGAAAACCCCGGCTTCCAAGGCGTGGGGTTCTCGATTCCCTCCAACGACGTGAAGGATACGCTGTTTCAAATTTTGGAGCGCGGGCGGCCCATGCGCGGGTTCCTTGGCGTGCAGATGCGCGACCTCGATCCGGCCGTGCGCTCGGCCATCAGTTTTGATGGCGACAGCGGGGCGGCTGTGCTGGGCATTTCGCCCGGTTCGCCGGCGGCGGCGGCGGGCATTGAGCCCTGGGATGTGGTGCTCAGTTTCAACGGTGAAACGATTCACTCCACCTCCCAACTCATCGCGCTGGTCCAGCGCAGCCGCGCTGGCCAGAGCGCCAGCCTCAAAATCTGGCGCCGCGGAGAAGTGCTAGAAATCAAGGCCGCGATTGCCGAAAGCACCCCTGCCGATGGGGATGCGAGTAAAACCGACGATGGCAAGACGCCCGGCGGCACCCGCGATCCGAACCAAGTGCTCAAACGCGTCGGCATCGCCGCCCGCGATCTATCCCTGTCTGAAAAGCTCCGGGGCTTTCGCGGGGCGCTAGTCACCCACGTCACCGCTAAGTCCCTGGCCGATGGCCAAATTTTTCCGGGCGATCTGATCCTCGCCGTCAACCAAAGTCAAATCACCGATGCTAATGAGCTTCTCCTCCATCTGGCGGCCTCCGCCGCGGTCCAAGCCACCAGCCTGCAAATCCTCCGCGAGGGCAGGCAGGCACGCGTCAATCTGCCCGCCCTGGCCAAGGAGCCATAGGCTCAAAATTTCTGGCCTCGGCAGGGCTTGGGATGTGTTTGAGCTGATGCCATACTCAAGAATCTAAGCGGCCCTGCCTCCTGTCCGCAAGGCCATGATGAGTGCAGGTGGAGTCGCCAGACGACTCTACCTGCACGTTGCATGGGCCGGTGGATAGCAATGGCCAGCCTCCTATTCAACTGCAGCCTTGGCTGGTGCCGCACTGGGTGCAGCAGCCGCAGGCACCGGCGCGAATGACCTTGTCGGACCCGCAATTCGAGCAGGTGATGCCCATGAAGGCGCTTCCAAGGGCGGTTTTGACGCGGTCGTGGCTTACGGCGGTGGCGGCGGCGGGCAGCGCCGTCAGGTCGTCACCGGTGCGGCTCAACTCGCGCACCGGGCGGTTGACGGCGGCTTTTTCCATTTCGGTGATTTCGGGCATGGGCAGGTCTTCCTGATCGGAATCCGGAGAGGTGGCCTCGCGATAACCCTTGATGAACTGGCAACCCATCCAACGGAAGACATAGTCGGTGATGCTGAAGGCGGTGCGGATATCCGGGTTCTTGGTGAACCCGCTGGGCTCAAAGCGCTGATAGGCGAACTTCTTCACCATTTGTTCGAGCGGCACGCCATATTGCAGGGAGATGGACGTGAGGGTGGCGACGGTGTCCATGAGGCCGCCGATGGTGCTGCCTTCCTTGGACATTTGGACAAACAGCTCGCCAGGTTGGCCGTCGGCGTAGAGGCCGACGGTGATATAACCTTCGTGGCCCGCAATCTCGAACTTGTGGGTCAGTGACATGCGGGTGTCGGCCATTTTGCGCCGATGCGGGCTGTCGAGTTGCTTGCGCAGGGTGGCATTTTCAGCGCCGAGTTCGGCGATGCGCCGGCCGAATTCCAACATTTCCGGCGCGGCCACCGCTACGGCGGGGGGGTCGTCGCTGCCGCCCATGTCCTTGGTTTGGCGGGTGTTGAGTGGGGCGCTGCGTTTCGAGCCGTCGCGATAGATGGCGACGGCCTTAATGCCGAGCTTCCAAGCCTCGATGTAAGTTTGCATGATCTCCTCGACGCTGGCGGCTTCAGGGAGGTTGACGGTTTTGGAAATGGCACCGCTGAGGAATGGTTGGGCGGCGGCCATCATGCGGATGTGGCCGGTGTAGTGAAGACTGCGGGTGCCGAGATGGGCCTTGAAGGCGCAATCGAACACCGCGAGGTGCAGGTCCTTGAGGCCGCTGCGCACGGGTTCGCCGGTTTGTTCATCGACCACGGTTTCGATGGTATCGTAACGCTCGATGTGGGCGAGGATGGTGGTGATTTCCGGTTTGCTGTAACCGAGGTTGCGCAGCGAGAGTTCGACGGTTTGGTTGACGATTTTGAGCATGCCACCGCCGGCGAGGAGTTTGTATTTGACCAGGGCGATTTCCGGTTCGATGCCCGTGGTATCGCAATCCATCAGGAAACCGATGGTGCCGGTGGGGGCCAGCACGGTCACCTGGGCATTGCGGTAGCCGTTGGCGCGGCCCAACTCGATGGCGCGCTCCCATTCGTGGCGGGCTGCCTGTTTGATGTGGGCGGAACGCGGTTCGTCTTGGATCTGCTCGATGGCAGCCTGATGCTTGTGGATGACGGCGAGCATCGATGGCTCATTGGTGCTCTCAGGCGGATGGTCTACGCCGCAGCAGCGGCTGTCGTGATACCCCTTGAACGGACCTAGCACGGCAGCCATTTCCGCGCTGCAGGCGTAGGCGTGGCCGGTCATCACCGAGGTGATGGCGCCAGCCAGGGCGCGGCCTTCGTCGCTGTCGTAGCCGAGGCCATAGCTCATGATGAGCGCGCCGAGATTGGCATAGCCGAGGCCGAGGGTACGGAAAATATGCGAATTTTCGGTGATGCTCTTGATCGGGTAACTGGCGTTATCGACGAGGATTTCCTGGGCGGTGATGAAGACGCGCACCGCGGCGCGGAAGCGTTCGATATCGAACGAGCCATCGGCGTGTTTGAAGCGCAGCAGGTTAAGTGAGGACAGGTTGCAGGCGGTGTCGTCGAGGAACAGGTACTCGGAGCAGGGGTTGGTGGAATTTTGGCGGCCGGTGCCTTTGCAGGTGTGCCATTCGTGGATGGTGGTGTCGAACTGCATGCCGGGGTCGCCGCAGACGTAGGTGCCTTCAGCGATTTTGCGCAACAGCTCGCGGGCGTTCTTTTTCTCGCAGGGATCGCCATCGCTGACGTGCTTGGTCCACCAGTCGCGGCCTTCGACGGCGGCCTGCATGAACTCGTCGCTGGCACGAATCGAGAGGTTTTCGTTTTGATACATCACCGAGCCGTAGGCATCGCCGTTGTAACTGCCATCGTAGCCTTGCTCGATGAGTGCCCAGGCCTTTTTCTCCTCGAGGGTCTTGGCTTCGATGAATTCCTCGATATCAGGATGCCAATCCTTGAGGGTGTTCATCTTGGCGGCGCGGCGCGTCTTGCCGCCGGATTTGACCACATTGGCTACTTGGTCATAGACCCGCAGGAAGGACAGCGGGCCGGATGGGCGGCCACCGCCGGAGAGTTTTTCGCGGGTGGAGCGCAGGGTGGACAGGTCAGAACCGGTGCCCGAGCCGTATTTGAACAACAGCGCCTCGGAGGCCGCCAGTCGCATGATGTCCTCCATCGTGTCGCCTACGCCTTGGATGAAACACGCGCTGGCTTGGGGGTATTGGTATTGGGTCGGTGCTCGCATCGCCTTGCCCGCCTCGCGATCGTAGTACCAGGTGCCTGCGCCGGATTGCTTGCCGGTGCCGTACTGGTGGTAGAGGCCGACGTTGAACCACACCGGCGAATTGAAGGCACCGTGCTGGTGCAGGCACAACCACGTCAGATCGGCGTAAAATGCCGCCGAGCTATCTTCGTCCGCAAAGTAGCCGTCGGCGATGCCCCAGTCGGTGATCGTGCGCGTCACCCGGTGGATGAGTTGGCGCACCGAGCTTTCCCGGCCGCCGGCGTGCGGATCGGTGCCGCGGGCAATGTCGCCGTAAAAGTATTTCGATACGGCAATTTTGGTTGCCAGTTCGCTCCACTCCTTGGGGACCTCGACGTTTTCCTGGCGGAAAATCGCCTTTGCTGAGCCGTCGGTGATCTCTGCGGTGCTGAACTCCCATTCGATATCCTCGAATGGATCGACGTCTGGGGTGCTGAACCGGGGTTCAAACACCAGGCCGCAAGCGGCTTGGGGGGTGGGCGTGCTCATGCGGCGGGATGAAAAGGTCAGGGTTGGCGAGGGCGGTGTCATGGCTAAAGGCAGGGATCGGAGGTGCGGGGGCTAGGGCTTGGGTCGACAGTTGGTATAAATGAACAAATCACTATATATGGTATTTGGCCTGCTCATGATGCCACTAGGGCTAGTTTTGGCCAAGGAAAAAACTCCGAATTTCCTGCAAGCCCCACGGCTCTAGGAAAGCAATTTTGTAACAACGCGGAGGGCTTGAAGCTGCAAGGATGCAGGCTGTTAGACATGCCGGGATTCTTGGTATTCCGTCGCTTGGCGGGTTTTCCTAACTGAAAATGCAGTGGTCATCACGGCGAGCAGTGTGAGGGTCAGGGCCGCGCCGGCGAGGCCTTGGAGTTTGCGACCGGAGACCCACATTCCACCCGCCAGCAGCACCAGGAAACCCGCGCCGTACACGCTGATCCACGACAAGCCCAACCCGTAGTAAACGATACCGTGCACCAATTCCAGATACCTGCCATGGCGCTGCCAGTCCCGCGCCCACCGCAAGCATGTAACGTACCCGTATCGGCATGGCTGCAACTCTCACCGGTTCTCACCTTGCCGGTAAGCGCATTCCCGTCCCCTGGAAACGCGAACATTGAACGCTGAACATTGCCCGTGCCCCTCTTGAAGTGGCCTGGCCGCAGCCGCTCTGCTCTTTTGTTCGATGTTCGATGTTCGATGTTCGATGTTGCCCAACCAAAAAAAGCCGCGCCGGAAACCGGCGCGGCTTTTTGGGCCAGGGCGGGGGAGTGATCCCCCGTCGATGCTTAACGTTTGGAGAACTGGAAGCGCTTGCGGGCACCGGGTTGGCCGGACTTTTTGCGTTCCTTCATGCGCGGATCGCGCGTCAAAAAGCCCAGCGGCTTGATGATCTTGCGGTTTTCCGGGTCCACCTGGGTCAGCGAGCGGCTGATGGCGTGGCGGATGGCGATGGCTTGGGCATGGACGCCGCCGCCTTTAACCACAACCCGGAGGTCGAACTTGTTGACGAGGGTGAGGTGCTGGAAGGGAGCTAGGATGCTGTTCTGGAGTTCGGCGGTGGGCAGATATTCCTCGAAGTGGCGACCATTGATGATGATTTCGCCGGAGCCTTCAGTCATCCATACGCGGGCAACAGCGGTTTTGCGGCGGCCTGTGGCGCTGGTGGTGGGAGTGGCAGTCATAAGGTGAAACTTGATATTAGGTTAGCGGACTTCGTAAACGGCGGGTTGCTGGGCTTCGTGAGGGTGCGCCTCGCCGGCATACACCTTGAGCTTGCCATATTGCGCGCGGCCTAGCCGGGTCTTGGGAAGCATTCCCCATACCGCTCGCTCAACCAGCAAAATTGGCCGCCGCTCACGCACTTGGCGCGGGGTTTCCACGTGCTTGCCGCCGACGTAGCCGGAAAAGCGCGTATAAATCTTGGCCTGTTCCTTGTTGCCGCTCAGCACTACCTGGTCGGCATTGATCACGACGACAAAATCGCCGGTGTCAACATGGGTGGTAAATATTGGCTTGTGCTTGCCACGGAGCAGGCGGGCTGCCTCCACGGCTACCTGACCAAGAACTTTGTCCTTGGCATCGATCACATACCACTTGCGCTCGACTTCGTGCGGCTTGGCGGAAAACGTCTTCATGTGCTTGTTTGGGGAGTCTTCGGGCGCGGCGAACGGCCACCGTCGCAGGCGAAGGGGGGCGCAATCTAGGAACCACACCCGGGCCTGTCAATCCGGAAATCGCGGGTTTTTTCAGAATTCTGCTTTTCGCGTGAAGTTTCACCCCAATGACAACGGAGGCTTGCCAAGGCGCGAGCTATCCGCCAAGCTAATCGCTGCGCCGTCACTCAATTTTCAATTTTCAACTCCCCGCCCCAACCCATGCCCGAGATCACCGAACAAGAACTGCCGCAGAGCCTCAAGGACACCTGGGACAGAGCCTATAAAGCCGTTCAAACCAACAATCTGTCCTATGCCGTGAGCCTGCTGCAAACCGTGCTCAAGACCGCCCCGGAGTATTTGGACGGCCGCAAGATCCTGCGCAGTTGCGAGATCCAACTCTGCGGCGCTCCTAAGAAAAAGGGCGGCCTCTTCGGACTGCAGAGCGGCGGCATTGGGCTGCGTGGACTTGCTAGCCAGGCGAAGAAAGATCCCGCCGGCAGTCTGCCGCTCATCGAAAAGGAACTCGAAAAAGACCCCTACAACGAGACTGCCAATGAGGTGCTCTTCGACACCTTTGTGCGCATGGATTTATTCGATTCCGCGGCCTTCGCCCTCGAAACCGTCCGCAAAGGCTACCCCGAAAACGCCAAGCTGCTTCACAAGCTCGCCGAGTTCTATTTCACTCACGACAAGCATCTAATGGCCTCGGATGTCTATAACGACATCATCAAACATCACCCCACCGATTCAGCTGCCATCAAAGGCGCCAAAGACGCTTCCGCACGCGCCTCCATGCAAAAACAAAAGTGGGACGAAAACGCCGACGTGCGCTCCCTCATGCGCAATGCCGCAGAAGTCGAGGAACTCGAAAAGTCCAGCCGCTCCGGCCTCACTAAGGAACAACTCGAAGAGCGCCGCGACCGCACCATCGAGAAATACAACGCCGATCCCAACCACCTCGCCACCGTCAAGGATCTGGCCAGCCTCTACGAACAACTTGAGGACTGGCACAATTCCCAGACGTTTTATGAGTGGGCCCACTCCCTCAGTAACGGCGACGTCGCCTTGAGCCTTAAAGCCGGCCAGATGAAAGACCGCGCCGCTGAGGCCGATATCCGCAACCTCGAATCCGCAGCCGCCACCGACCCCGATAACGCCGACCTGCAGGCCGCACTGACCGCCCACAAGGCCGAGCGCCTCGCCCTAGTGGTGGCCGAAGCCAAACGCCGCGTCGAACAAAATCCCACCGACCCCCAGTTGCGCTACGAACTTGGGAACGCCCTCTATCAGGCAGGTGACCTCAGCGGAGCCATTCCCCACCTCCAACAGGCGACGCGCAACCCCCACATCCGCACCAAGGTGCTGCTGCTGCTAGGGCGCACCTTCAAGGCCAAGGGCATGTTCGACCTTTCCATTAAGCAGTTGTCCGACGCCATCGCCGACCTCCACACGATGGATAATACCAAAAAGGAAGTTCTCTACGAAAAGGGCATCCTGCATACCGAAATGGGTGATCTGGTCCAGGCCCTCGACTGTTTCAAGCAAATCTACGAGGTCGATTACAGCTACCGCGACGTCGCCCAACGCGTCGAGTCATCGTATCAATAACCGCCGCTGCGCTTTAGCCTATAAAAGAACGTGGAAATGGTTGCAGCGACGTTTTATAACCACAACCGAGCGTAGCGAGATGGCCTGACTGACTGCTTTTCAAATAAGCAGGCAAATTACACGGATTGAAGAGGATTACACGGAAAATAAGACTTCGATCTATCAACTCTTCGGCTCACCCTAAAGGTGTCTGCCAAATAATTCATAACTCTTTCTTGATCCGTGGTTTCTATTTCCCTTTCTAGGTTTAGGCATGGCGCGAGCCCGGAGCCCCAAGCGGCGGCGGATGCGCCAAGGGATGGTCGCCGATTTACATAGCCTTTTGCGGCAATCCGCCAGACGCTGTTGGCGTGCAGACGACCTTGGCCATTGTGGTGCGGCTGACCCGCCTGAGCGATACTAGTCTCATTGTCCACTGGTTCACCCAGGATCACGGACTGGTCAAAACGGTGGTTAAAGGAGCCCGCCGGCCCGCCAGTGCGTTCGGAGGTAAGCTCGACTTGTTTTTCGGCGGTGAAATGAGCTTGGTGCGCGCCCGCCGCGGCGAACTGCACGCCCTGCGCGAAGTTGCCATCCACGAGTGGCGCGAGGGGCTGCGTCACCACTACAGTTCGACGCTGCTGGCGGCGTACTTTGGCCAACTCCTTGAGCTCGCCGTAGAGCCCGAACACCCCGAACCTGACCTCTATGACTTACTGCGCCGCGCCCTCGATCATGTGACGGACTCCGGTGCCAGCCTGCGCGCACTGCATCACTTCGAGACGGAACTCGCCCGCCTGCTGGGCGTGGCCCACCACCAGCGCCAGGCCCATGAGTCGCTGCGCGACGCGCTGGGCCAACTTCCGGCCTCCCGAAACACCCTCATCCAGCAACTTTCCACAACTGATAGTTTGGGCTCGCCAAAACGCTAGTGGCTTTGCTAAGACCATTGCAGACCTAATCATATGGACGCTCCAACCACCAACTTGATCAGCATTCTCCGCGAACGGCTCAAGGCACTGCGTGACGCCGGTAACCTCCAGGAAGCGCTCCACACCGCCAGCGCTGCCGTCGAGAAAACCCAACAAACCCTCGGCCAGGACCTCGATAGCATCGATGCGTTCGCCAACGCCCTGGAAATGCGCGGCGATGTGCTCCGGGAACTCGCCGAGTACGAAGCCGCCAGCGATGACTATCGCCAGGCCATCGACCAATTGGATAATCGCCCGGACCGCCTCGACCAAATCGGCCGCCTGCATGCCGCGTTGGGGGCGGCGCATGACGCCCTCGATCGCCCGGCGCGTGCCGCCGACCATTGGCGCGAGGCGATCGCCTGCTTCGAGCGCCACGATCCGCCATTGTTGTTGGATGTGGCGGCGCTCGCCAACAACCTGGGTTTTCTGGCTAAAGCTGACAAGGATCTGGACGCCGCTGAGACGTATTTTCTAAAGGCCCTGGAAATCCTCCATGCACAACTCGGCCAGGATCATGAGGAAACTGCCGCCGTTTCTAATAATCTTGGTGCGCTCTATTTGGCCGCCAAATACTATGAGCAGGCCCGCGAGATGCACATGATGGCGCTGGAAACCCGCCGCAAACTCTTCGGCGATGAACACCCCGACACCGCTCAATCCCACAACAACCTCGCCCTCGCCTTTCTGGAAACCGGCGACCGCTCGTGGGCCCGCCGCCATTTCGAAAAATCCCTCGACGGCTTTGAAGCACTAGGGACAGATTGTGCCGACGACCTGGAAGCCGTGGCCTCCAACTATTGCGAATTTCTGCGCGAAGAAGGCGAGACGGCCCAAGCCGATATCATCGCCCAGCGGGTGCGCACGGTGCTCGCCTCTCAGCGCTCCTGAAAACCCTAGAGTCCTTCAACGGCCAAGATGTAGTCGTTAGGTCAAAGTTTTCCTCTGGCGTCTTGAAGCCTGTCGTTTGACACGCGGCCGCGCTAAGCCATTGCTGGCGGCGCGATGTTTGTTAGATCACCCGCTACCCCGACCAGAGGGCTGGGGGAATAGGGTGTTATGGCTGATAGTAAGGGGTAAGTACGGCGAGGAGTTTTTCGAGCAACTCCACCTCGCTGAGCTTGCCGGTGTGCCGGAATGCGATGGCACCGCCAGGAGCCACGAGGATAGTGTGGGGTTCGGGGCCGGCCCATTCCGGATCGAGCGCCTTGATGAGCGCATCAGCGCTGGGGTCGGTGCAAAGGTAGTTGTTGGTCTTGCGGCCTTCTTGGGTGAGGCTGGTTGTGAGGTGCTCGGGCAGCCCGGCGTGATGTTGGCGCAGGAATTTTTCCGCCTTGGTCTTATCCTGTGGCATGTCGGTGGAGAGGGTGATCAATTCGAAGGGGCGCATGCCCATGCGGCGAGCCACTCTGAAGAGCGCCGGAAACTCCTCGACGCAGGGGGCACAGGTCGTCGACCAGACGTTAATCAGGCGATACTTGGAACTCGCATTGGCACGCAGTTTGGCCACCCCGGCGGCATCAATCAGGTCGATAGATACCGGCAGCGAGGCCCACTTTTCATCGTCCTTAGCGACCTCGGACTTTTTAAGGCGCCACTTCGTGGAGCAACCGATGGGTCCGGTTATGGCCACCGGCACGGGTTGGCCGGCGACCAATGCGGCCACCGCATTGCGGAAGTCAGGCTGAGTCACGTGCTCGTCGCCGGGAAAGCGGCAGTCATCAATCCGGCCTTTGTAGCGGAGTTTGCGCTCGTGGTCGAACAGGAAAATATGCGGAGTAGCCTGGCACCCGTAGGCCATCGCCACCGCCTGGGTTTCACCGTCATACAGAAAGGGAAACGGAAATCCCTCCTCTTTGGCATAAAGTTTCATCTCCGCAAAACTGTCGCCGTATTTGGAATAGCCCAGCTCGTCTGGCCGCAAGCCTTCCGGGTGATTCGGGTTGATCGCGACCACGGCCAGGCCGCGGTCTTTGTATTCCTGATAGGTTTTAATCAGGCGTGGCTCGGCGGCGTGGGACACTGGGCAGTGGTTGGAGGTGAAAACCACGGCCAGAAACTTGGCGTCCTTGAAGTCGCCCAGTGACATGGTCTTGTCATCAACGCCGGGCAAACTGAACTCTGGCGCGGAGTCGCCAAGTTTAAGGTCATTAAAGCCTGGCGGATTCTGACCGTGGGCCGGCAGCAGAAATCCAAACAGGGCGAGGGCGAGGCCACAGGGGCTGAGTGTGCGATAGTTCATGAGGTTTGTGGGGTGAGTGAGCAGGTTGACTGAGTCGCCCGACCGGGTCGCTTCCGCAGATCCGCTTGCCACAGCGGCGACCTGCCGACTCTAGCTCACTACTCCGCTGCTGTCAGCCGAAATACCCAATCGTCCCTTACACCAGCGGCGGATTGCCATGCTGGCGATTGCTCGTGCGGAGAGTATCATTGTAACAAATCTATCGGTCAGCAAATTGATGGGGGCGGGAGGCTCTCTCAGTGCGGCAAATCCACCACCACGCGCAACGCCAACCACCGGTGCGCATTTGCGGAATCAGTCCACTTGCGCGATGGCCAGCGCGGCGATGCCTTCCTTGCGGCCGACAAAACCCATCAACTCGTTGGTGGTGGCCTTGATGCCCACCCGCGCCGGATCGATGCCCAGGGCCTTGCCAATATTGCAGCGCATCGCCTCGCGATACGGCTGGATCTTCGGCGCCTCGGCAATGAGCGTCGAATCCACATTGATGATCTGATAGCCGCCAGCCACCGCCAACTCGCGGCACTTTTCCAGAATCTTCAACGACGACATATCCTTGCACGCCGGGTCGTCCGGCGGAAAAAAATACCCGATGTCAGGCTCGCCCAGCGCCCCGAGAATGGCGTCGGCGATCGCATGACATAACACGTCAGCATCGGAATGACCGTCGAGGCCATGACTGTGCGGAATGGTTACTCCGCCAAGCACCAGCGCGCGGTGGGTTGCCAAGGAATGTACGTCGTAGCCTATGCCGGTCATGAAGAGAGATGGTGGATGGTGGATAGAAGATGCCAGAAATCAAACCGCAGATGGGCGCGGATGAAAAGAGATAAGTCTAAAAAGGAAAATGGAAAGGGTTGCAGAGACGTTTTTTCACCGTTTCTATTTTCCTTTCTAGGATAAGAGGTGTTTTTGGGTCTTGAAGGCTTGTGTCTTGTGTCTTCAAGTCTTGGGTCTGCGGCGCAGCCGAGCTACAGAATCTCGTGGATCGGCAACTTGCCATTGGTCGCGACGATGGACCAAGCGTCGGCATGGCCGGCCACGGCAGTTAGATCGACCTTGCCGCCAGCGGTTTCCACCAGCAACTGGCCTGCGGCAATGTCCCACAGCGAAATGCGCGACTCAATGTAAGCATCCAGACGGCCGCAGGCAATGTAGGCCATGCCGAGGGCGGCGGAGCCCATCATGCGCATTTTTCGTGCGCGCAATGACGCCTTGTGAAAGCGCTCGATGCCGGTGCGCAGCGCCTCCTCATCTTTGCCACAGCCGACAAATAGGATGGACTCGGCAAAATCGCCACGCGTGCTGGCCTGGATCGGTCGCCCGTTGAGCCGCGCCGGGCCGCCCTTGGCCACCGTCCAAGTTTCGCCGACCATCGGGTCGTGAATGACCCCGACGACAATCTCGCCAGCGACCCGCAGTGCGATGGATACGCAAAAGTGCGGAATGCCATAGAAAAAGTTCACGGTTCCATCGATCGGATCGACGATCCACTGGCGCGGCGACTCCTGGTTGCCGGCAAGGCCCTCCTCGCCGTACAGGGCATCGGTGGGATGCTCGCCTAGCAAAATATCCGTAATCAGATCCTGTGCGGCACGATCTAAAGCCAGCTTGATGTCATGATGAGAGGCTTCATCGACGACGGCATCGCTGCCGAAGTTGGCACGCAGCAGTTTGCCCGCTTCCAGCGCGGCATGGGTGGCTAGTTCAAGGTCGGTCATGGGGGCGGCAGACTAAGACGCAAGACCACAAGACACAAGACACAAGACACAAGACACAAGACACAAGACACAAGACACAAGACACAAGACTGCAAGACACAAGACGCAAGACGCAAGACGCAAGACTGCAA
>WBXD01000034.1 GCA_008932935.1 Verrucomicrobiota bacterium
ACCTACCGTTGCACCTGCCGTTGCACCTGCCGTTGCACCTGCCGTTGCACCTACCGTTGCACCTGCCGTTGCACCTGCCGTCGCACCTGCGGTCGCACCTGCCGTTGCACCTGCCGTTGCACCTGCCGTTGCACCTGCCGTTGCACCTGCCGTTGCACCTGCGGTCGCACCTGCCGTTGCACCTGCCGTCGCACCTGCGGTCGCACCTGCCGTTGCACCTGCCGTTGCACCTGCCGCGGTGCCTCAGTTCAAGCGCCCAAGTGAGCCTCGGCCGATTGCCCCGGAGACCCCTGTCACCCGGCAAGAACCTGCCAACCAACAGCGAGCAGCACAGGCGGAAGCTGCGCGCCTGCAAACGCTGGAGACCGCTCGCCAACGCCAAACCGAGGCAGCCAACCAACAGCGAGCAGCACAGGCGGAAGCTCAGAGTCAGCGTGCCGCCGCAGAAGCACGCCAATTCCAACAGCAACAATTGCAGCAACAGCAACAGGCCCAACAGCGCCAGGCCGAGGCTGCTAATCAACAACGCGCCCAACAAGCCGAGGCCCAACACCAGCGCGCCGCCGAGCCCCCCCGCCAGCGCCAGCAGGGCGATAAGAAGCAGCAGGACGACGATGCTCGCCAACCGCAGAAACCGACGAGGTAGTGTCCCGCCCCATGGCTCCCACACGCGCCAGCAAGCTGGCTTGGCTAGGCGGTGGCGAGCCACCGCACTCATGGGAGCGGCGGTTGCCAACCGCCGTGGCCCATGAATAGAGTAAGGGCAGTCGCATGGCGGCTTTCCCTTGCACGTTTCATGGGCAAAAGGGGGCAAGCTGCCCCCGCTCCATGCTGCCCGCCACGCGCCAGCAAGCTGGCTTGGCTAGGCGGTG
Organism: Verrucomicrobiota bacterium; assembly: GCA_008932935.1. Classification (GTDB taxonomy): domain Bacteria; phylum Verrucomicrobiota; class Verrucomicrobiia; order Verrucomicrobiales; family Akkermansiaceae; genus Luteolibacter. The sequence continues at coordinate 873 of WBXD01000034.1, forward strand.
GCGAGCCACCGCACTTCCGTGGCATGCGCGCTTGACGCCGCGGAAGGCAGGCGGCACGTTTCCGGGCGTGGCGGCGAGCTGTGCGCGGGCCGTTACAGCCCGTAATCTCGCGCTTGGATCCACCACCCTGCCGCCTCATGCCTTGCTCATTTTCCCAAGCTCCGTCACCGCGCAGCCCCGCCGTCGGGCCAACCCGCGAGCCCTCGACCCAGCCCGTTGAGGCCCCCTGAGGCCCCCACCGCGATGCCGCGTCTGCCTGACTGGTTGGAACGATACCGCGCCTTGCCGCGGGGCGTACATGTGTTTGCGACTGGCCAATTTTTGCTCAACCTGACGCTTACGACGCAGTTCCTGTTGCTCAATTTATTTCTCAAAGACCGCGGCCTGGACGATCCAAGCATCGCTGCACTCACTTCGCAGCGCTTCGTCGCCAGCTTTTTTTTGGCTATTCCAGCGGGCCTGTGGCTGCGCGGGCGTCCTCTGCGCTGGCCGCTGATCCTCGGGTCCGCGTTGTTTCCGCTGATGGCCATCGCATCGTTGGAAACCGTGCGCTGCGGAGCCATGACTGCCGCCTCGGTCTGTTTTCTGGCCATGGGCTTTGCCAGCCTCATTCTCAACGTCGCCAACCTGCCGATGGCAATGCGCTTGGCACCGGCCCATCAGGCGAGTGAGGCGATCAGCCTACTATTTGCCACCTGGGCAGCGGCGAGTATTTGCGGCGGGCTGGTGGCGAGCGTGCTCCAAAGCATCGGGCAGTTCCGCATTGGCGGCCTGCACGGGGTTTTTGACGAGTATCTGACGCTGCTGCTGCTGACGCTGCCCGGGTTTGGGGCACCGTTTTTATTCGCCCGCTTGGCGGATCCCGCCGCGCCTATCCAAACCACCCGGCACTGGTTGCACGTTCACCGCGGCGACGTGCCGGTGCTCCTGCACACTCTGCTACCAACCCTCTGCATCGCCACCGGTGCCGGCCTGAGCATCCAATTCCTCAATCTTTTCTTCAGGAGCGTATTCAACATGGATGCCTTCCTCTACTCCGCCTGCGGCTCGGCGAGCAACGTGGTGGTACTCATTGCCGGGCTCATCGTGCCTGAAGTGCGCCGCCGCTTCGGCTGGCGCGGCGCCATCCTCGGCGTGCAATGCGTCGCCGTGATCCTGCTCGCTATCATGGGCTTTACCGAATTGTGGAAAGCCGCCACCTGGGCGCTGCCACTCGCCGTGGCTTGCTTCATCATCCGCCAGCCGCTCATGAGCATGGCCGGCCCCTCCATCAGCGAACTGACCATGACCTACGTCGGCGAGCGCAACCGCGAACTCATGAGCGCTTGCAACGGCGCCATCTGGAGCGGCTCCTGGTGGCTCGCCGCTCGCGTATTCCAATTGCTCCGTTCCCACCACCTGCCGTATTGGCAGATATTTCTAACAACATCAGCGCTTTACCTGATCGGCTCCTACTTCTATCTGGACCTAATCCGTAGCGTGGACCGCCGCGAGGCCCAGGCCCAGGACTCCTTGCCCTCCCGACTCACTTGAGAATCCACCACATTCGTGTGGTGGTAGCGGAAGCGCGGCCCATGCATGAGTGCCTAAGGCTCGGTTCATGGGCGTTGCTTCCGCACGACGACAGTAAGGTCTGCGCCCGTTTAACGTCGAACATCGAACATCCAACGTCGAACAGGAGAGGTGAAAAAAACAGACACAAGGCGTTGTCTTTCTCTCTTTGGTTCGGCGTTGGATGTTCGACGTTGGATGTTCGATGTTCGCGTTTCCCAATAAGCGCCATGCCCGGTCCGGTGAAGGAAGAGTCTCAAAGTCTAAAGTCGAAGGTCAGCTCAGAATTCGCGGCTCTGCAACTTTCGACTTTCAGACCCATGGCCCAGCTTGCCATTTTGGCACATTATTGCTTAGAGAGGGTCTCACTCCCAGTCATCCACCCCGGCGAGGAGCACGGCTTCGATGCGCCGACGTTGCGCTTCGAACGCGGCGGCATCCGCCGCCGGCAGCACGGTGAGAGGCTGATCAAAAATGACGTGGACCCGGCTGAATGGCTTGGGAATGACGAAGCCGTCCCAAGTATTCAAGCGCCATGCCGCGGCAAAGTGGACGTGAACAGGGATGATGGGCGTGTGGGTGGCCTCGGCAATTTTCACCAGGCCCGGATGAAACACGTAGCGCGGGCCACGCGGGCCGTCGGGGGTAACGCACACGTCGAAGCCGTCGCGAATGGCCTGCTTCATGCCGACGAGAGCGGCGACGGCGCGGCGCGACGACGAGCCACGCACGGCCCGGAACCCGAACACCGCCATCGCCCGCGCCACCATCGCCCCATCATTGCTGGCGCTGGTGAGTACCACGGACTTGCGCGTTTGCCCGCAGAGCATTCGCCACGCCGCCGGCACCGTGAAGAACCGGTTATGCCACAGCGCATAGATCACCGGGGCTGGGAGGCCACAGGGTTGGCCGATGCCGCAGCGGTCCTCGATGTGAAAGCGCAGCGTCAGGGCGCAGAGTTTCATAAACCATCCGATCAAAGTACCCGCCACGATGGCCTTGCGACTCTCGCGGATTTCATGGCGTTTGCCTGCAGCGCGACCCTCGGTCCGCGCGTCCTGCCCGCTAGCTCTGTCTGGATGCTCGTTCATGCTTGGCTATGTCACAGTGTGCCGTTGCCGCACCCTGCCAACCGCTTGGCGCTGTCGCCACGCCACGGCACCTTTCACAGGAAATCCAGCTTTGACAAGCATTCCGTGGCAAGCTCGACCACGTCCTCGCCGTCCACACGCGCCAGCAAGCTGGCCTAGCCAGGCGCTGGCCAGCCGCCGCATCTCTGAAGAGACCCGCCACGTTGGATTATGCCAAAGTATGCCTAGCTGGATCTACGGGGGGTTTGCACAATGCCCATTCACGCTTCGTGTTTGTTGGCTTGCCATATGCGGCGACAGCCCAACGCCCCATGTCCCGGCATCCACCCGATCTGCATCCCCATGATCCCCACCACGCAGACCGCCGAATCCAACATCACGGAATTTTCACCAGCCACCGGTCAACGCTGCGGCATGAGCATTGCAGATATCAAGCAAGCCTTCCTCGATAATTTGTGCTGCAGCCTAGGCCGGATGCCGCTGCTTGCCACGCCTAACGATGCCTACACCGCCCTGGCACTGAGCGTGCGCGACCGGGTCCTCAAACAAGGTGTGGAGACGCTCGAAACTTACACGCGCTGCGACGTGCGGGTGGTGGCCTATATGTCCGCCGAGTTCATGCCCGGCCCGCATTTGGAAAATAACCTGCTCAATCTCGGCATCGTCGAGCCCACCCGCTTAGCCCTGGCGCAACTGGGCCTGAACCTCGACGAGTTGATTGAACAGGAGGAAGAGCCGGGCCTCGGCAATGGCGGACTGGGCCGGCTCGCCTCGTGTTATCTCGACTCACTGGCGTCGCTCGAAGTGCCGGCTGTCGGTTATGGCATTCGTTATGAGTTCGGCATCTTTGACCAGACGATCCAAGACGGATGGCAAGTGGAAAGCACCGACAAATGGCTGCGCTTCGGCAATCCCTGGGAAATCGCCCGACCCGAAATCACCTACGACGTGAAGTTCGGCGGCCACACCGAGGTGGGCACTGATGAGCAGGGCCGCCACCGCGTCCGTTGGGTGCCGCGCAGCGTCGTCAAGGGCATGGCCTACGATACCCCGATCCTTGGCTTCCGCGTGGGCACCTGCAACCCGCTGCGCTTGTGGAAAGCCGAGGCTGTGGAGTCGTTCGATTTCGCCGCCTTCAACCACGGCGATTACTACCGTGCGGTGGAAGACAAGATGCGCTCCGAGAATATCACCAAGGTGCTTTACCCTAACGACGAAGGCATCCATGGAAAAATCCTCCGTCTGCAACAGCAATTCCTGTTAGTCACCTGTTCGTTGCAAGACATGATCAGCATTCACCGCTTGCTCAAGCGCCCACTCGATAGGTTCCACGAAAAATGGGCGGTGCAACTCAATGATACCCACCCGGCCATCGCCGTTGCCGAGATGATGCGCCTGCTGGTCGACAAACACCAATTCGCCTGGGACAGCGCTTGGCACGTGACGCGCCATACCTTCGCCTACACCAACCACACATTGCTGCCTGAGGCGATGGAAAAATGGCCGGTTAGCTTGTTAGGAGAACTCTTGCCGCGCCATCTGGAAATTATTTTCGAAATCAACCGGCGCTTCCTCGATGAGGCCCGCCTCCGGTTCCCCGGCGACGTGGCCCGGCTTGCCCGGCTCTCGCTCATTGACGAAACCGGCGAGCGTTTTGTACGCATGGCCCACCTAGCCACCGTTGGCAGTCATCACGTCAATGGCGTCGCCCGCCTCCACTCCGCACTGCTCACCCAAACGGTGATGCGCGACTTCGCCGAGCTGTGGCCAGAAAAATTCTGCAATGTGACCAACGGGGTCACCCCGCGCCGCTTCGTCGCGGTGAGCAATCCGCCGCTCACCCGGCTCATCAGCGGGCAGATCGGCGACGGCTGGCTGCGCGACCTCAAGCAACTTCGCCAACTCGAGGCGCTGGCCGACGACCCGCAATTCCAACAGCAATGGCGGATCGTGAAACTCACCGCCAAGCGCGACCTCGCAGCGCTCATCGCACAGCGCACCGGTATCCTGATAGACCCTGCCTCGCTCTTTGATATCCAGGCTAAACGTCTCCACGAATACAAGCGCCAACACCTCAACGTCCTCCACATCCTCACCCTCTATCTGCGCCTCAAACGCGACCCCCAAGCCGACCTGCCCGCCCGCACCTGCATTTTCGCCGCCAAAGCCGCGCCGGGTTATGTCATGGCCAAGCTCATCATCAAGCTCATCAATGCGGTGGCCGCGTTGGTTAACCACGATGCGGAGGTACGCAATCGCCTCAAGGTGGTGTTCTTTCCTGACTTCAACGTCAAGAACGCGCAACATATCTATCCAGCGGCCGACTTGTCAGAGCAAATATCCACCGCCGGCATGGAAGCCTCGGGTACCGGCAATATGAAGTTCGCCCTCAATGGGGCCCTGACCATCGGCACGCTCGACGGTGCCAACGTAGAAATCCGCGAGGAAGTCGCCCCCGACAACTTTTTCCTGTTCGGTCTCGACGCCGCCCATGTCCAACAACTCAAGAGCCGCGGCTACCACCCGCGGGAAATCTATCAACACAATGCAGACTTGCGCGAAGTGCTCGACTTCATCGCTTCCGGAGCGCTCGCCGGCGGCGATGCCACGCTGTTCCGGCCGCTGGTGAACAACCTGCTGGACCGCGATGCATTCCTAGTGCTCGCCGACTTTCAGGCCTACGTCGAGTGTCAGCAACAAGTCAGTGCGCTGTGGCAGAATCCTCAGGCGTGGACCCGCATGGCCATCCTCAACGTCGCCCGTATGGGCAAGTTCTCTTCCGACCGCTCTATCCATGAGTATTGCCAGCTGATATGGAAGGTCAATCCAATAACCGTAACCTAACCAAAAACCATCATGCCATCCACCAGCAGCATCAAAACCCGTTCGAACAAATGGTACGGTTGGCTACCCGACCTGCCCGACCAGCGTGACCTGCGCTTCCCGCCAGTGACCAAACCCACGCTGCGCAAGCTGCCGGCGGCCGTGGACTTGCGCGGCGGGTGCTCGCCGGTGGAAAACCAGGGTGAGTTGGGCAGTTGCACGGCCAACGCCTTGGTCGGCGCGCTGGAATTCCTCGAACTCAAGGCCGGCTTGCCGCTGGTGGATTTGAGTCGGCTGTTCATTTACTACAACGAGCGGGTGATCGAAGGCCACATCACCGAGGACAGCGGTGCCTTTCTGCGCGACGGCATCAAAGCCCTAGCCAAACTGGGCGTCTGTGCCGAAACGTCATGGCCCTACACCATCACCAAATTCGCCAACAAACCCACCCCCACCTGCTATACCCTGGCCCAGCAGCACCTGATTGCCTCCTACCATCGCCTGGCCACCGTCGATGATATGCGTGCCTGCCTGGCTGGCGGCTATCCATTTGTCTTTGGCTTCAGCGTCTATGAATCGTTCGAATCCGCCGCCGTGGCCACCAGCGGCGTGGTCAACTTGCCCGCACCCGCCGAGGCGCTGCTCGGTGGCCACGCGGTGGTGGGCGTCGGCTATGACGACACGACCCAGCGCTTCATCGTGCGCAATTCCTGGGACCGCGATTGGGGGCAGCAGGGGTACTTCACCATGCCCTATGCCTATCTGGCGGACCGCAACCTGTCGGACGACTTCTGGACGATCCGAAAATAGCCCCGCCGGTAGGGAGCGACGACGTTAGTGTCGCAAGGCATTTGAGATGCGTTGTAGCGGCGGTCTGTGACCGCCGTTGTGTTGATTGTTTCTCTGTCCCTCTGTCGCGCGCCAATTCGATGGAGAGCGGGGTTCCGGTTGACATCATCGGGCATTGTTGCGCTGAATCGGCGCGCATTGAAACGCTTGCGGATAATCATAGTGGACCTGCTGGTGCTCGTCACCGGGCTCAGCGCGCAGACGGTCGAGCCCCTGCCGCCGCTCGTCGTCTCCGCCGAACGGCCTTCCAACGACCGGGAGCAGGCGGCTGGCCATGCCAGCGAGTTGGAGGCCGGGCAACTGGCGGCGTTGCCCGTGACGACGGCCACCTATGAGGATCTTTTTGCCGTCTTCGCCGGTGGCTATGCGGGCAATCCCAGCGCCGGCACCTTCAGCGTCCGCGGGCTGGGCCAGGAGGATGTGTTCGGCTCCCTCCAGCTGGGATCCAATCCGCTCGTCGCGGTGATGGAAGATGGCGCGCCACTTTCGACAGCCACCCTCCGCTTCTTGCCGCCCACCCTCTGGAATCTCGGCGCTGCGGAGCTGCGGCGCGGCCCGCAGTTGCTCGCGGCCGGTCCGCTTGCGCTCGGCGGAGCCCTGCGGCTCGACACCGGGCTGCCGGCGTTCGCCAATCGCGGCAAGGCCTTGCTCGAAGCCGCCAGCCACAACTCCTTTCGCAGCGGTGTCGCGCAGGATTTCCTGCTCCTGCCCGATGAACTCGCCTTGCGTCTTTCCGCCTATCATCAGGAAGGCGACGGCGATACCACCAACCTCTACTCCCACGACGACCGTTTCGGCGCGACCTCGCGCGACCGCCTCCAAGGCCGCTTGCTCTGGCATCCCGGGAAAAATCCCGACGCCTTGCTCGACCTGTCGCTCGTTCACGACGAGTCGCGCGGCAATCCGTTTGCGGCGGCCCGCGTCTTGCCCGGCACGGATTTATTTGACCGCGTGACCTCTCTGAACCTGCGCCCCGAATTTCCGGCCGAGCGCCGGGCGGCCACCCTCAACGCCAGCCTCGCCCTGCCCAATGACTTGCTGCTGAAGTCCACCACCGCGATCCAGCGCTTGGACGTCGACCAGCTCATCGATCTGGATGCGACGTCTCTGCTCAACTGGTACGTCAGGACCGCCAACGATGAACTGCGCCTGACCCAGGATCTGACGCTGGCCCGCAGCGAAGGCGACTTCCAATGGCGGGTGGGCGGCTATTTTGAAGCCAGTCGCTACGAGGTGAACTATGCCGGCCGCGGTTTCAATCCAGCTCCCGCCGGTTCGCCCTTTACCAGCAGCGGGCAGGAGGACTTGCTCGTCGCGGCTCTCCATGGCCTGGCCGATTGGCAATTCGCTCCCGCCTTGCACCTCATCGGCGGCCTCCGCCTCAATCACGAACAGCGCGATTTCCGCGCCTCCGCCGACATGGGCGCGGTGCCACCCAATCAGTCCGCCACCGCTTTCGCCGGCACCGCTTGGCTGCCCCAACTCGGCTTCGCTTGGACGCCGGATACCGACCGGACGGTTGGTATCCAGATGTCCCGCGCCTGTCGCAGCGGCGGGGTCAGTTACGCGCCGACCTTGGGCAGCAGCAGCGGCTATGATCCGGAGTATGCGTGGGAGCTCGAGCTGAGTGGGCGCGCCAAGCCACTGGATTCGCTCACGCTTTCGGGGGCGCTGTTCCATTCGTGGATGGATGGCCAGCAGGTTCCGCTCGACGTTCCCGGCGGCATTCCCGGCTTCGACTCGCTGACGGCCAATGCGGCCGCGTCCCGGCGCTTCGGCTGTGAATGGGAAGCGCGCTGGCAAGTGGCGGAATCGTTGTCATTCACGGGGACCTTGGCCTGGATTCACACGGAATTCACCGACCTCACCTTGGGTGGCGTGGATCGCTCCGGCCAACCCTTCCCGAATGCCCCGCAATGGCTTGCCTCGCTGGCCGCCAACTACCGCCACTCCTCGGGCGTTTTCACCAGCGTCTTATTCTCGTGGGCAGACGCCACTTACAGCTACGCCACCAGCCCGCAAGTCACCGCCATCGAATCCCGCGCCTTGCTTTCCGCCCGCCTCGGCTACGCGTGGGAGCACGCCAGCGTTTATCTGTTCGGCAGCAATCTTCTCGACGACCCCTACGCCATCCTCCGCGCCGACAACTCCGCCCGCCATCTCCCCGTGTCCGGCCAAGTCGGCCCGGCCCGCAGCTTCGGCATCGGCGGCGAATTCAAGTGGTGAGCCGCAGCCTTGACAGTTTCTCTGTCCCTCTGTCGCGAAAACCCAGAGGCGGCGCCGCGGGTGTGCGGCGGCGCCTCTGAGGCAAAAGGTGAATGAGGCAAGAATCAGCCCACGCGGCGGCGGCGGGCGACGAGGCCCAGCGTGCCGAGGCCCAACAGCGCCAGCGCCGATGGCTCGGGGATGGCAGCCGTGCCGGTCAGCTGCATATACGGAGTGACAGTAGTCCAAGGACCGATCCAATTAACGCCGTTCGGCGAGTATTTGCGCCCCAAATAAGTCAGCCCAGATGTGCCGCCCGACAAGATGTCTCCTGTGGTTGTTGTGCTCATTCTTCCTTGGCTGACGCTGGTTTGAAAAAGCAAGGTGTAGTTGGAATTCGCAGCCACCGAAAAACCATCGGACAAGTTTTCCGTCAATGCTGTTGCGGTGCCTGTGAAAGAAATGCCACTGAAAGTTTGACTGGCAATCGCCGTCCCTGAAGGGGTCCCCCCCGAATAAAGGCTAAGCGTAAAGCTGCCCGTCTCCGTAACATCACTCGCTATAGCTAACTCAATGGAATTCAGGCTGTAGGCCGTCGACCCTGTCGAAAACAGCAGCGGTATACCACTGCTGGTTGAATTAAAGACGAGTCCGCCAGCACCATCGATGCTAGCGCTCGTGTTGTCGAGCAGCGTGGTGGAGGCACGTAGGGACGGGGCGAACGCGGCGAGCCCGGCGACCAGGAGCATGGGGACGACAATGGATTTTTTGATGGAGCGTGACAGTTTCATGATGAGGTTAGGATGGCTTGCAGGAAAGAGTTTCCCGCAAAGACAATGGAAGAATCGTGCATTCGCGGAACCCGAGTCAATGATCCTGGCGGGGTAATTTCGGGGTAATGGGCAGTCTGGCGCGTGTTTTCAATTGCGCGGAATTTGGCGGCGGCGCATAAGACGGGTGTGTTGCACGTTCCCACTTTGATTTTTGTGGTCGGCTTGATCAGCCTGCTCCAGGCGTTCGCGTTTTGCATCGTGGGCTTTTACAACCGGCGGGTGAGCGGGATCGGCTACTGGGCGGCGGCGGCTTTGTTCAATGGATTGGCCATGCCGCTGATCGCGCTACGCCACAGCTTCGATTCGGTGTTTTTGACCAAGCTGCTGCCGACGACGATGAACTTTGCCTCGGCCTACTTGTTTTACGTCGGGGCGGTCCACTTTCAGAAGCGCGGGGCGGCGCGCTTCTGGCCGCTGCTGGCGGCGCTGCCACTCTACGGCGGCTACGTCTGGCTGGTCGTGCAGGGCGAGGGGCTGCGGCTGCGGCCGCTGCTGACCTCGCCGATATTCATTTTATTTCTGGCGATGGGGGCGCGGGAATTGCTCAAGGAATCCCGGCCGGCGCTGCGGTTTGGGGCGCGCTTCACGGCTTGCGCGGCGCTGTTTATCTGCGCGATCTTCGCCTACCGGGCGGTCGACCTGTATTGCCTGACGACGCCGGCGCAACTGCTCGACCCGGTGCGGCCGCAGTTGGTGAGCTTTACGGCGGGGATCTTGTGGGCGCTGCTGTGGACCTTCGGCGCGATGATGTTGATCAACCAGCGGCAGACGTTTGAAAACAAACACCTGCACGCCGAACAGCTGGAAACGGTGGAAAAACTCGCCGCCGCGGAGACCGAGCTGATGGCGATGCGCACGCATGAGCACCGCCAGCAACTGGCCAGCGACCTGCACGACGGCATCGGCGGGATCACCGCCAACCTCGCGATGCTGGCCTTCCAAGGCAGCATCGAGGAAACACCGCAACTGCAGAAGGAGATTTTCCAGAACATCGAGTTTCTCGCCACCGAGTGGAACCGCGAGCTGCGGCTGTGGATGAACGGGCTGGAGCGCGGCAGCCTGCTGTGAGCCGACGCGCTGATGGAATCCCACACCTACGCCCAGCGGCTGACGGCCGCCCAGGGCATCGAGCTGGACTGGCGCCAAAGCGGCCCGCTGCCGAGCGAGCCGGATCACCGCGTGCAGGAGATCATTTCGCTGATGCGGGTGCTCAAGGAAGCCATCAACAACCTCGCCCGCCATGCGGATGCGCGCAAGGCGAGCGTCCACATCACCTTCCGCCCGCAGGCGCTGCGCATCGTGATCCAGGACGACGGCCGCGGCATCGATCCGGCAAATTCCCGCCCGGGTAGCCGCGGCCTGCTCAACATGCAGCGGCGCATCGAGGAGTTGGGCGGCAAATTGAAGCGCGGCGACCGCCGCGGCACCATCTATTGCCTGAAAATCCCCCTGCCCTTGCAGCGCTGCGCCAAGCACCCCAACACCGATGACACCTGAGTCCGCCCCCATCCGCCTCGTGATCGTCGAGGACGACGAGCACCTGCTCGCCTCGCTGGCTAAAATCATGGCTTCCCAGCCCGATATCCGCGTCGTCGGTGCCTATGCCAGCACCGAAGAGGCGATGGAACAGACCGACTGGAGCGCTGCGGACGTGCTGCTAGCCGATCTCGGCCTGCCCGGCGTCTCCGGGGTCGATCTGATCGCGGCGGCCACTTTCCAAAACCCGCAGCTTTACGCGCTGGTGCACACCATCCACGATGACCGCCAATCGCTGTTTGCCGCGCTGCGCGCCGGGGCCATCGGCTACGTCATCAAAGGCCTGCCCGCGCTGGAGACCATCGATGCCGTGCGCGCCGTGTCCCAGGGCACCTCCTCGCTGAGCCCCAGCATCGCCCACTTCCTGATCGAGGAATTCCACAGCCGCTCCGCCGCCAGCGCGGACGAGGCGCTGACGCCCCGCGAAGTCGAGTTGCTCTCCCTCAGCGCCCAAGGCCTGCTCTACAAAGAGATCGGCGAGAGACTCTCGATCAGCGCCGGCACCGTGCACAGCCACATCAAGCGGATCTATCGCAAGCTCCAAGCCAGCGGCCGCGAGCAAGCGCTGCGCCGCGCCCAAGCCCTCGGCTACCTCAAAACGAAGAACACAGACTGAGCCGCCGCCGACGACTGCGCCACAGTTTCTCTGTCCCTTTGTCGGGAAAGGGTTAGCCCACCGCGCGCGCTTTCCTGAGAGAGAGTTGCATCGGGTGACTCAACCCGCCGCGAAGACATCTTTCACGGCGCTGCCCTTGCCGTCCAAGGTGGCGTAAAACGGCCGCTGCTCGACTTCAAACATCGTCTTGGGGCTAATGCCCATGGCGGTGAAAATCGTCGCGTGCAGATCGGAGATAGAAACCGGATGGCTGGTGGCGATGAGCGGGCGTTCATCGGCCGTGGCGCCGTAGACAAAGCCGCGCTGCATGCCGCCGCCGAACATCACGACCGAAGTACCGCCGGTGAAATGGCGGTGCAGTCCATAGTGTTTGGGTTCCTCGAGGGTATCGGACTTGGCGTTGGACTGGTCCTGCGCCTGCGAGCCGGGAACCCCTTCGATCAAGGCATCCCGGCTGAACTCTGAGGCGATGATGACCAGGGTTCGATCTAACAACCCTCGCTGTTCCAGATCCAGGATCAGCCGCGCGATGGGTGAATCAATCTCACGGTGCATCTGTTCGACTACCGAATGGCCGTCGGCGTGGGTATCCCAGTGCAGGAAAGGCACGTATTCGGTGGTCACCTCGACAAAACGCGCGCCGTTCTCGACGAGGTTTCTTGCTAACAGGCAGCCCTGGCCGAAGCGGGTGTTGCCATAGGCCTCGCGGGTTTCCTTGGTCTCGAGTCCCAGATCGAAGACCTTGGCTTTTGGAGATGAGAGCAAGCGGTGGGCGCTATCTAACGAGCGCAGCATCGACTGCTGTTGGTGATCGGACATGAGGTCGCGGTGCTGATGGCTATCGACGAGTTTTTGGAAAAACGCGCGGCGATTGGCGAAGCGTCCGGGGTCCATGCTTTTGGGCGGGCGCACGGCGAGCATGGCTTCTTCAGGAAACGGCAGGTTCATCGGGCCGAATTCCGCGCCGAAAAACCCGCCGGTTGTGAAGGCCTTGAGTTCTTCGGACTCCCCCACCCCCTCGAGCCGCTGGCCGATGTTGATGAAGGCCGGGATCACCGCATTGCGCGGGCCTAACACCTTTGATATCCACGCTCCGAGGTGCGGTGCGGCGACCGTCTGCGGGGGCACGTAGCCGGTGTGCCAGTGGTATTGATGGCGCGAATGCAGGATAGTGCCGAGGTCCGGCTGCACGGCCGAGCGAATCAGCGTGGCGCGGTCCATCACCTTGGCAATGTTTTCGAGGCCTTGGCAGATTTTGATGGAATCCACCGCAGTGTCGATCGCCGGAAAGGTCGAGAGCATTTTGGCCACCGCTGCGCCCTTGACGAATGGCTGATAGGCCTTGGGATCGAAGGTTTCCGGTGCCGCCATGCCGCCGGCCATCCACAGCAGGATGCAGGCGTCGGCGGTGGCCGCGGGATGTTGGATCGTCTCGGTGGCGGCGGCGCGCGGCGCGCGGGCCATCAATGCTGCGAGGGAGGCAGCGGAGAGTTTTTTAAGAAAATCCCGGCGGGGCTGGGCGGGATCGAGGGCGAGAGGTTGCATGGTTTTTATTAGAGCAGGCGGTTCAACGGATGATTTGAAACTCGGGCAGCATCAGCACGCCCCATAACAAATCCTGGGTGGTGGCAACGGCGGGCTTTTCGCCTAACAAATCCGCTGCTATCCGCAGTTCCTCAGCGGTGGGGTTCCGCGACAGGGCCGCCAGCCAGACGTAGGTGGCGAGAGCGGTGGGTGATGCGAAGGCGCGCGCCACCAAGGCTTGCGCGCCCTCGGCCAAGCGCTTGTCGAGGATCTCGCCGTTGTTGAGGTCCATCGCCTCCAGCGTTGTTAGATCCAGTGGTCGGGTGGTGACGATCTGCTCGCGGTTGGGGCGGCCCAGCGTGCGCATGAGCAAATCGCTCCGCAACAGGGCGGCGCGCACCATGGGCGGCTTGGCTGGCGCGGCCTGCCCAGCGGCTTGGCGAGTCACAGGAGCATCGAACTTGGCGGGGGCGGTGCCACATATCTGCCAGATCGCATCGGTGAGTTGCTCAGCCGTCAGGCGCTTCGGCCGCGGCCCCTGATAGACATACGTGCTTTCCTGTGGCAGCTCTGCGGACGACTCCGCCTTTGATTGATAGGCTTGTGACAGGCAGATTAGGCGCAGCGTTTGTTTCAGATCGTAGTGGTTGTGCGTGAGGTGGGAGCCGAGCAAATCCAACAAGTCCTCGCTCCAGGGGGGCGATTGCATGGAATCGACCGGATGGACGATGCCGCGGCCCAGCAGTCGCTGCCAGAGGCGGTTGGTGATGGTGCGCGGGGTGCGGCCGTTTTGCGGATCGGTGATGAGGGCGGCGAGTTGTGTGAGTCGCTCGGCCTTTGGCAGTTTGGCATCGACGGTGCCGAGTTCGGGGAACAACCAGCCGGGGACGGCGGTTTTGCCGGTCGGCTTGTCACAGCGGAAAATCTCCAATGGTTCGTTAGAGTAGATTGCGGCCAGGCCGTATGACTCGCTGAGTTTCCAGCGGTCGACGAACGAATCGTGGCAGGAGGCGCACTTGAGGTTGATGCCAAGAAACACCTGCCCCACCGACTGCGCATATTGCATCGGCAGGATCTGTGCGGCGGAAATACTGCCGCGCCATTTGATGCCGTTGGCAAAGCCCTCGGTGGCGGGGCTAGGTGCCACCAACTCGCGGACAAACTGGTCGTAGGGCATGTTGTCATGGAGTGCCTGATAGAGCCAGTCACTGATTTGCTTGCGGCCGCCGTCGATGTAGCCGGTGCCCGCGTAATCGTTGCGCAGCAGGTCATTCCAAAAACTCAGCCAGTGCTCGGCGTAGGCGGTCTTGTTAGCCAGCAAGCCATCCACCACCCGACTGCGCTTATCCGGCGCGGTGTCGGCGAGAAACGCGTGTACTGCCTCCACATCCGGCAACAATCCGACGAGGTCGAGATGGACCCGGCGCAAAAACGCCGCGTCCTCCAGCGCGGCGGGACGGGGCAGTTTTTTGGCGGCGAGGTAGTGGTCGATGATGCGGTCGATGGGATTGGAGCGCTGGTCCACGGCGATGGGTAAGACCGGGTCTCGCGGGCGCAGCGGAGGCTCGTAGGCGGCTGGTTTGAAGGCAAACCCTGGCTCCCATTTTGCGCCGGCTAGCACCCATGATCTAATAATTCCAACGGCCTTGGCATCGAGCCCCTTGCCCTTGGGTGGCATGCGTTCGTCCTCGTCCTCGCTGGTGATGCGCTTGAGGATGGTGCTTTGTTCGGGATGTAGGGCATCGAAGATGGGGCCATTCTTGGAGCCCTTGCGGAACGACTCCTCGGTATTCATCGAAAGGCTGCCTTTGTGTTTCACGTCGGTGTGACATTCCACGCAGTGCTGCTGGAGAATGGGCACAACCTCGTGAATGAAGTCCGGCGCCGCCGTCAGTGGCGAAATCAGCGCGAGGCTGAGAAAAAACCGTAGCAAAAAAACTGGCTGGGTAGTCGGGCGTGGTGGGGGCATGGCAAATGGGGTGTGGCTTGGCAACGTCGCGCCGGCTCAGGAGTACTGGATCGAACGCAGCAAACAGTGCTTTGCGCCGCCATCTTACATCAGATTGCAGCGAATGCTAAGAAAGGGCTTTCCCAGTGCAGGCCGCTGGAAGAGTCGGTGGCCAGACCAGAGGGCGGGGACAAAGAGCTTGCAGTCATTCAAAGGTTTGACGATATCCGTAGCGTGCGACAAGTCGCCGCGCACTACGATGGCAGCCGCTGCCAGTAGGCGAGGCGGCCGGGGCTCCAAGTGCACATGACGATGTCGCCATTGGGCAGCCAGATGGCGTCGTGAGGATGGACAAAGCCCTGTTCGCCTAACAATTTTGCCACCTCGATGACCGAGATCACCTGATTGTCCTTGTCGAGGATGACGAGCGGGCCGTTGAGATCGGGGACGAGGACGAGGTCGCCAAGGAAGTCGGCGTTGCATGGGGCCTGGCTGGCGGGGAGTTCCAGGCTGTTTTGATAGACGCCGTCCAGCGAGTAATATTCGATGCGCTTGTTGCCGCGGTCGGTCACTAACAGGAGTTTGCGGCGCGGGTCGTAGGTGATGCCATGAGGGCAAGTGAACTCGCCGTGCCGGCCACCCTGGCCGCCCCAGGACTTGCCGGCATAGACACCGTCGGCGGTGTTGAGCATATGGACAATGCTGCTGCCGTAGCCATCGGCCACCAACAGGTGCTTGCCGTCGGGGGTGACGATGGTGTCGGTGGGATGGTAATTGCCCATGGTCGGCGGCCATTTCTGGGTCCAGACGATGGCGCCGTCGAGGGTGGTTTTGAAAATGGTGGCGTCGTTGTTCGCGTGATAGAGGTGCTCCTTACCGTCGGCGTCGGCATGGATGTTGAGACCGTGGGGCACACCGAAGGCGAGGGCGTTGTCGCTGCCGAGGAGTTGCGGCTGGGTGCCGTCGGGGGCGAAGCGCGCGAGGCAGCGGGTGGCGGTCTCGACTTTTTCGGGTTCGAAGGTAAAGTAGATATTGCCCTTGGCATCATGGCAGAGGCCGTGGCCGTTGCGCATGTGGACTTCCTGCGGCAGCACGAGCTTGTCAGGCCGGTACTGGTAGCGGTACGCGCCGGAGCCGCCGATGACGGGGCCGGCGGCGGCTGGCGGGCTTTCGGCAGCGGCGTGTGTGACGGTGCCGACGGCGAGGGTGGAGATATTAGCAAGAAAATTACGGCGATTCACGGGCGGGTATGTTTAGGGGGAGGCTTGGCACGGGTGCCCACGCCAAAAAATAGCCATCCGCTCGGCTTTGCCAAGGAATTTAGTTGTAAAATTCTTGCTGCGGTTTTGTTGGGGAATGGTGCGTGACGATTTTCACCACGGGCCAACCTCATGCGTGGCGGAGTTGCGCGATGGCACGGGCCATGTCGGGCGCGCCGTAAGTGGCCGAGCCCGCCACCAGCACATTCGCCCCAGCCGCTGCACAGGGGCCGGCGGTGACGCAGTCAATCCCGCCATCCACCTCGATGTGGTAGCCCAGGCCGCGAGCGGCACGGATAGCGGCGGCCGCCTGGATTTTTTCCAGTACGTCCGGCATGAACGCTTGACCGCCGAAGCCCGGCACCACGGTCATGCACAGCAGCAGGTCGATTTGGTCGAGAAATGGCAGTGCGGCCTCCAGCGAGGTGGCGGGATTAAGGGCCAGCCCGACCTGGCGCCCGGCTTGGCGGATGCGCTGCAGGGTTTGCCCAACGTCGTGGCTGGCTTCGAGGTGAACGGTGATTAGATCAGCCCCGGCAGCGATAAAGCGCTGCAAGTAATGGTCCGGCCGGCAAATCATCAAATGCACATCCAGAAATAACCCTGTCGACGCCCGCACGCATTGAATGAGCGGCGGACCAAACGTCAGATTGTCCACAAACTGCCCGTCCATCACATCCAGATGCATCCAGTCCGCTCCTGCCAGCTCGGCCCGCGCCACTTCCTCACCAATTTTGGCAAGATCCGCCGCGAGCAGCGACGGAGCGATCAGGCGGTATGTATAGGGGCGGGGCATCTCGCCGCTGATTCGAGCCGCGAATCCGCCCGCTGACGATGAAAATTTTCCGGCAGGGGAGCGGGATCTCACGCTTTGGCGATGCTCGGGGCACCAAAATACGGCACCAAGGCGGCGGGGATGCGGATGCTGCCGTCGGGTTGCTGGCATTGCTCTAACAATGCCACGTACAGTCGAGGCAGGGCGGTGCCGGAGCCATTGAGGGTGTGCGGGAAGCGGTTTTTGCCCTCACTGTCCTTGAAGCGCAGGCGCATGCGGCGAGCCTGGTAATCGCCGAAGCACGAGCAGCTGGACACCTCGAGGTACTTGCCGTGGCCGGGGGCCCAGACTTCGATGTCGTAGGTTTTAGCGGACGATTGGCCGACATCTCCAGTGCACAACTCGATGACGCGATAGTGCAGGCCGAGGTTTTGGAGGATCGACTCGGCGTGGCCGGTGAGTTGTTCGAGCACTTCGAAGCCGGTGTCGGGATGGACGATTTGGACGAGCTCGACCTTGTCGAACTGGTGCATGCGGATGATGCCCTTGTTATCGCGGCCGGCAGATCCCGCCTCGCGACGGAAGCACGGGGTGTAGGCAACCATTTTCACCGGCAGCGCGGCTTCTGGCAGGAGGGTGTCGCGGTAGAGATTGGTGACGGGCACCTCAGCGGTGGGTGCCAGAAACAACGAGTTGCGGCCATCGCTTTCTGCAGGTTCGGTCCCATACATGTCGCCCTCGAATTTCGGCAGCTGGCCGGTGCCTTCCATGCACTCGCGTTTCACCAGATGCGGGACGTTCACTTCCTCGTAACCGTTGGCGGTTTGCGTATCTAGCAAAAAATTGAGAAGGGCGCGTTCGAGGCGTGCGCCGCGGCCGCGATAGACGGCGAAACCGGCGCCGGCGATGCGGATGGCGTCGTCCCAGTGGATCAAGCCCAGGGCGGTGGCCAGTTCGACGTGATCCTTGGGTTGGTCGATGGCGGGCCGGGTGCCCCACTCGCGCACCACGGGATTGGCGGACTCGTCGAGGCCGGGCGGGCAGGCCTCGTGTGGGAGGTTGGGGATGCTGAGGAGTAGGTCGGTTTGGCGGAGGGCTGCGGCTTCGGCCGCCGCCTCGAGTTCGGCGATTTGGGTGTTGATGGAGCGGACCTCGGCCTCAATGGCGGCGCTATCCTGGCCTGTGGCCTTGAGGGTACCGATGTCCTTGGAGAGAGTCTTGCGGGAACTCTGAAATTGTTGTTTGGACGTCTCTAGGTTGCGGCGCTCCTCGTCGCAGGCGATCACCTCGAAAACGAGTTTCCAATGATCGCCGCCGCGGGTTTTGAGACGGTCCTGAACGGCGGTTGGGTTGTCGCGAATCACGCGGATATCAAGCATGGCGGGGGTAGTGTCTGATAGTTGCGGGAGGAATCAATCTCAAAAAACCCGCAGCTCAATTTGACCATCCCACTCGAGCAGGCTGCCAGCCCCCCACCTTCAAGGGACGAGCGCAGCGGTCCATGCTCTGCTCGTGGGCCATGGCGGTTGGCAACCGCCGCTCCCTTGAGTGCGGTGGCTCGCCACCGCCTGGCCAAACCAGCTTGCTGGCGCGTGTGGGCAGCATGGAGCGGGGGCAGCTTGCCCCCTTTTGCCCATGAGACGCGTAAGAGCAAACCGCCATGCGACTGCCCTTACTCTATTCATGGGCCACGGCGGTTGGCAACCGCCGCTCCCTTGAGTGCGGTGGCTCGCCACCGCCCGGTCCAGCCAGCTTGCTGGCGCGTGTGGGCGTCAAGGAGCGGGGGCAGCTTGCCCCCTTTTGCCCATGAGACGCGTAAGAGCAAGCCGCCATGCGGCTGCCTTTACTCTATCCATGGGCCACGGCGGTTGGCAACCGCCACTCCCATGAGTGCGGTGGCTCGCCACCGCCTAGCCAAGCCAGCTTGCTGGCGCGTGGCGGGCAGCAAGGAGCGGGGGCAGCTTGCCCCCTTTTGCCCATGAGACGCGTAAGAGCAAGCCGCCATGCGACTGCCCTTACTCTATTCATGGGCCACGGCGG